>JAULUW010000097.1:0-6805 GCA_032111345.1 Bacteroidia bacterium
GTTTTTGCCCTATGGCGTTGAAATCGACACCTTTAAGGGAGAAGCATATATCAGTTTGGTAGGATTTGGATTCAATAAATCTAAAATCTTTGGCATCCCGATTCCTGTTTTCGGAAGTTTTGAAGAAGTAAATTTGAGGTTTTATGTAAAGCGCAACGTAGATGGCCGAATCAAACGGGGAGCTGTTTTTATCTCCGATATCATCCCGAAATCGCATACAATCGAAGCCTTTATGGCCAATTGGCTCCAAAGTGAGTATCGATAGAGGCATCGATAAAATCCGACCAACACTGTCATAATATCGTCTGTTACGATTCAACAGGATGTGAAATTATTATTTTTGGTATGCTCTTATGAAAAGTCTTTCCCATTTTCTAAAAACCCTCCAACACCGTTCCACCTTGGGTGTGCTCACCATTGCCTTATTGACAAGTACAATCGCAACAACCCAAGCGCAAACACCCGAATTGTTCGAAGACAAAATCTTACTCAGTAATATTTCCAGTCCTTGGGGATTTACCTTTATCGATAAAGAAGAAATCATATACACGGAAAGGCAGGGGAAACTGTTTCGATTTAATATGAGTACCAATACCAAGACTGAAATCAGCGGGGTTCCTTCGGTGGCTCAGGTTGGTCAAGGGGGATTGCTCGACGTTGCCCTGCACCCGAACTTCAGCAACAATAATTACGTGTACCTTACCTATGCGGTTGCGGCAACCGGCGGACAAACAACAGCATTGGGAAGAGGCACTTTGGTCAATAACGAACTGCAAAATTTCACCGAATTATTCCGTGCATTGCCTGTAGTAAACTCTGGGGTACACTTTGGAAGTCGCATCGTTTTTGATCGCAACAACCTCATTTACCTATCGGTGGGAGACCGTGGAACGCCAGATAATGCTCAAAATAAAAACAATCATTTGGGCAAAGTGCTTCGCTTAAATGACGACGGCACGGTTCCGAGCGACAATCCTTTGGTATCCGTTCCCAATACCAAGCCCGAAATTTACTGTTGGGGAAATCGCAACATACAGGGCATGGCCATGCATCCTGTAAGTGGCGAAATTTACGCCCACGAACACGGTCCACGCGGCGGAGATGAGCTCAACCTGATAAAGCCCAATACCAATTACGGATGGCCCGAGGTTACCTTCGGCATCAATTACGACGGCACGCCCATAACACCCGATACCACGCTTCCTGGAATGGTTTTGCCCCTCACCTATTGGGTTCCATCGATTGCTCCCAGTGGCCTGACTTTTTTGAAAAACGGACAAGCCGATAATGAGGCAGACATTCTTATTGGCGCTTTGGCGGGTACACACGTTCATTGGCTTAAAATGAAAGACGATAAAAAGGTTTCGGCATCTCGTAGTTTGAATGGATATGCGCGTTTTCGGGATATCCGACAAGCGCCCGATGGCAAAATTTACGCCCTCACTGAATCCCCAAATCGCTTTGTTTTGTTGAAATCGAACGTGGATGTATTTGCTTCCATCGATGGATACAAAACGGTTGAAACCGAACGCTCCGAAATCTATCCCAATCCCTTAGAGCATGGAAGTATTTTAAGGATAAACAATACCCAAAACCACCGGTTAAACATCCGAATTTTGGATATCCAAGGAAAGGAAATTCAATCTGTTTTCGGGGGAAATTCCCCAGTTGGAATATCTACGATACCCCTTAACACGGAGTATTTGAAATCTGGCCTTTATGTTATTGAAATTGACAGAAGCGGCAAGAAGGAATATATGAAGGTATCGAAGGATTAATATCTTGGCGTCTTTATCTGAATATTCTAAAGTCGATAAAGTTGAGGGACCTCTAACCACCCGCATGAACAATTGGGATTTTGCACAAGCGAGTTGGACTTAAAAAACAGGTCAAAAAAAAGTCGCCTTCACAGGCGACTTTCATTTTTTTGAAGTGGTATCGGACGGAATCGAACCGCCGACACAAGGATTTTCAGTCCTTTGCTCTACCGACTGAGCTACGATACCAAATTCAGAACGACCTAATAGCGCTTTCGTTTTATTAGGGAGTGCAAAAATAAGACTTTTTGCCATTCCAACAAATAAATTTATCAGATATTCTTGCATTTTACCCCAAGACTCGCAGAAATCCACCTCCAATTTCTCCCTAATACCTCATATATCAAACAATAAGAAATTTCCTGAAGCTAAAAAATTCACAAAAATACATATCTTGCGAAAATGAACCGCAACGCCCTACATGATACCATAGCTATTGGACATCCCCTATGGATTGCCATGAATTTAGGACTTGTTCTTGCAGCATTCCTTGTTTTCATCCTAAGTAATAAGGCCAGTGAACAACGCCGTACCTATATCGCCCAAGCTTTGGCTTTCATCATTGGGATAAATTTCATAGGCGAACAATTAGAGGCTTGGTACCACGGTATTTGGCGCATAGATACGTATTTGCCCTTGCATCTTTGCTCGCTGTCTACCTTCCTCAGTGTGTATTTTCTCCTCTATCGCAAACAATGGGCCTACGAATTTCTTATTTATTGGAGTGCAGGCGCAATTCATGCCTTCATTACCCCGGAAATTACCAACGGTCTTACCCCCTACCACCTCGTAGAATTCAGCATCTCCCATGGGGGCATCATCGTTGCCGCTCTTTATGGAAGTCTGCGCTTGGGATTCAAACCCCGCGTGTATTCCTGGCTCAAAGTATTTGGATATACCCAATTGGTTTTACCTGTAATCGGACTTATCAACTACCTATTGGATTCCAATTATATGTATATCGCCCAAAAACCCGAAGCCAATAATCCCATGATTATCGGCGAATGGCCTTGGTATATCATTGGACTCGAATTTGTGGTACTTCTGCATTTTATGGCCTTTTATTGGATTCACAAACGTGTGGCATCGGTACAATGGGAAATGCCCCTAAACGAGGAAAATCCGAAACTCGTGTAACTGTCAGAACGGGCGAAATCATTCCCTATAACATCTGCATCACCATAGGATTGATCAAAATTTCATCAATAAAAATAAAGGCATCTCCGTCAAAATCATAGCCGGGATGTCCTTTGGGAAGTTTCCCGAAATTTTGTGCCTTAACACGAATATAGCGCGCCTTAACGCCTTTTTTCTTCTTGGCATGACCCATAACAATGGGATAAATACCCACATTTTCCCGTCTTTCCGATTCGTTAAACTCAAACGCATTATAAGGTTTGAACTTTTTACCGTCAACCGAATATTCTATTGTGATTTTCTTGGGAAGAAAAATCCATGCCCGTTCGTCGGAAAGGAATCGCGCTCCTAAATAATTCAATTGCGTAATTTCTTTCAAATCAATCAAAGCCTCAAAATCTTGGGTTTGGTACCCTTGCCAAGAACCCGATCTCCATTCTTCGCTGCCAAAAACGCCATCTACCAGAGCCCCATCACCACCACCACTATACTGTGGATTGTAATTTCCCTTAATTTCTTTTACCTCAAAATCATTGGATTTCTCATGTATGTATCGAGCCACAAACGGCTTCCCTACCCACGAATCTCTATCCATAAAAGCCGCCCAAACCAAAGCGCTTCCTTTCAAACTGATTTGCGTATCCGATTCAATCAAAAACAAGCGATGGTGAATTGCATAGCCCGGAATTCGCATCAAACCTTCGGCGGTTTTTATTTCTTTAAATAATTTGTAAAACCCTTCGCGAGATTCCCCAAAAAGCAAACTACTATCCATAAAACGCACAAATACCGCCACCGGCTGTGTCTTCATGGCGCCTTTAACATGCAGCTGATACAATTCCCCTTGATTTACTTTTACGGGGGAAATCAATTCAGGCACATAACCCTTCCCTACAATATTTGCCCATTCTGGCTTCTTAGTTTGTTCTTCGCTGAGGGGTTCCAATGGGGTATTTAATGCACTATTCACACGACCAACAACTCCACTCTTTTCAAAATGCACCGAGCGGTGAATCATCAGAAAATCGTTCGACATGCGGTTATTATGGGGCAATAATTGCGAATAATTTGGAATCAATTCGACGAATTTCTGCTTGTAAATCCGCTCAGCGTGTGCTTCAGAAACCACCCAAGGAGCTTGATCGTATGCTACAGACTTAAAATGCGGCATATTGAGACGATCCTGATTAGGCCCTTCAAATCCATTAGATCGACTTATACGAATATGCTCTCCATCCGATTGAAAAACCTCCACACTATCGAACATGGGAACTCCAATATCCCAATAACCACTTCCGGGTGCAACTGGGTACATTCCCAAAGCGGAAAGCACATGCCAGGCGCTCATCTGGCCGCAATCTTCATTACCAATATAACCGTCTGGTTTCGTGGTATAAAAGTCATGCTGAATCTGAGAAATCAACCGCTGCGCTTTCTCTGGCTTCCCCACATAATTATATAAATAAACCATGTGGTGACTCGGTTCATTACCATGGGCATATTGACCTATCAACCCGGTAATATCGGCTTGTTCCCTACCGCGGGTTTTAACCGATGCCTCAAACAAGCCATCCAAAGCACGCTCGAAAGAATCTGCACCCCCAAAATGGGCTATGAGGCCTTCAATCTCCTGGGGTACCGCAAAACGGTATTGCCAAGCGTTGGCTTCCGTATAGTGATTGTTAACCTCATTTAAATAATAGGGATCCAAAAACATCCCATTGGATCTCGGGCGAAAACTCTTAGACTCCGGATCCCATAAACCCCGCCAGCGTTGGGCCCTGTTTTCATATTCTTGCGCTTCTTTATCATAGCCCCAAAGTCGGCCCAATTTCGCCACACAAGCGTCATCATACGCGTATTCCAAGGTTTTTGAAACCGATTCGCTCTGATTCAATACATCAATATAGCCCAATTTCAAGCCATACAAAGTCAGCAATTCATTGGCTATTGGGATATGGTATTCGTAAGCTAATTCTTTATAATCCGAACTGTGCTTCACGGCGCGCCACAGGCGTTCTTGATCTTCCTCCGAAAAATAAATACCTTGTACCACCGCATCTAAAATTACGGGTACGCTGTGAAATCCAATCATGCAATTGGTTTCACAACTTCCCAATTCCCAAACGGGCAGGCGCCCACCTTCTTCGTATTGATCCAACATGGTGAGAATAAAATCACGCGTTCGGTTTTTATCAATCAGGGAAAGCAAAGGATGCAAGGCTCTGTAAGTGTCCCAAAGCGAAAACACATGATACGTTTTATGTTCTTTTATATGGATTTTCTGATCTCGACCGCGATAACTGCCATCGGCATCTGAGGCCAAGGAGGGGTGAATCATGGTGTGGTATAAGGCCGTATAAAAAACGACAAACTGCGAATCAGGGGCCTTTATATCTTTAATTTTGATGCGACCCAATTCAGAATCCCAAGCCAACTGTGCAAAATATACCACCGTTTCAAAAGGAATGATTTTCGTCCTATTCAATCCGCGTTCGTATCCAAAATCCCCATCATCTAGGATGTGATTTTGTAGGAAATATTGCTCATTTTTCAAGGCGCCTTCCAGGGAGGTAAAACTCAAACTGGTTTGAATCAATAAGGTATCCATGGGCAAATCAAATCCCAAAACCACTTGCGTAGAATCCGCATTGTAGCGCCATTCTTGAATGTTTTCGCTAAATCGCGTATTAAAAAACACCCATTGATTATCGGCCCATTGCTTACTTTGTCGGTGACCGTGTATGCCGCGCGCATCCTCAGAAACCAATTGGGAACTCAAAAGCGCATCGCGGTGTTTCAAGTCAATCAAGAGCCATTTTCTTCCTTTTTTCTTGGGAAATACAACACGCTGTGAACCCGTATAAGCGCTGGCGCTAAGTTCGACTTGGATGCCGCTTTCGGGAAATTTGACGCGGTAATAGCCCGCTTCGGCATGTTCCAAATCGTGAGAAAATCGCTGTTTGTACTTTTCGGGTTCGAATTCAGGTACGAGTAAGGGCTGCATCAGAATGTCGCCCAAATCTGAAACTCCAGTGCCACTTAAATGGGTATGGGAAAACCCATATATAAAGGTATCGTGATAATAATAACCGCCGCAAGCATCCCAAGAGGCATCGTTGCGGGTGTCTGGACTTAACTGAACCATTCCGAAAGGCACCACGGCTCCAGGAAATGTGTGTCCATGTCCGCCCGTACCTATAAACGGATTTACATGAGGGACCCTTTCTAATTTCAAGGGGCGATTTTTGCGAAAATTCGGCAAGTCAAATTTTGCAATATTCGCAAAACCTGCTGTTTGGAATCCCGCTATAACAAACAATATCAATACTTTGAAATGAAAAGCAAAGCGCTGTATAATTGGGGAATTTCCACCGAAATTTAAAATGCGAAACATAGCAGCAAGTTAAATGAAATAAAGGGAACTCAAAAAGCACAAAAAAAGGCCGCCCAAGGGCGGCCCTACTAAATGGAAAAAACAATTCTTATTTTACAGAAATGCCAATGATCGCACGGCGATCTAGCAATAATGTATTAGAAAATGCATCTTGATTGGTTACGATATTGATAGAAGCTTTAACGCCCAAAGCTTCGGTTAAGAATTTTTTAACCGCTTCTGCACGACGCACACGAAGGCGGTCGTTGATGGCAGACGGACCTGTTTTATCTGCAGATGCGTTGATGTTAATGGTGTAACTATAGGTAGAAGGCGCTTTGTCGATACCTGATTTCCAGCGGTAAAGTTCTTGCATAGATGCGGCAGATAACATGGCGCTTCCGGTATTGAAGAAAACCACGGAAGTGTTAGAACGCTCAAATTCTGACTTGGACTCTTTTTCAAGATTTTCCAT
>JAULUW010000098.1:0-3447 GCA_032111345.1 Bacteroidia bacterium
AAAAGAAGCCCAATGGCTCTTGGAAATTAGCAGTTCTGATTTTACGTTTATCGCCGAAGACCATTTGCGAGAACTATTCGAATTGTTCTCCAAACATAAAGTGCGCGTGAATATTATGCAAAATTCGGCGATTCGTTTTCGATGTGCAATCGACCACAAAGAACACCAACACCAACCTTTAATATCGGATTTAAAATCGGCGGGTTTTATGGTGTATGCACAATCGGGATTGCAATTGTTAAGTGTGTATCAACCTCAAATTGAGGATGCGAAGAACCGCGCCCAAGAACGTGGAAAAATCATATTAGAACAACAGATAGAAAGCGCGGTGCACTTTTTAATTGCTTAAGGCAACTTCAATTTCTGACCCACCCAAATGGAGTTCGACTGCATATTGTTTTGACTTTTAATCGCGTCTACCGAAACCCCATATTTTTGAGATATACCATATAAGGTTTCACCCGGTTTCACATAATGGATACTGGCACGCGTACTTTGATTTTCAATTCCGGTTGCCGCAGTATCCTTTGACGTTAAACGAATTACTTCATCGGCCATTAATGTCCCACCCTTGCGCAAACGTTCATTGGCTTGAATAATTTGCGTAGGTTCTATTTGATACATTCGGGCAATAGAACTTACCGTTTCCCCGCGCATAACCGTATGGGTTTGAGGCTTCAAAATGGTCTTATTTTCAGATACGGAACGCACTTCTGCAGAGGATTTAATTCCGGGTGCCAATACCAAAATTTGTCCTACCGTTACTTCTGCAAATTCCAAATCATTCCATCGAACCAAGTTCAATACGGAGGTATGGTATTTTTCGGCAATGCCTTCGATGGTCTCTCCTGCAATCACCTCATGCGTTTCTTCGGTGGAAACATTCGGCGTTTTCATCACGTTAACGGCGGTAGACATGGGCACTTTGCCCGTAATTATTTTTGGAGCCGAGGCGCGTTTTTCCGCCAAATTCAACTCTTCCCCAATTTCTGGCTCTTGGCCAGGTTTGAGGTGATTTAACTTACGGAGTGACTTGAGTTTTATTGCATACATTTGAGAAACATCGTGAATGGATTCTCCCCGTTTGACGATATGCGTATTTTCCGTTGCTGTTTTACGCTTTGGTTTTAAATATAGGATCTCTCCTGGATTAATAAAATCATCCCGGTTTAAATCATTGTATTTGTAAATTTTCCATTCTGCTAATTTTTGTTCCTTGGCAATACTTTCTGGGGTATCTCCTGATTTAGCCGCATACGCAGGTATTCCATTTACTGTGATTGGCTTGCCCCCGCTTCCATTAAAATAATCATTCCCAATAACGACTAAGGAATCAAAATGGGCTAATTGGTATTTTTCAATAATACGCATCAAAATATTCCCATACGCTGGATTGGTGGCATAACCTGCTTGCCGCAGCCCATGGGCCCATGATGCATAATCCAAAGGATTTAATTCAAAAAGAAAATCGTATCGGCTGCTGTTTTTCAAGAATAAGGAATGGTCGCGATATGACTCGTAGGCACTTTCATATCCCCGAAAACACTCGTCTTGCGCATCGTCATCGGCCAAACAAAAAGCACCCGTCCAATTCTTTCGACACTTTATCCCGAAATGGTTATTACATTCTTTTGAAAGCCTTGAATTTCCTGATGCACTCTCTAAAATTCCTTGTCCCAAGGTAATGCTTGCAGGCACTCCATTGGCTCGCATTTCCTGCATGGCTATATCTTTAAAGGAATCGATATATACTTGGGTACTTATAGAACGGTTGTTTTGCGCTTGTAAAGAAGCGGAAAAAATCAATCCATACATCCAGAAACAAATAATGACTAATCGCCGCATGTTACGTTATCGGCCCAAACCTAATGCCATTTTATCGAAAGCCCGAATTTTGTTTTTCACAAGACGCAAAAATGTGACGAATGTCCCCATAGAAAAACCGAAAAAGCCCTAAATTTGTAGGAATGAGTGTTTACAAACGCGTTTATGCCTTATTGACTTTGTTCATAAGCATGCTTCCCTTAGGTGCAGCGGGCTTCCCCAAGCCAACATTTACCGCTTCATACAGCAAAACAGCCGCCAATGCGGGTGATATCCTTGAAGTCGTTATCAAATTAGACATTGCAACCGGCTTTCACGTGTATAGCGAAAAAAGCGACTGTCCCGAATACGACGGTCCGATCCGCGCGCAACTTGAATTCGTGCCCAATGCCTCCTACGAATTGGTTGGGAAATTTTACGGCATTGGCGACCACATGGTTAAAGAAGCCGAAATTTGGAATTGCTCTACCGGCGAATTCACCAAAAAAGGAGAATTCCGCCAAAAGATACGCGTACTCAAAACCATTGAAAACATTGCCATTGTTTTTAACGGACAAATATGCAACGAATCGGGTTGCGAAAACTTGCGCGATATCGCGCTGAAAGCCCCGAGTTTGAAGGTAAATGGTACGGCAACAGCAAAAGAGCCCCAAGCTGATAAAACAGGAGCCGAAGGAAATACCGGAAACGATACTCCGGGCGACACCATAGTACCCGCTGTTGTTTCAAGTACAGTTTCCGATAAAAATGAACCTCTTGACTACCAAAAAACAGAAGCCTTAAAAGAGATTAAAAGCTATAATGGACAAGCTTCCCAAGAGAAAGAAGAAGGCATGATGGGTCTCTTTATTTTGGCATTTTTAAGCGGACTTACGGCTTTACTTACCCCTTGCGTTTTCCCAATGATTCCAATGACGGTTTCATTTTTCATCCGTAATAAGAACCGTGCCATAGCCCTTCGCGACACCTTTGTATTTGCTATTTCCATTATCGCACTTTATACCATCGTGGGAACTATTGTCGCTTTCGCTTTTGGCGCAAATGCCGCGAATTGGCTCAGTACGCATTGGGCTCCCAATATCTTTTTTACCGTAATTTTTGTGGTTTTTGCCGCAAGTTTCTTCGGCGCTTTCGAAATCACCCTGCCGTCTTGGCTCGTTAATAAAGTAGACCGACAAGCGGATAAAGGCGGTATTACCGGCTCCGTATTTATGGCCATTACCATTGCTCTGGTTTCCTTTTCCTGTACCGGTCCAATCGTTGGAACTGTTTTGGTGGAAGCCGTTCACGGCGGTGCCATGCGTCCGGCCATTGCCATGTTTGGATTCTCTTTGGCCTTTGCCATCCCTTTTGGATTATTGGCTTTATTTCCCTCTTGGCTCAACAACCTTCCTAAAAGTGGCGGTTGGTTGAATGGGGTAAAAGTCGTTTTGGGCTTTGTGGAATTGGCTTTCGCTCTGAAATTCTTGAGCATCCCAGATCAAACCTATCATTGGGGAATTCTAGACCGTGAGATTTACTTGGCCATCTGGATCGTTATTTTCACCTTATTGGGCTTATACCTATTGGGGAAAATCCAATTCGATCACGACACGCCCAACCCGAATTTGAGCGTTTTCCGCT
>JAULUW010000099.1:0-23096 GCA_032111345.1 Bacteroidia bacterium
TCGTTCTCTTGAACTTTGTCGATTAAGCCTGTAGCATGTGTGAAGTACTCCTCTTGAGTGTTGTCGTCAACAATGAAACCATAACCTTTGGTCTCGTTGTAAAATTTAACTTTACCTGTATTCATTTTATTTAAAACGTGTCAAAGGTAAGAGAAAGGAATCAGTTATTGTGTTATTGTGCAACAAAAAAAGAAATTATTTTTTGCGATTATTAAAACGCCACATCGGATTGCGGTCAACTTGTTCATTTACTTTTTGTTTGAACACTTGGAAACGGTTGTACTGTAAAGTTTCAGGCCAATAATTATTGCTTTCTTCAATATCGGCTGTTTCACGCATAGGATCTATTTGAATACGCACCGCTTTTTTTCGTTTCATGAAGCTTTTAACGATCTCATATTCGTTTTTGCGCCATACATACGCCGAAATATAGTCGGTTTCTTGAGTTCCATCTTCATATTCCCACCCAATAATTACGGGCATTACGCAACCGCCCTTATTGCTTAAATGCAATTCGTAATAATATTGGCCTTTCATGGCCATGGTATCCATAGGGTCTAATATTGCCAAATTCTCGTATCTATTGGTCGCCTTTCTACTCCGCCCGTTTAACCGTTTGTTCAGGATTTCTTTCAAATAGGCGGTATCGGCTTTTTGATCATAGTAATAATAAAAATCGCGCAGTGTGGTATCGGTATCCACCGCAAAAGAATATCCTTCAGCTTTGTTTCGCAAACGCGAAATGTGTAAAAAAGCATCTTCATTGATCGGTCTTGCCTTTCTCGCATTGGGCCGTTCCAAAGGGCGATAGCTACCTTGACTTGCGCTGCTGTCCCATTTTACAGGAATCTCTTGTGGGAAATCTAAAGCAAAAGCGCGAACCGAATCTAAGGAGATGTCAACAGGTTCAATATCGTAAAACCAAGCCCTCCAGAACCAATCCAAATCGACGCCTGAAGCGTCTTCCATGGTGCGGAAGAAATCGGCAGGACTGGGGTGTTTGAACGCCCAACGGGTGCAATATTCTTTAAAGGCATGGTCAAAAAGTTCCCGCCCCATTATCGTTTCTCTTAAAATATTTAATGCCGTAGCCGGTTTGGCATAGGCATTCGGACCGAATTCGATGATGTTCTCCGAATTCGTCATAATTGGCTCCAATCGCTCTGCCGGCAGTTTCATGTAATCTACGATTTTATGGGCAGGTCCCCGGCGTGAGGGATAGTTATTGTCAAATTCTTGTTCGGTGAGAAATTGTACAAAGGTGTTCAAACCCTCATCCATCCAGCTCCAATTGCGTTCATCGGAATTGATGATCATAGGGAAGAAATTATGTCCAACCTCATGAATGATTACCCCGATCATCCCGTATTTAATGGCTTCGCTGTAATTGCCTTGTTTGTCGGTACGGCCATAATTAAAGCAAATCATGGGATATTCCATACCACTTGAAGCCTCTACAGAAATGGCTACCGGATAATTATAAGGGATGGTAAACTTAGAATAGGTGCGGATGGTATGGGCCACTACTTTGGTTGAATATTTGCTGTAAAGGGCAAACGATTCCTTAGGGTAATAACTCATGCACATTACTTTGCGTTTGTTGATATCGATGCCCATGGCATCCCAAGTGAACTTCCGAGAACTTCCCCATGCAAAATCTCGCACATTTTTGGCTTTGTATTTCCAAGTTTTGAATTCGCTTTGATTGGCTTGTTGTTCCTTGTTCTGGGCATCCAATAATCCTACAATTTGAACGGGCACCGGACTGTTTTGCGCTTTTTGCCAACGCGCCCATTCCGCAGCACTCAGGATTTCTTTATAATTGGTACATTCTCCGGTAGATGCAATTATATGATCTGCAGGAACGGTCATTTCAACCTCGTAATCGCCAAAAACAAGCGAAAATTCGCCTCTACCTGTAAATTGTTTGTGATTCCAACCTTGATAATCGGAATACACGCACATCCGTGGATACCATTGAGAAATGGTAAAAATATCATTGCCGTCCTCATCGAAATGTTCAAAGCCTCCGCGGCCTCCAATTTTCATTCTTTCGGGAATTTTATAATGCCATTTAATGCGAAATTTAAAGGATTTACCTGGCTTCAAGGGTTTGGCTAAATCGATGCGCATCATCGTATAGTTTACTTTATACGGAATGGCTTTGTTTTTCAAATCGCTAACCGATTCAATCACTACGCCGTATCCGTGATGGCGCCCTTTTATATCCAAGCCTTCCAATGCCTCCATCGTAGTAATAGGTTCGGTGTCGCTGCCTTGATTGCTAAGCGATTCGGTTTCGAAGAAATGACTTTCGGCGTCGGGTGCATGTTCGTTTTCATCTAACTGCAACCACAAATACGTTAGAACGTCGGGAGAATTATTGGTATAGGTAATGATTTCATCGCCATATAGCAATTTGTTTTCCTCATCTAAGCGCGCCTTGATTTTATAATCTGCTTTTTGCTGCCAATATTTATGCCCGGGTGCCCCGGAAGCCGTGCGGTATTCACTTGGATCACTAAGAATGGATCCTAATTGTTCAAATCGATTGCCGTGATTTGAACGGGGATTGTTTTCAATATTCTGTGCCGAGCTTATTGAGATTCCCCCGAGAAGTAAAGCCAGACAAGCAGCCGTATGATTGCGTAAATAGTGATTCATAAAACGGCGAAGATAAGGAATTAAGGCCGTTTTAAGATGTAGGCTATGTTTAGATTCTAGTGATAAAAAGACTAATACCGAGTAAAAAACCAATACAAGCAGAACCCTTTTGATAATTTTGGAAACCGCGAATGCTATATCTATGAAGGGAAATCTGTAATGCCGCTATCGCCGCTACGAACAAGATTTGCCCCAATTCTAAGCCTACGTTGAAATACAACAAAGGGGCAATAATCGAGGAATCATGGCCTAAAAGCGACAGGAGCAATCCGGAAAATCCCATCCCATGAATCAGTCCAAAAAGAAAAATCAGCATCCAGGAAATCCAGACCTTTGTTTGTTTTTTTCCGAGGGTATAATATGAGTAAGCGGCACTAAACGCAATACTTAAGGCTATAAAACGCTCGACCCACAAACTGGGAACTGAAATCCATTGCAAGGCGCTCAAGGCCAAACTTAGGGAATGTGCCAAGGTGAAAAGACTGAGTTGCGCTAGGAGATTGCGGTAGGATTTACCCGTGAAGTATAAAAAAACCATCCACAGAAAAAGCATGTGGTCGTAACCGTTTAAATCCAATAAATGGGTGAAACCCATTTTTAACCAAAATACAGAGGTATCAATCGATAAAATAGGCAGGTTCATGGTTGCGTTGTAATTTGCGATTTCTAATGGTACGGGCAACGAAATTAGGTATTAGCATGGTGTTCCTAGGCATTTTTTTAGCAATGTCTTCTTGGATGCACCCTTTTTATGTAGGGGTGACGAATGTACGCATCAATAAAATTCAAACGGAAGCACAAATTGAAGTGCGTGTATTTACCGATGATATCCAAGAAGCCTTTAAAGCCCAAGGTTTTGATTTTTCACCGCGAAAACGCGATAGCCTTGCATTGCGAAAAGTGCAAAAAATCTTAGATAAAGATGTTGCACTTTTCGCAAAAAACAAAGAGGGAAAATGGTCAAAGGTACCCTTAGAATTGATTGGCTTCGAAGAAGAATCGGAAGCGACCTGGTTCTATCTAGAGGCCGGCCATTTGCCGGCTAAAGTGCAATCCTGGAAGTTTCAAAATACCTTGCTCTTCAAGGAACATCCCGAACAAATACATGTAGTGAGTGCCGAAATTGGACCTGAATACAGAAAAAGTGAGCAGTTGAATGTAAAACGCACGCAATTTGAGTTTTAATACTCAAAATTTAACTAAGTTTTTACATTAATTCACTTTAGACATGTGTACCGAATGACGCATGCTCGTTAGTGTAATCGTTTTGTCTGAAAGGTTTGATATTTTCAAGGTTCCGGATAATTGCTTTTTGTCTAATTTGAAATTTTTCACATACAACATTCCGGCGTATAACGCATAATTCGTTTCATAATTGTCGTTTGGCCCTGCAAAGTCACATGGATTTTCGGCACCTTGTGTTACCTTCAATACCTTGGTTTCAATGCCGTTTGAGGTTTCACCTGCTGCGCTTGTGAAGTTGAAATTCATAGATTTTTCGCATTCATACAGTTCGAAACGATCGCTGCTTAGACTGTCAATTTTCCAATTACCTTCTAACAAAGCTAGGGTGTCAATGGATGGGGAAGAAGATTCTGAATTGGTGTTGCCATCAGCGCTTTTTTCGGATTCATTGCCACCTGCACATGAAAAAAATACAAAGGTGCTACTTAATAAGAGAGAAGCAAATAGTGTGTGTTTCATTCGGTAAAGATATTAGACATTTTTATTGAATAACAATTATAAAACGATATTTAATAATAGAGTAACACCAAGGATTTGATTGTCTATGTTGCAACCCATTATTAAATAGTGGGTTAGAAAATTTCAAATAGATGGATAAGCAGCGGATTGATTTTTTTACAAAAAACGATTTTTAACGACCATAAAAAAGGCGCTACACAAGTGTGAGCGCCTTTTACTAAAACAATAGGGGCCTTATTTAACGATAAAATCGCCCTGCATCAAACCGTAGTGAGCAGGAAAAGTGCAAACAAATTTGTAGGTTCCGGCTTCAGGAGCGTCGAAGGTTATGGTTTCGCTTTCGCCTGGACCTAATAACTTGGTGTGGGCAATTACATCGCCTTCGCGGCCTTTTACTTGGTATTCGTTATCTTTAGCTTTTGCGGCAGCTAAGGCATATTCTTCTAGATCCACACCCTGTTTCAAGATGGTGATGTTATGACCCATCGCTTCTTTAGGCATGCTGCCCTTGTTGATAAGGGTAAGCACCACCTTATCGCCGGCTTTAACTTCTAAGGTTTTAAGGTTGTACTTCATTTCATCATTAGACTCAATGGTTAATTCTGCAATGCCTTCTTCTGAGGTGCTGGACTCTGTGGTGTTGGTAGTTTCAGCCGCAGTGGACTTTTCTGTGCTTGGTTCGGAGGAACCGCCACATGATGCCATAAAAACAAGGGCAACACTGGCAACAATTAAACTGTATTTTTTCATGGTATTAATTCCATACGAAGGTAAGTTTATAAGGGCCAAACGGGGGTGACAAAACGTACTTTTGAAGGAAAAAACCCCGACTTTCGAGGAATATGTAGAATACTCCGATAGGTACGATTAAATATGGTATCCGTAAGAAATCCCGAATACCCAGCTGTTTTGCCAAGCATTGCTTCCTGGTTTTACCAAATCTTTGTCGTAAATGGAAATTAAGGTATAGTTTACGCTGAAATACCGTGTAATGCGGGCCGATAACCCGATGTCGATACGACTGTCGAGCACCGCAGGCGAAGTTTGGTAGGGTAGGAATCCCAAGTAATTGAATTTGGCACCGTAGCGTTTTTCGGGTCCAAAATCTTGACTTCCCCCCATTTGAACCTGCATTCCAAATTCATTATCGATATATTGACCTTTTTGAACACGTGCAATTACTTCTTGATTTCTCTGCACATACAAATCTTGATTGATTACATACGTTTGTTTTAAGGTTACATATCCCAAACGCAAATAATAGGTATTGAGGAATTTATTTTCTGTACCTAATGCAAATTGCGTTTGCCCTTGACTTAAAAAACTCGTAGTCATTTTAGCAATATCTCTTCCTAGGGAATCTTTAGAATACGAATAACCCGGAAGTATTTGGGTTTGAAAGTTCAATCCTCCGTAAAAGGAAAGTGTAGGATATTCTTCAAAATCAAGCCCCAGTTTACTGTCGAAGAAAAAGTTATCGATGTTTTTTCTGGAGCTCCAGAAAGCATCGCCGCGAATATCACGTTCGCGGTTGCTCACCAAACCTAAATTGATTTTCAATTGATTATCCCAACTAAAACGTTCTTTTTTTAAGTTGGCTTGGGCATTGGTAAGGCCGGTAATGGTGATGTTATTTCCGGCTCCGCTAGTCCAATTGGGCGATGAATTGGCAAAGGAGAAGTTGAGTTTAAATTCGGCACCGTATTCCCAAATTCGTTTTTCGGTGGAATCTTTTCGAACATAATTAACCGGATTCGCATCCAAAATTCCTGAGAACACAGAGAGCAACGCGGCTAATAACATGCTGCAAAATTCGAAAGATGCGGGCGATTTTACAAATGAAAAAAGGCCAATCTGTAAGATTGACCTTTTAACTAGACGTATGCGATTGATTAGGCGTTTGCGCTTTCTTTCAATACTTTTTCTACCAAGTCGGCAGCTTCTTTCAATACAATAGCGGAATGTACTTTAAGTCCGCTTTCATCGATTACCCTTTTGGCTTCTTCGGCATTGGTACCTTGTAAACGCACGATGATTGGGATTTTAATGTCCCCAATTTTTCTGTAGGCTTCAACCACACCATTAGCTACGCGATCGCAACGAACGATTCCACCAAAAATATTGATCAGAATTGCTTTCACGTTTGGATCGCTCATAATGATACGGAATCCTGCTTCTACTGTTTCTGCGTTAGCAGTGCCCCCAACATCTAGGAAGTTAGCAGGTTCGCCACCGCTTAATTTGATGATATCCATGGTTGCCATAGCCAAACCGGCACCGTTAACCATACAACCTACGTTACCGTCGAGTTTTACGTAGTTAAGATTGAATTTACCTGCTTCTACTTCTGTAGGATCTTCTTCGGCAAAATCGCGTAATTCCAAGAAATTCTTATGACGGAAAAGGGCGTTTTCATCCAAATCTACTTTTGCATCCACGGCAATGATTTTATCGTCGGATGTTTTTAAAACGGGGTTAATTTCGAACATGGCAGAATCGGTTTCTTCATAAGCTTTATATAAAGCCGTAACGAACTTCACCATTTCTTTGAATGCGGTACCTTCTAATCCCAAATTGAAGGCAATTTTACGCGCTTGGAATCCTTGCAAACCGGTTGCAGGGTGGATCCATTCTTTGTATATTTTCTCAGGGGTGTGTTCGGCAACCTCTTCGATATCCATACCGCCTTCGGTGGTGTAGATGATTACGTTTCTTTTGGTAGCACGATCTAAAAGTACACTCATGTAGTATTCTTTAGGTTCGTTAGCACCGGGATAAAATACGTCTTGGGCTACCAATACTTTGTTGACAACTTTTCCAGCATCACCTGTTTGGATGGTAACTAAAGTTCCGCCCAACATGTTTTTAGCGATATCCGCTGCGCCTTCTGGTGATTTCGCCACTTGAACGCCTCGTTGCTCGCTGCCTACAATTTTACCTTTACCGCGACCACCAGCGTGAATTTGTGCTTTTACAACGCACCAATCGCTGTTGTATTCGGAACGCACTTTTTCAGCCGCTTCCATGGCCTGCTCAGGGGTTTCGGCTACAAAGCCATTTTGAACCGCAACTCCGTACGATTTTAGAATCTCTTTTGCTTGATATTCGTGAATGTTCATATAGATTTCGGATTATAATCCTTGCTGTGTTGAATCCGTTGCGAAAATAACTAACTTTGAGCCCATTCCGGTAATATATTTGTTAAAAACATTGATTTCCTGTAAAAATATAACCAAATCCTATGGAAATGTGCAAATCCTCAAAGGAATAGAGTTGCATGTGCCTGAAAAGGAAATTCTGTGTATCACCGGTGAAAGTGGTGCAGGTAAAAGTACCTTGCTGCATACTTTAGGAACATTAATCAAGCCCGACTCAGGTACCATTTATATCGATGGCGAAGAAACCGCGCAGTTAAAAGGAAATAAACTCGCGCAATTTCGCAATGAAAAACTGGGATTCATATTTCAATTTCATCAATTAATTGCCGAATTAAGTGCCTTAGAAAATGTAATGATGCCCTTGTTAATTGGCAACGTAGATAAGAAAATTGCCAAAAAACAAGCTCAAGAACGCTTGGAATATTTGGGATTGGCGGATCGCCTGCTCCACAAACCCTCTCAATTATCGGGCGGGGAACAACAACGGGTGTCAATTGCTCGAGCCTTGGCGCGAAATCCTAAAGTAATACTCGCGGATGAACCCAGCGGAAATTTGGATTCCAAAAATGCAAAAATAATTCACGAATGGTTTTTGAAAATGCGTACAGACTTTAACCTCAGTTTTGTCATTGTTACGCACAATTTAGAACTGGCCGAAATGGCCGACCGCCGGATAGTATTGTCCGACGGTCAGATTTATTGATTCATTAATGTTTTTTTCGGGGGAAACCGGTTAATGGGTTTCCAAAGAATTTACAGGCTGCGGTTTTCGTAACGCTCTTTGCCATTCCAACCCATAGAAAGTCCAAAACGGAGACCGTTTTTACCCGGAACAAAAAAGATATTTATCGGCAAATTCAACCTGCCCGATTTGATTGTTTTTCCTGCAGCAAACAAAAATCCATAAGAAATTTGCGTAATGCCTCGGCTATCCGGACGTGTTTCAATCCCTTTTCCCAAGGCAGCAGCCTCCTCTTCTAAGCTTTTATTCGACGGTGGATTAATAATGAAGTTATCATTCGCGTCAAAATAACCTTCCGCGGTTTTAGATAAGGCAAAGGTAGGACCGAATGCAAACTCCCATCCACTGGTATTATTGCGCAAACCGTTCAATAAGGTAACACTCGGAATAAATTGGCCTTGATCTAAACCCGTTATCATCGGAATGAATTCGAATAATGCTTGAAAATCGCCTTCGTTTAGGTATTGTTTTTCAAATTGGTATCCAAATTGGAACATATAGGGATTTCCTCCGTATCCACCTTGATCTTCACTTTTGGTCAATACGGTGGCTAAATATCCGGTTGCATAGGTTAAGCCCATGCGAGGACCGTCGGAACGCAATCGCAAGGTGTAAGGATTGTTAATGGTATTGTCAAATTCGGATTTCTGGGTGAGTTTATTTACAATATCGGTGTCGTTGGCCATTCCAAATAATTCGTTGATGCAGATACGCAACATTTCGAGTTCGCTCCCAGGGATATTTAAAAATTCTCTGATTTTTACCCGTTCAAAGGTCCCACTTTTTACATCTAAAACACGTACGGTAATGTTCAACTTGTCTCCCAATTCGGAAATGCTTGCGGTGAATATCTTATCGGTACCTAAACGTAAACCGATATCCTTTAAACAAATTTTAGAAAAGCAACCGCTTATGGATATCGAATCGCGTTGGGTTAAATATTCAATGTCGTACCGATCCATTACTTCAAATTGGTCAATGCGCATTAATTCGTTAATGGCAAATTGAATAACTTGGTTGCCATTCATTTTATGTCCGCGAACATCGATATCGGCCACTGCAATGATGGGTTTATTGGATTGTGCAAATATGGAGGAGGGTTTTAGGAACGAACATCCAACAATTAGGGCTAAAAGGAGTTTGTTTTTCATAGGTCGGTTGTTTATTTAAAACGCAAATGTAGGGGTACTTATTAGGCGGGAATTACGGATTTTCAATAAGACTTTTTTTAATTTTACGGAAAATCCGTAAAACAGATCCGAAACAATGGCTAATATTGAAAGTTCTTAAAATTGCTTATTCAATTATTATTTACAACTAAAACTAAAACACGAATTTTATGGACAACAGGCCCAATCAACTCAGTTTTGTCTCTTACTTAAAAAAAGCCATTCCCTCCAATGTTAATATGGCCGATGAAGTTGCGGAAATTCTGCAGTTAAGTGCAGACAGTGCCTATCGAAGATTAAGAGGGGAAACCGATTTTTCGGTGGAAGAAATTGTGCTTTTAGCGAGAAATTATAATGTGTCGCTCGATAGCGCGCTGATGAATGAATCAAAAATGATCAGTTTCAGAGCCAATGAATTGAGTGCTCAAGTTTCTGGCTTTGCCGATTATTTGTCTATTTTGCATTCTGATTTGCGATGGATTCGGCAATGGCCCAATGCGAAAATTACCTATGCCGCTGAAGATTTACCGGTATTCTATCATTTTTTCTTCCCACAATTGGCTCGATTTAAAATGGTATATTGGAATAAATCCATTTTGGGAAATACCGAACTTAACAGTGCATTTGTAGAAGATGTGAATATTCCCGATTCATGGAGGTCCGAAGTTCCTAAAATCATTGACGTGTTTTCACAAATGCCATCTGTAGAAATCTGGCATGAAGATACCTTGAAAAGTACCCTGAAGCAAGTGGAATACTACGCACAAGTGGGCTATTTCAAGAAAAAAGAAACCCTCGAGTCCGTCCTTCAAGAATTAAATAGCATGATGGAAATGATTCGAATTCAGGCGGAAACAGGTCGCAAATACCTCCCTCAAACACAAACGGTACTTGATTCAACCTTCGAGCTCTATGCCAGTGAGGTGATGATTGGAAATAATTGTGTTTTGCTTAATTCGGATGTGCAAAATGCCAGCTATATCAGTTACAATACCTTTAACTTTATTCAAACCAAAAACGAAGGTTTTAACCGACAAACGATCGATTGGACGAAAAATTTACTTTCAAAGAGCAATCGTATCAGCGAAGTTTCCGAAATTGGTCGCAACAAATACATCAATAAATGTATCGAACAAATTGATGCATTGCGACAGCGATTGTCTATATGAGTATAGGGCCGGAACACATTTTAAAAAAACACTGGGGTTACGACGTATTTCGACCGGGACAATCTGAAATTGTGTCTTCCATTTTACAGGGTAAAGACACCTTGGCATTGCTGCCAACCGGCGGAGGTAAAAGTATTTGTTTTCAAGTTCCGGGCATGTTGTTTCCCGGATTGAGTTTGGTCGTTTCTCCGCTCATTGCCTTAATGAAAGACCAAGTAGATGGCTTGCAAAAACGCGGCATTTCAGCGGCATATTTGAATAGCGGTCAGTCGTGGTCGGAACAAAAAATCATCTTAGAAAATGCGTTACAAGGGCACTATAAGTTTTTATATGTGGCGCCTGAACGTTTGCTTTCAGAGTCTTTTCGTGAATATATACCCAATTTGCATGTTTCCTGTTTAATCATTGATGAGGCACATTGTATCTCCATGTGGGGAAGTGATTTTAGGCCTGCATTCCGTAAAATTTACGAAGTGCGTGAACTACTTCCCCAAAAAGTGCCGGTGGCGGCCTTTACGGCGAGTGCGCCCCAATGGATACAAGACGACATCATTGGAGGTTTGAATTTGCGAGCGCCGCAGGTGCATCAAGGGGCATTCGGAAGGGCTAATTTGGTATTTCAATCCATAGAAGCTGGTAACAAATCGGCCCTGCTTTTGCAGGCCCTCAAACAAACCAAAGGATGTTCCATCGTATTTGCGCCTACGCGAAAGGCGGTTCAAGAAACCGCATTGTGGTTGCAAAAAGAAGGCATTTCGGCTCACTACTACCACGGCGGCTTGCCCAATCAAGAACGATCGGTAAAACAGCAAGAATGGATAGATGACAAAGTGCGGGTAATGGTTTGTACCAATGCATTTGGCATGGGAGTAGATAAACCCGATGTACGCTATGTTTTTCACATGGCCCCAAGCAGCAGCCCAGAAGATTATTATCAAGAATCGGGTAGGGCAGGAAGGGATTCTAAAAAGAGTTTTTGCGTGTTGTTGCATGAAGAATCCGATTGGGTTCGGGCTAAGGAACAAATTGAAATGCAGCATCCCACGGAAGCGCAAATTATACGCGTTTATCATGCGTTAATGAATGCCATTGGCGTTTCCCCCGGACACGGCCAACACCATACCTATCCCATTGATTATACCGCAAGCGCCAAGGAATATCGAATTCCAGTTGCCGAATATTTTTATGCCTTACGTGCCTTAGAAAAAATCGGGTGGATTACCCTGAATGAAGGGGTACGCACTCAAAGCAAATTCATGTTTAAGGCCGATTTTACGGAAGTCTACGATTTTAAAATCCGACATCAAAGCTATGAATATTTGATCGATGTATTGTTGCGCTCGTATTCGGGTGTTTTTGACGGATTTAACTCCTTTCAAGAAACACAAATCGCCAAGCGACTTAAAAAAGAGCCCGAACGCATCGTTACCATGCTAAATACCTTGCACAAACATAAGATTATCGAGTATGTGCCTCAAAATACCGATCCCTTAATAACATTGCTGGAGCCGCGTGCCATGTATCCCAAAATAAACATGAAGGAACTGGATGAGTTGAAAATACGCCGTTTGCAATCTTTAGAATCGCTGCGAAAATACGCCAATACAGAAGCGTGTAGGTCGGCGTTCTGGATCCGGTATTTCACCCAAAATGAAACAGCAGATTGCGGAACTTGCGATGTATGTATGCGCAGGTTTAAAGCGCGAAGCAATAAAGATCTTGAAGCGGAAATTACAAATAATATTTCCCAAAACAATTGCGATTTTCACGAATTCACCCATCGGTTTCCCTTGCCACAGCGCAAACGCTACCTCGAAGTCTTGGAGCAATTAATCGATGCGGGAGTGGTGCGTAAAACCGAAGCGAATCAGTTAATTTTGCAAACTTGAAAATTGTATTTACCGTAAGTAATGATTTGAATTCCGATCAACGGATGATTCGTACGTGCACGGTATTGCAGGATGCGGGGCATCAAGTGCTCTTAGTAGGTAGAAAACGGAACGAATCCCAACCTTTAATAGAAAGGAACTTCCAACAAAAAAGACTGCCCTGTTGGAGTCAAAAAGGGAAGTTGTTCTATGCGGAGTACAATATTCGGCTCTTCTTTTTCTTGCTCATTTGCAAAACCGATGCTTTGGGAACCGTTGATTTAGACACGGCTTTGCCGGCAAGGGCTTTAAAGCCATTAAAAAAATGGCGATGGATTATCGATGCCCACGAATGGTTTCCTCATGTACCGGAAGTAGCACGTAGGCCCATAATCCAAAAATTCTGGTTGTGGGTGGAAGCTTTGGTTATTCCTGTTGCAGACCAAGTATATACCGTGGGAAAGGCCATTGCGGATGAATTGCAAATGTCTTATAAAAGACCCGTTCGGGTGGTGCGCAACGCTCCGTTTTTAAGAGAAAACATCCCCAGCCTTGATCCAAAAATCTACAAGCAATTGCCTCAAGAACCCTTCATTTTATACCAAGGAGCCTTAAACGAAGGCAGGGGATTGGAGCGTTTGCTGCGTGTGCTGGCCCAAACTTCCTTTCATTTGGTGATTGCAGGAGATGGGGAAATGCTTGGAGCTTTAAAGCAAGAAGCGTCGCAACTTGGAATTGCCAAACGGGTTCATTTTTTAGGATTTATTGCACCCTCTGATTTACCCGGACTAACCCGAATGGCTCGCGTTGGATACAATGTTTCGGAGCCCGTTTCAAGAAGTTACTAACTCTCTTTAAATAACAAGTTTTTTGATTATGTGCATGCCGGTTTACCCAGTGTCATTAATGATTTTTTAGAATATCGCAGTCTGAATGCAGAATTTGCTGTAGGTTTGTTAGTGCGCAATGAGGATGCTGAAATTTTAAAAGCCTTAGAGGCTTTAATGAACAATGCAGACACACATGCTCGTTGTGTACTTGCGTGTTTGCAGGCCCAAAAAGCTTGGAATTGGCAAATAGAATCAGAAGTATTATTGCAGATATACGCAGATAATCATGGATAAGAATTTACATATTGTGGCCTTTGACCTTCCTTATCCCCCGAATTATGGTGGGTCGACCGATATGTTTTTCAAATTGCAGGCTTTTGAAAAATTAGGGATCCAAGTAACCTTGCACGTATTTTTATATGGGGACAAAAAACCCTCGCGAGAGTTGCGAAAGGAAGTGCATGCCTTGTATTATTATCCGCGTAAAAAACGCAATCCTTTTGCCGGTAAATTGCCCTTTATCGTGGCCAGTAGGAGTTCCGATAAATTATTAAAACGGTTGGCGGCAGACGATGCCCCAATCCTTTTTGAGGGTTTGCATACCACCCGCTACCTCAATCATCCAAGTTTGGCGCACAAGCGCCGGATTGTGCGGGCTCATAATGTGGAGCATCATTACTACGAGGCCTTGGCATTGGCTGAAGAACGTTGGTGGAAGACCTTGTTTTTTAAAACGGAAGCCCGAAAATTGAAAACGTACGAGGCCGTTCTCAATTCGGCCGATGGCATTGCGGGCATATCGCCCATGGAAACGAGCTATTTTCAATCGGAATACGGGCATGCCCAATATATTCCGGCGTTTCACTCCAATGAAAAAGTGCTTTCCAAAACCGGTATAGGCGATTATGTATTGTATCATGGGAACCTATCGGTACCTGAAAATAATCGTGCAGCCCTCTATTTGGCCCAAGAAGTATTTCCCAAAACCAGGGTTCGCTGTATTATTGCGGGCAGCCGACCTTCGAAATCGCTCAAAAATGCCATCGAACAACATGCGCATATAGAGTTAGTCGCGGATGTAACTGCCGAACATATTTTGGAATTAATTGCGAATGCGCATGCCAATGTATTGGTAACATTTCAATCAACGGGCATAAAATTAAAACTACTCAATTCCCTATACCGCGGCAGATTTGTTATTGCGAATAAGGCCATGGTTGAAGAAACTGGATTAGAATCGCTCTGTATGCTCGCCAATACCCCCAGCGAAATGGTAAAGCAAATCAACGAAATAATGCCAGTTTCTTTTTCGAAGGAAGCCCTAGAACGCCGTGAACGCCTCTTAGGGCATACTTTTGACAACGATTTGAATGCCCAAAAACTGGCTAAAATGCTTTTTAGTACTTTATGACTTTTTTATAACAATTGCTTATTGTGAGTGCCTTGGCTTAATATTCCTTTAATAATAACCTAATACTTAGGGCTTCTTGTTGCCTTGGAAATTTCTTCCTTTTTGATGAACTTTTTTAGGCCAAAATACTTATTGTTTTTTTAACAAAAACTGAGATGTTTTTTATAGCTTTGGAACATAACAATTTAGAAAAGTATGAAAAAAGTATTACTATCAATGTTGAGTTTGAGCTCTTTAGCGCTTATGGCTCAAATCGAAGGAAAATGGAATTGCACCTTTATCGGTGTAGGTCCATCAAAGGGAGATATTGGCTGGTACAATACCCCTTTAAATGCAACAACGCGTGCTTGTATCGCAGACGATGAGTATGTGTTTAACGCAGACGGCAGTTTTGAAAATGTTCTAGGTACTGAAACTTGGTTAGAAGGCTGGCAAGGTGCGCCTGAAGGTTGTGGCACTCCAGTTGCTCCTCACGATGGAACCAACAAAGGTACATGGCGTTTTGATGCAGCCCAAGGCAAATTGTCCATCGTTGGTAAAGGCAATTACTTAGGACTTTCAAAAGCTTACAACGGTGGAGAATTGACCACACCGGCTAACGCACCTGATTCTATTGTTTACGAAGTGAGCTTGAATGGTAACGAAATGACTGTAGATGTAAGCATCGGCAATGGATATTGGCGTTATACCTTGGTAAAGCAAGTTGAAGAAATTATAACAAACCCTACGGGTTCTTGGAATATGACATTTATGGGTGTGGGTCCTGCTAAAGGCGATGTTGCTTGGTACAATACCGTATTAGATGGAAACAACCGTCCCTGTTTGGCTGATGATATCTACACTTTTGGTGATGATGCTTCATTCGATAACGTACTCGGCACGGAAACTTGGTTAGAAGCTTGGCAAGGTGCGCCTGAAGGTTGCGGCACTCCAGTTGCTCCTCACGATGGTTCAAATCTCGGATCTTGGAAAGATAATATGGACGGTACGATTACCGTGAGCGGTAAAGGTAATTTCTTAGGTTTGCCCAAAGTTAAAAACGGTGGTGAAATCGCAAGTCCAGCGGATGCAGTTGACGGTATCACTTACGAAGTCGTTGTAAATGCCGATACGTTAATTGCAGATATCGCGATCGTGACCGGTGACGGAACCCCCGCATATTGGCATTTCCGTTTCGTGCGTTTCAATCCTTCCAATTCAAGTAAAAACCTCAATAAAGGAGGTCTTAACGTGTATCCGAATCCAACGAACGATGTGTTGTGGATTTCAAACGCGGAATTGGGTGCAAAGGTATTAGTTCGCAGCATCGACGGTCGTGTGGTTTTAAATCAATACGCTACGGGCAATGCTATTTCGGTTGCATCTTTGAATCAAGGCACTTATTTGTTAGAAGTACACAGCAACAGCGGTGTTTCTACTACCAAATTTATCAAGAATTAATAGGTTTAGTTTTCATTGTTTTGGGCGGCATCTTGCAAAAGGTGCCGCTTTTTTTATGGGAAAATGCATTTCCTAAAAATTAATAAAAACACGGAACTCAGCCGATGTTGAATATGGCACATTTGTGCGATATTGCAGGCATAAAATGACACTCCCGCACACGGAAGAGCAGTGGTCACATTGGTTTGATACGCTCGCAACGAATGATTTCGTGTATATTGATGATTTTCTCTCTGAAGATCAACGGATTCCATTGATTGATTTTTTTTCAGAAGCGCAAAAGAACTTCCAACCGGCTAAAATTGGACATACGCAAATGGAAAAACGAATGCCCGAAATCCGCTCGGATATGACGTTTTGGCTGGATAAAGAACGCGATATCCGGATCCGGTATTTCTTTGAAATAATTGAGCAATTCATGGATCGCGTGAAAATGGAACTGTTTCTAAGTTTGCAAGGTTATGAGTTTCATTTTGCGTTATATCCTCCGGGAGGATTTTACAAGCCGCATTTGGATCAATTTGATGCGCGATCCAATCGCATGATATCCTTTATCTTGTATTTGAATGAAGACTGGCAGCCTGGCGATGGCGGGGAATTGCGCATCCATAAAAATGAACACCATATCGATATAGCGCCCATCATGAATCGCGCAGTTATTTTCAGATCCGATTGCGTTTTGCACGAAGTACTGCCCGCCTCGAAAATGCGGAAAAGCCTTACCGGTTGGCTTCTAAAAAGACCTTCAGGCGTGGGCGTATTAGGGCTATAATGTTTAAAGCCTTAATCGAATATCAAATGCCGAATCGTTTCGCCTTTGTTCATGAGCTGCTTCAGCGAATCAATCCCTATTTTTACGTGGCGTTGGTCGTATAATTTTGAATTTACAGCGTCTTTTTCCAAGGTTTTAACCCCTTCAGGGACCATCGGACTGTCCGTTACTAATAACAAGGCTCCCGTTGGAATATGATTGTGGAATCCAACCGTGAAAAGGGTAGCCGTTTCCATATCAATGGCATAAGCGCGAATGGTATTTAAGTATTTTTTGAAGGTATCATCGAATTCCCAGACCCTGCGGTTGGTGGTGTAAACGGTCCCCGTCCAATAATTGGTATCATAATCGCGAATCGTGGTACTTACGGCCTTTTGAAGGGCAAAAGCGGGCATGGCGGGAACTTCCGGCGGAAAATAATCGTTAGAGGTACCTTCTCCCCGAATCGCTCCAATTGGTAGGATAAGATCGCCAATATTATTGCGCTTTTTCAAGCCACCACACTTACCCAAGAAGAGCACGGCTTCGGGGTTTATTGCCGTTAATAAATCCATTATGGTTGCGGCATTGGGAGAGCCCATTCCAAAATTGATAATCGTAATGTTGTCATGAGTAGCACTGCTCATAGCCTTGTCCAACCCTAAAATTTCGGCCCCCGTTAATTCGCTGAAGTAGTGTACGTAATGCTGGAAATTGGTGAGGAGTATAAATCGACCAAATTGATCTAAGGGCCGGCCGGTATACCGCGGCAGCCAGTTTTCTACGATTTCTTCTTTTGTTTTCATAATATGTACAATATACGAATTTGTTGCGAATTTGTTTCAAGGCCTAAAGTCTATAAATTTGGAAATGCGCACGTTTGTATATGTATCCGGTACCCTTTCTTTTATGATACTCGGTTTGAGTGTTACTTTTAAACTTTTGCACCTACAAGGTGCCAATATTTTATTGCTTGCAGGTTCTCTCTTAGGTTGTTTGGTTTTTGTTCCAAGTGCAGCACGCTATTTATTTCTAAAGAGACAAACAAGGTAATGAGTAGATGCAATGAGCGGTTTAAAGAGTGCCGGTATTTTAACCTTTACGGTAAAAGCGTTGATGCAAGGACCTCGTTATTTACAGTATCTATCTTTTTATTGATGTAATAGATTATTGTGTTTGTGATAGTTGACACAATATATAATGCAAAGATGTATGAACTTTGTACCATCAAAGAGAAACAAAAACACCTAATTATGGAAAACACATTAGAAAACAGCTATGCCATGCCAAGAATTGGCGACATCGCACCCGATTTTGAAGCAGTAAGCACCATTGGAAAAATCAAATTTTCCGATTACGAACCTGGCAAATGGAAGGTTTTATTTTCGCATCCTGCGGATTTCACTCCAGTTTGTACTACTGAAATGAGCGGTTTTGCCCTGCGACAAGATGAATTCGATGCCCTTAACACCACCTTAGTGGGTTTGAGTATCGATAGTATTCACAGTCATTTGGCTTGGGTGAATAACGTGAAAGAAAAAACCGGCGTGTATTTTCAATTTCCCATCATTGCCGATTTAGACATGAAGGTGTCTAAACTCTATGGGATGTTGCAACCCAACGAAAGCGAAACTGCCGCCGTTCGCGCCGTTTTCTTCATCGACCCTTCTCACAAAATTCGTTTGATAATGTATTATCCTTTGAATGTAGGCCGCAATATGAACGAAATCTTGCGCGTTTTAAAGGCCCTACAATTCAGCGACGAGCATAAAGTGGCTATGCCTTTGGATTGGCAGCCCGGTGATAAGGTAATCATTCCCGCACCCAAAACCCTTAAAGAATTAGAAGCGCGTAATGCAGATACTACCCTAGAAAAGGTAGATTTCTATTTGGCTAAGAAAAGTATTTAAAGTGTAGTTGAAAGTAATTAGAGGCTGTTCCATCCGGGATGGCCTCTTTTTATTTTAGTATTCGTTCCAAATTCGTCGGTGAAATCCTCGCTATACGGAATCGATTATTTTATCGGTAACTACTTTGTAGCTCGGGTCTTCATAATAGTTAATATCAATAATCGCCGATGCTTTCTCCAACAAAGCAGTGCAATCTTTACTCAGATGTCGTAAATGCACTTTTTTACCCGCCTTCGCATAACGTTCGGTAAGTTTATTTAAGGCTTCAATGGCCGACATGTCAACAACGCGGCTTTCCGAGAAATCAATGACGATATGCTCGGGGTCGTTTTGTACGTCGAATTTCTCATTAAATACTGCAATAGAACCGAAGAAAAGCGGACCGAAAATCTGGTAGTGTTTCCAGCCTTTTTCATCGGTGAATTTGCGTGCTCGAATGCGCTTTGCGTTATCCCAAGCAAAAACCAAAGCCGCAATAATTACCCCAACCAATACGGCTAGGGCTAAATTATGCAAAAAGATGGTTACCAATGTAACCAAAACCATCACCCAAATATCGGAATTCGGCATGCGTCGGAATGTGCGTAAGCTGGCCCATTCAAAAGTGCCAATTGAAACCATAATCATTACCCCCGTTAAAGCCGCCATAGGTACTTTCTCAATAATCGCGGCTCCAAACATAATAAACATAAGGAGCATTACGGAGGCTACAATTCCCGACAATCGAGCGCGCGCACCAGAAGAAATATTGATTAAGCTCTGACCGATCATGGCGCAGCCTCCCATACCTGAAAACAAGCCGGAAAGGATATTGGCCGTTCCTTGGGCAATGCATTCTTTATTGCCGCGACCGCGGGTTTCGGTAATTTCATCGATGATGTTTAAGGTTAGTAGGCTTTCGATAAGACCCACACCGGCCACAATGGCGGCATAGGGTAAAATGATGTTAAGGGTTTCCCAATTTAAAGGAACCGTTGGCAGGTGAAACGGAGGAAAACCACCGGCGATTGAAGTAATATCACCTACCGTTTTGGTGTCTAATTTCAATACTAGGGAAATTCCCCAGACGACCAAAATAGCCGTTAGAGAGGCCGGCATTATTTTGGTTATTTTGGGAAGTCCCCAAATGATAAGCATAGCTAAAGCGACCAATCCTGAAAATAAATACAATTCCGATCCTTGCAACCAAGAACCCGAATCCGTTTTGAATTGGGCGATTTGGGACAAGAAAATGATGACCGCCAGACCGTTTACAAACCCTAAAATAACAGGGGTAGGTACCAAGCGCATAAATTTTCCCAATTTGAGAAAGCCCGCGCTTAACTGAAACAATCCCGCTAAAATAACGGTAGCAAAAATATATTCGATTCCATGCGATTTTGCCAAGCTCACAATTACGATGGCAACGGCACCCGTTGCACCGGAAATCATACCCGGTCTTCCTCCTAAAATGGAACTCACAAAGCCCATCATAAAGGCTGCGTATAATCCTGTTAAAGGCGGCAATCCTGCGATGAGTGCAAAAGCAACTGCCTCGGGCACCAATGCCAAAGCAACGGTTAATCCGCTTAAAATTTCATTCTTGTAATTTACTTTTTGTGAGAAATCGAATAAATTGAGGTTTAATAGCATAGAATTCCGCAAAAATACCCCGTGGAATTGGTTTTAAGGTCCTAAATACCCAAAAAACAAGGAAACTTTATTAGGATGTGTCTTGAAAGCGGTGCGATTCGGTTGGGATTTCCCCATAATCCGACCCCCACCATCCAAATGAAAATTCTTGGACATTGTTACGCACTCGGTAGTGCGTATTGCGGTTAACAGCGTGTTCGATTTCCCCTGAAAAGGAGAAAAAAGGAATTATTCGGCGCTTGGCTTTGCGCTTAAGGCTTTGGTGGTTAGGTTTGCCAAATCGCGATCCATCAAATACAAACCGCTCCCGTCGTTACCTAATATTTTCAATTTGCCCAATATGGTATTGAACTGTGCCTCTTCTTCCCGCTGCTCCGCAACATACCATTGCAAGAAATTGGCGGTGGTATGATCGGCTTCTTTGGTAGCGATATCCATTAAGTTGTGAATGGCTGCGGTTACTTTTTTCTCTTGTTCGAGAACCCGCTCAAACACGTGTTTATAGGAATTGAAATGCAGGTCGGGGGCTGCAACGGAAGGAGATAACGCAAATCCACCGACTTCGTTGATGTAATGAAAAAGTTTCATCATGTGCATGCGTTCTTCATCGCTTTGCATGTATAAAAACTGCGAGGTGCCTTCAAATCCTTCGTTTTCCATCCATGAGGCCATGGCCAAATAAACAAAACTAGCCGATGCTTCCATGGCGACTTGATCATTGAGTGCTTTTTCCAGGGTTTTTGATAACATAAAAACAAAGATACGAAATTCCGATTTAGCATTTTTAGGCCTGTTTGACCAAAATAATAAGCACCCCGATGTTCTGTGTGAAACTGCAAAATAAGGGAGCTTATCGTGCGCGTATCTTTGTTTGTATGAGGAATCTTGCTCTGACTATTTTATTATTTTGGACACTAGGATTGACGGCCCAGCCGCATCCGGTGAACAGCTATCCCGGGATTTACGCCAAGAGGGGAATTGAACTTTACGAGGAAGGGCGGTTTAATGCGGCTATTGCCCAATTCGAAATTGCGCTTCAAAAAGATCCAACCATTAATCTCAACGATGATATCAGGTATTACCACGCAATGGCAAAATTGTATGCCAAACATGAAAACGCCGAACCCTTTTTAACCAGTTATTTGGCCAATCACCCCAATGAAGCACGCGCCAATCAGGCGAATTTGGCATTGGGCGATTATTTCTACGAATTGGAACAATTTGGTTCTGCACTAGGCTATTATCGGGAAGTAAAAGAAGCGACCATAGAACCCAGTAAGAGGCCCAAGTTCTATTACCGTATGGGTTTTTGTTTTGTGCAACGCAATAAATACGACAAGGGTAAAGAATGGTTGAAAAAAGTCGTGGATCAGCCTTCCGAATATCAAGGGTTTGCGCAGTATTATTACGGATATGCGTGTTTGATGGAAGGGGATTATGAAGCCGCTTATGCATCTTTCAAAACCATTACCGATGAGCGATTTGAGAAAATTCATTTCTATATGGCCCAGGTTTTATACCAACTGTCGCGGTATGATGAAGCTTTGGTTGAAATCGCAAAAATCAATACGCGAAAGGTAAAGCCTAATGAACGCGATGAATTGAGTGCCAAGTGCTACTATCGCTTGAAAAAATATGCGAAGGCAGCGGAATTATATCAAAAAATGAATCCAAGAATTGATAAGTTAGACAATCAACAGCAGTTTGAAATTGGTTATGCCTATTCGAAGTCTAATTTGTTGAATGAAAGTTTACCTTGGTTTCGGGAAGTGGCTAAGAACAACGATAGTTTGGGACAAATTGCGAGCTATGAATTGGGCAATACTTTATTGGCTTTGAATAATTATAGAGAAGCATCCTTTGCCTTTTCTGAAGTTTGGAGAACCGGTTTTAATGATGAAATCGCAAAAATTTCCTTGTACACCCAAGCGAAAATTTCGGTGCATTTGCGAGATGCCAATAGCACCAAACTTTTAGATAAATATGTGCGCTTATTTCCTAAATCGCCGGAAGCCCGGGAAGCCTCGAAGTTGAAAGCACGATTGCTTTTGAATACAGACAAATACCGCGAAGCGCTTCAAATATTAGAAGGAATTGAAAATTTAGACGATCCAACTATGGAAGTATATCAAAAAGTTTCTTTAGCGCGGGGAATGGAATTGTTTAAAAACCGAAACTGGACCGAAGCGCAGGAATTGTTTTTGAAATGTTCTGAAAAATCGGTAAACCGAAAATATGCGGCACAGGCAGCGTATTGGAATGCCGAAACTTTATTGCAAATGGAAAAAACGGAAGAAGCGCTCCTTGCCTATAAGTCGTTTTTAGACAAACCCAAGTCAAACGAAATTGAAGAATTTGCCTATGCCTATTACGGTCAAGGGTATATTCATTTTCAGAAAAAAAATTACCAATTAGCGGCAACCTATTTTAATGAATTCAATCAGAAAGTAAGTGCGAGTCGTTATGACGAGGCCATTGTTCACGATGCTTATTTGCGTTTGGGTGACTGTTATTTAATGACACGTAATCTTGAGGGTGCGGTTCGTGCCTACGCCTATGTTTCTGGCAAAAAAGGGCGCGATGCCGATTATGCGTTGTATCAAAGTTCTATTATTTATGGACTACTCGAGCGTTCGGAAGAAAAAATA
>JAULUW010000100.1:0-6731 GCA_032111345.1 Bacteroidia bacterium
TTTTTAAGATGGGCCACGTATTAATTTCATTTAACCAGAATGCATCTTGTGTAAATTCGAAAACGGACGTTGTTCCTTTTTCATGTGAATTTGAATCGGTTGATTGGGGAAGATTGCTACCCTCTGGGGATATGGAGTCTGATTTATCTGGAAACTTTGCAGCAGGAGAAGGGAGTAGAATTTCAGCGATGTTCGGAAGATTTTGAGACATCCAGAAAAGTAAATCGTGCTTCAATTTTAGCGCGTTGGGAAGCTTCAGAACAGCAAATGGATTCGCTTTGTATGTTTGGTTATATATGAGAGAAAGCCAAGTAGTATATCGGAATCGGGTATAATCAGCATCATTCAATTGATCAAAAATGGATTGGACCCAATTGGATGGCAGCTTGCTTTGTTCCGAAATGGCCCATAATTCAATTCGAGAAACAAGTGATGCGGGTAATCCTAAAAAAGTTAAAACCCCAGAAGTACTTCCAATTGCATCCGCATTTTCGCTTCTAAGAAACTGTTTCCACATTTGAGTGAAAAATGAAAGAGGCACGGTCATTTCGGAAATATGGGCAGCCGGCAAAGAAAAAATGGGACGTTTAGGAGTATTTACAAGGGATAGAGGGTCATTAATTTCGTTTGTAGAATCTGTATCATTTTTAAGAAATAGGAGATTTGCAGGTTCTACTACTTTGATATCTGGAATTTTAAATTCAGACCAAGAGAATTCCATGTATTTAACAATCTTGGTTTTGAGTTCATCGAGGTCAGAAATTTGGCCTAAATCCCATTCTAAATATTCGACGCTTGCATTTTCGATTTCTTTAGGAATGTGAATATGCTCGAAAGCGTCGCGGATACACTGCACCAAATTTTCTTGGAATGAGTCATTCCATTGGGATGCATCCTGAAGTTGTAGGGCCAATTCCAACTCACCAATATGGAGTTTGAGATCCATAGGCAATTAGGAGATTAACGAAAATAAACGTTCCCTTAGGGATTGCAGATTATTGCGGTTTTGTTCGTCGTGGTAGCGATGTATATTCTGAATAATTTCATGCATATCGAGGGCATTAAGCCATTTAATGTTTGCCACGATATGAGGAGGTGTAACAGTGTCTATGAAGGATTGGATTTTTTGTTTTTTATCACTTCCCCAAAAGTGCGCATTCCAATCTGGAAAACACAAGGTTACGGCATAGCTATATGGATCGGTATTAAAGTCATTTTTAAAGAATTGTTGATCGAAGAAATCATATATAATTTCAGAGAGATTCCAGAATGCCCGATCTTGCGCCTTTAAAGCGGCTGTTTCACTTGTGAAAAAACCTTGAATTGGATGGAAAAATCCATCTGCTTTGAAATAATTGATGTACTGTTTATGTCCTATTTGTTTTATTTGAAATTCGAAGGTATTGGTTTGAAGTGCTTTTTCGAAAGCACCGAGCAACTCGTATAGGGATTTTAATGTATACTTAGGTTCTATTTCAATTAAAAACCTGTTGTTCCTACTCAGATGCACTCCAAAAACGGATTCATCGATTCTAGGAGCAAACTCAAAGTGTTCAATTAATAAGAATCCTTCAGATAATTCATGGATGCGGTTCAGTTTATCGATGGTTTCTTGAATTTCAATATCGGTGAGGATATGGTCAAATTCAGCAATAGTTTGGTATTTTTGGTTATGTATAAAGGTGTGTTGATTGCTATCGTTAATTTGATAGGCTTGCGAATTGCGGCCCCAACAAATGATATCCTCGAAAGAACTGTGAATCAGCAGTGAGTTGCCATTTTTATTGGTGATGATTTGGGTAGTTTGTTCAATGCCTTTGATAAAAGCTTGGGTCTCAAAATCCAAACCCAAAATATTCGAAATGAGCCCTGTAAATCCAGTTTGCGCATCGTTTTCTAAGCATAAAGGCTGGTGTTTTTTTGTGTGTATGCGATACAGTCGATTCTGCAACCAATAATCCAATAACTTTTTAAGTTGCTGTGATTCATTTTCATAGCTTAAATTGTTCGCTAATTGGTCAAACGCATTGAGGTCAAAACCCATTAAAGCCAGTAAGAATCGGTAGGTGTTTATTTGCGTTTGAATATAATCTGCTTCTACGCGGTGCGTATGGCTAACCAATTCATGCAGGTTGTTTTTTTGATCAAAAAGATACGTCTTCCAAGCGTTATAGCGGTGGTCGAGTCCATTTCCTGCTTCCTGATATTTTTGGTTGAAATCGAGCCAAATAAATTCAATACCAGGAATTGCATCTAAGATGTTTTGGGCAACTCCCGTTAAATTTGGTGATTCATTATTAAGTAGAGCATAAGAGTTTTCTAATTGTGCGATGAAACGAGAGATAATCAAGTCGAAAGTACTCAGAACCCCTTTAATTTGGAGGGGGGAACTGTCTTCTTGGTTTAAGGGCGTATTAAAGGCTTTTTCGAGTCCAAAACTTTCTGGAAACCCAACTTGTAATGATGAAAATTCAACACGCTGTGCAGGAATGTGAGAGGGATTTTTCCCTCCTGTTTTTTGAGACCATAATTTAGGGGTTACAATACCGCGGTCCTTTACCTGCCAAGAATGTAGTTTATTGCCATTGTGAAACAATGTAATTTTAGAATTTTCGTGCAGCGACAGACGGTAAGGCCTCGGGTATTTAAGGGTCCAAACAAAATCAAAATCAGGATCGATGATGCTTAATTCTCGAATATGTTTGGTTCGATCAACGGCATTTAATTGCGCGACTAAATCAGCCGATTGAATTTCAAAATCAACTTTTTGAGAAAAATCATTGATACTAATAATCCGGAATTGTGTGAGGTCTTGGTTTTGATTTTTCCCTCTTAGAAATTCTAACATTTCTTCGTGATAATCATCGATAATTTGTTGGATATTTCTGGGATTATTGATCTCAACACTGAGGGAAATTTGAATTTTTCGATCAGGAGGGAAATGAAACCCTTGTATGGCACTCCCTAAAGGTCTAAAGGAGTCGCGGAGCATCTCAAGGAAATAATCAATATCAGATTTATCGGAATCCGGCTCCGTGAAAACCACGATATCGAAAAGTCCTTTTACCGTAGGGTAAGAAATCGAAGGGATGTAAAAAACTTTATAGATGCTGGGATGTTCTAAAATAGCTGCTGTAAAATCTTTTAGATTTATGCGTGTTTGCTGCCTTTCGGTAGGATTTTGTTGAAAAAAAGGGCTGTGCTGTAGAATATCCTCCAGGGCATCAAAATCGGCTAGTTGCCCAAACTGATAGCTAATATCTGCAATGGCAAAACACAGTTGTTCGAGAATGGCAATACCGGCATCGTGTACGTTGTGATCGGTCCAAACTTTGCCGCTATATTTCTGAATCCGGGCAATCGCATTTTCACGCAATTTCTCTAGATCGAAATAAGGATCTAGCGTTTTTTCGGGATCTAGCGAATACGTATCGAAGGACTCTTCCATTCGAATTTAAATTATTTTGCCTTTTGGGGCGTGGTGGAAGGAGAGGTTTGTATGTTTATTTGTTGGTGGATCCGCGCAATTAAATGAAAAACGTTTTTATAAGGCATATTGGCCAAACCGTCTAGAATAATATTGATTTCATCGGCACTTAATTCAAGTTGTAATTTGGTTTCCTTTTTTATTCCCATAATAAGCCTACGTTAAATTTTATATTGGTTTCTCTCGCATAGGGGCGAATACTGCGAATTTGAAGTGCGTAATTGAAATAATCGCCGCTCCAACGGAATTCTATGCGATTGCGTGACCTTCCAAAAAAGTTCTGGGTTTGATTGATTCCCCCTTTACTTTTTCCGTAGGTGCCAACCGCAATTGCATGCGTTATGGCGTGTGCGCCTTTTTCTCCGCAGGCTGCTATAATTTCAAATCCACAGTAATTAGAGATATTTTCAACGATATTGTGCCATTGACCGTCTGCCGGAACTTCTCCAAATCGATAATAATTGATGCGCCCCAAAGATCCAATTGCGCCATTCACATCCAAGGTGTGTAGGGGTTTTTCAATACCAACACCCACTTTCCCATCTTGCGATAAACTCAAAATAGATTGCTGATTTTGTGAAAATTTAAACTTTAGATGTTGTTCCTGCTTGTCATCTGATTCGAGTTCAATTCTCCAAAATGCAGTTTCTTCCTCGTTTTTTTTACGGAAACTAATTAAGGCATTGTTGTCTTTGGGATTTAAAATTAAGCCTTCCTCATTGGTTACAAGAATATCATCGTCAAGTATATTTAAAGAAGAATCAATTAAATCTTGAAAATCTTCCTCCTTGGGAATTCGGCCTTTGACAAAGTAGTTTTTAAGTTCGGAGCGTCTTCTGGAACTCATAGTAGTGTAAAATTAGGGAATATCTTTAATACTTGGGGGATTTCTATAGGCGAGGGGGTTGATTCCGTAATTAAATTCGAATTTGCGTGAGTTCCGTTGAGGTTTTTTTGTTGTCTGAATCAACTTTTAAGGACATCCCAATTTGGTTTTTACCTATTCCCTGAATTTTTAAATTTTGGTGCAATCTGTCTACTAAAAAATCGGTACCTAAGGTCATATTTGAAACCCCAATGCCATCGGAATTGTGCATGCCACTCACTTTGATGTCTATTAAATGGTTTTTACCAGGAATCAGGATGTGATTCACACGACTGGGTTCTATTTGGTAATTTAGGCTGTTTAATTCCTTCGGTAATTTCAGATATTCGCCAAATTTGGTATAGCATGCAAAGTTGGTTACAGATCGAATAAAAGGAATATTTCTAAGTATAACAAGAACCTTAGAACTGTATAAATTTTGTCGGAATGTAAAACCAGATTGTACGATCCCAGTTACATTTAATATGCCCTCACGCAGGGTCTTATGAATGATTTTGCGAGCTTCTCGGGTATCAATACCTGGTTCGATCACGATATTCCCTTTAACAATAATCTCTTCATAAATGGGGTTTTCTACCAAATAGGTAGTTCCTAAAGGGGCATTTTCTTCAAGAAAACGTTGAATGGTTTTAATTTCTTGGCTATTCAATTGGGGCCATTCGCCTAATTGTAATTTCTCTGTTTCGGTTTTAGGAATTACAATTACGCGCACAAATCCGGGTGCCACTTCTTCTAATTTATTGTGGTGTGCGAGAATCAGGGTTTCTTGAATTTTGGGAAATTTAATAATTAAGGATTGTTTAAGATCTTGATAGGTGAAAATTCTATTTTGTAAGCGGTATTGGATCGTTAATAAATCAGTATTTCCGAAATATAAGGAAGGGGGACTGATCTTTTTGGGGGTTAATGGAGCGAGAGAAGATATTGTATCTATCCAACTGTCAGGGATATGGATCTCATTCAATTCTTGAATTTGTAAAAGATTTTTCGAAGTTGTAATATCAAATTTTACAATTTGCGTTCGAATGCTTTTGCGCAGCGCGATTACATCATCGTGATTTGAACTAACACGCAGCCATTTTGGGTCTTCTTCATCAAAAGCAGGTAAATCATTAAGCAAAACCAACCCGGTCGTTTCCCAATTTAAAGTTTCATCTCTCAAAATATGTTGAGAACCTAAATGTTCCCAATTTCCCTTAGTATGAATTTCCCAATTTTTGGGAAGAAGCGTTGTGTCATTGGCAACCCCATCTGCCATTTCAATATAAAGAGAACACATATTATCCGGGAAACTATCCATTTCCAAGTAAACGGCGCTGCGAAACGCATCGGTTGGCATCAACGATTTACTGGGCTGGAATTCTTTTTCTAATAGATGTGAATCGATACCTTTCACTTCTAAGTACAATGCAATCTCTTGTTCGGTAATGGTTTCAGATAATTGGGCTTCTACACTCACATTTCCTAATAGTGGGGTATAAGGTTCGTTCAGATAGGCTGTTTTTTTAGTTTCCCCCATTTTACGTTGAACATAATCCGTATGTCTATTGTGCCCAAAGGAACCTACAGGTGAGGCCAATTCAAAACATAAATATCCGTATTTCGATTTTTGAGGTTCTTTTAGTATTTCGTACGCTTTCTGTTTGCGATTCAATTGAAGCCGACTTAAATCGAGTTCATTGATTCTACGAATATTGGAAATGGAGGCATCTTCCGGACTTGATGCGTCATTGGCATTGCTAAAAAGCGGAATCAATTGTTTGTCTTGTTCGGGCACCCAGGTTCCGGCATTTAAAGCGGAAACTCTTACTAAAAAATCGGTATTTTCTTCGACCAAATCGTAACCTTGATAATGTTCGGGGAAGCCCCCTTTATGGTCAGGAAGTCCGAACCATTGTGCATTGATTTTCATATTAATTAAGGCATTGCACATTATTAAGGGATGCCCTAAATACAATTTGGAACCCAATTCAGGTTTAGAACCAAATACATTAAAGGGAGTACTCGGATCTATTTTGCCAAAATCATTGTACAATTCAAGATCTTGAAGCTCTAATACATGCGATTTAATTTCCATATTTACCGGTTTTAATTGGCTTAAAAACGGATACAGAAAAGCAAAGTCTTGATATAAATTAAAATATAAAACGATTTCGCCTTTATTATTGGCATGTGGTTGCGGATTATCGGCGTCTAAAACTGTTTTCCAAATAAAATTGCATTGGTTTGCCTCTTCCAAGATTTCAACATGCAACTGCGTATTTTGAACCGATATTGGAGCGCGTTCTTCTAGACTGTCGTATTCGATACGGAAGGCTTTGAAAAAATACAATTGCCAGATTTTTGAGAGGGAATCCT
>JAULUW010000101.1:0-2113 GCA_032111345.1 Bacteroidia bacterium
ATTTTAAAACGCTCTCCGATTTTACTTCCAATTGCATGCCAGTAGGCGCATCCACGGTATTGTTTGCCGGTGAATAAAGTACGGGCGTGTTGAGTTTCCCAAAAGAAACCGAAGAAATAAGCAAGAAAAACGATAAGAATGTTGCACCAAGGCCACTGCATCTGAAATTCACCAACATAGTTCAAAGATAGGCAATGTCTATTTGCCAAATGCACCTTGGTTTCATTTATTCGGTGTAAATTCGAATTACAAATCTGCCTACGGGTAGTCTTTAATGGATTTAATGGGAAGAAGTTTTGCCATAAAAAAGCCAATTGCAATTTTGGGATACGTCGCATATTCCTTTATTGCGGTTCCCCTATACGGACAATGGGGCGATTCCTTATTCATTCAAGAATCCGATAGCATGATTATTGAAAAAGTCATTGCCAAAGGCAAGACTTTATTGGGAAAACCTTATCGTTGTGCGATTGCCAAAGATGTTATTCTCGATTGTTCGGGCTATGTAAGTCATATTTACAAAACGGAAGGATTCAATATTCCGAGATCTTCAAGAGAATTGGCTGTTTTTTCGGAAAAAATTGACTTAAGCGAGGTTAAAAGAGGAGATTTATTGTTTTTCAAAGGCAGCAATATCAGAAAACGGATTGTGGGGCATGTCGCACTGGTAATAAAAGCAGAAGACGGTGAAATTGAAATGATGCACAGTTGCGCCAGCGGCGTAATAATTGAAAAATACAACAACAATCGCTATTATACCTCACGTTTTCTATCGGCAGGCCGCATCCCTTCTGCCCTATTTAGAAACAGACCGCCAACATTTCGGTTAAATTCTAGGGACTTTGAAATCGAAGACTCGATTTTAGAGGAATTGGGAGATAATGCCTATTACGAAGAATTTGATTCCAGATAACCTTTAAAAAACCGGCATAAAAACCTATTTTCACGCTTAGAAGTGAGGCAAACTGAAAATTACATTCGGTTATTTGCACAACTCTATTTATAAATCAAAATGAAAAACACATTACTTAAATTAAGCATGGTATTCATGGCCGCAGTTTTGGTAACGGCTTGTGAAGACAAAGAAAACATCCAAGATGCTAAAACCCAAAAAACGGATTGCAATTACCAACAACGTTGGATCATGAAAGACTATCAGAACACCATGAAAATTTTCACAGATAGTTTGGTCTATACCGTTTACGATATCGATGGAGAATTCGGAGAAATTTCAGATGCGATTCCAAATCCACTGCCCGTTTGGACTAAGGGAGATTCATTATTCATACAGCGACGTCGTACAGAGATCGATGCTTATAAAATGGAATTCAAGTGCGATTGTAACGTAATGAACTTAACCAACAAAGACGGCTTTACTGTAGGATATTTCCGCGAAGGATTTAATTTAAGCACCTGTCCTTAATCAATTTTGGCACATTTTGGTTGTTGGATTAAATTTGAGAAGGACGCCATGGAATTAGGCGTCCTTTTTACCTTTAAGCGTGTTTACGAGAATTTGAAAAATCTCATTGTAATCTGTATATCACTAATTGGAATGCTACCTTTGGATGCGATTAACGCAACAGAGGCAGATTCCTGCATTCGTATGGCAATTAACCCCAAAAATGCAGATTCCCTGCGGTTTCGTGCCTTCACGAAATATTATATCCACTACCACCAACAATTCCCAGATTCGGCACTTAAATATGCGCAAATTCAATTGCAATTGGCTCAAACCCGTCGTATCGATAAAGAGATTTTCAAAGCTTACATACAACAGGGAAATATTTTAAGTCTGCAAAAGCGGCTTGCCGACGCGCTATCCGTTTATAAAAAGGCTGAACTCATCGCTTTAAAAAGCGATAATCCTATAATGAAGGCGGATGTATTTCATAATATTGGCACCGTTTGGGTGCATCAAAAGGACTATGCACAAGCCATGAATTATTATTATCGCGCATTAGATCTTTATGAGGCTTCTAATGACAGAGGTTGTATAAAAATGGCGCTCAGCAGCATGGCAAGTGTATTTTTATTGATTCGCAATTTCGACATGGCGATTTCCCAATACGAATACATTTTAAAACTTCAAAAGAATACAGAATTAAAAAAC
>JAULUW010000102.1:0-29536 GCA_032111345.1 Bacteroidia bacterium
TTTTGGATCATTTGGGCATGTGGACCTCCATACACATAAACCACTACTGGATATTTCTTTAGCGGGTCAAAATCAACAGGGTAATACATACGGGTGAATAACGTAACCCCTTCATTTTGTATGGAGCTTAAACTTATGCGTCCAATCTCATAATTTGCAACGGGGCTTTCAATTTCCTCAAGTAAAAGGGTTTTTACCTCTTTACTTGTTTTTAAGTTGGAAATAAATGCATTTACATCCAGAACAAATACCATACCTGGCGTATTCAAATTACTAAAAGTGAGGGTTAGCAATCCGGATTTTTTATCCCAAGATGGGCTATACGTTCCAGAACCCACGGTCATCTCCCAAAACTCACCTGTTTTGATATCAATCAGCAAGGGAGTGCGTTCTAAAGCATTGCCTTTTGCATTATCGTAGGTAGTGTTTACTAATGCGTATTTTCCGGAAGCGTCAAAGCCCAAAAAATCGGTTACTATCCAATCGCCTTTTGTTAATTGACGCATAGCATTGGTAGATTTACCGCCTTCGTACACATACAAATGGTTAAAGCCGTCTTTTTCACTTTGCCAAATAAAGGATTCCGTACTGCCGGGTATAAACGCAGGACCGTTTTCCGGTTCTACATATTTATCGTGTTTTTCTTCAAACACCACCTCTACAAGATTACCTGTAGCTGCATCGTATTTGCGAAGCTGCATGTGATTTTGTTCGCGATTTACCCAAGCAATGTACACATATTTCTCATCGGGTGACCAAGTAATATTGGTTAAAAATTGATCATAGGGTCCATCGGTTTTAAGATAAATTACGCGGTCTTTATAGCTTCTATCGTAAATACCAACCGTTACGGTATGACTGCTGTCTCCTGCCATCGGATACTTAAAGGTACTGTTCTTTGCAGGACGGGGCGTGATGCTAAAAATGGGGTATTCGGTTACACGCTTTTCATCTTTACGATAAAAGGCCAATTTGTTTCCATTAGGACTCCAAAATATACCTCTTGTGATACCAAATTCGCTTCGGTGTACGGTTTGTGCATATACTATACCATTGCCACCGTCCGTAGTTAATTGCTGTGAACCTTTCTCATCGTAAACAAAAAGATTGTCATTCACAACGGCAGCGGTTACCTTGCTGCCCGCTTTTCCCCAAGAAACCACACAGGCATTAGGCGTTTCCACGCTTTCAAAAGCTTGGTTTTCGGTCGGATAGGTGTATTTTATTTCAAATTTAAAAGACCCGTCCTTTTGGCGTTTGAATTCAACAATTTGACCAAAACCTTCCATCCAACCTCTATTCAAATCGTAAAAATGAATATCAGCAAAAGCAGGCATGAAGTTGATATTGGGGTATGAGGCTTTCCAAGAATTCGTTAAAGAATCCATGTGAATCCATACTTCTTCATTTTGGGTGTTTTTTAAATCTACTTTATAAAAATGTCGGCCTTTTTCGGGTCGATTCCAGAAATATTGCTTCAGAAGACTCTCATTATTACCCACGGGAGTATAACTCGAATTACCTGCGTATGTTTTTAAACCAAAACAATCGCCAATTTCTAATTGTTTTGTACCTAAATTTTCGGGCATCACCGCAATAGCCTGTTGGCTCTTAGCCGTATTTGAGGCCATCCAAAGGAGGGCAAGGAAGGTATATTTCACTTTTTTCATGGAAGCTTTCAGAAATGTTTTGCAATTTTGCTGCAATTTAAGCAATACAGATGCAAAACTATAAAGATACTATCGAGGAAATTTGGAACAATCGCGAATTATTAAAAGAATCATCCTATATTTCTATCATCGAAGAAATTATTGAAGCCTTGGATAAAGGCTCTTTAAGAGTAGCAGAACCTACTGAAAACGGTTGGCAGGTAAACGATTGGGTTAAAAAAGCCGTGATCTTATATTTCCCTACTCGAAATATGTCTACTTCTCATTCAGGCGTATTGGAATTTTACGATAAAATGCCTTTGAAAAAGAATTATGAGTCCTTAGGCATCCGGGTTGTACCACACGCAGTTGCGCGTCACGGTGCCTTCATTGCGCCTGGGGTAATTTTGATGCCATCATACGTAAATATCGGAGCGTATGTAGACAGTGGCACTATGGTAGATACCTGGGCTACCGTAGGCAGTTGCGCGCAAATCGGTAAAAACGTACACTTAAGTGGAGGTGTGGGTATCGGTGGCGTTCTGGAACCCGTTCAGGCGGCTCCTGTTATAATCGAAGATGGTGCTTTTGTCGGAAGTCGTTGTATTGTAGTTGAAGGCGTGCACGTGGGCAAAGAAGCGGTATTGGGAGCTGGATTGACCCTAACGATGAGCACCAAAATTATAGATGCTCAAACGGGTGAAGAACTGAAAAAAGGGTATATCCCAGAAAGAAGTGTAGTAATTCCCGGTAGTATGAAAAAAGACTTTCCAGGTGGAGCGTTTTATGTTCCTATTGCTTTAATAATCGGACAAAGAAAGGCGAGTACCGATCAAAAAACGTCCTTAAATGAGGCATTAAGAGATTTTAACGTAGCGGTTTAATATGAAAATCGGATTCGACGCTAAAAGATTGCTTTTCAATCAAACGGGATTGGGGAATTATTCCAGGCAATGGGTGCAAGCCCTCATGCGTCATCCGGAACATCAATTGCATTTATTTTCTCCACGGGAAGCGACTTTTGAATCGCTTCCCGTTCACAGCCCTTCCCAAAGTATCAATCCATTTTACAATAAGATGTGGCGCTCTTGGGGCATGGGATTGGATGCAGCAAAATTACAGTGTGATGTATTTCATGGACTTTCAAATGAAATTCCTATGGATCGCGCTAAAATCCCGATGGTTTGTACCATACACGATGTGATTTTCAAAGAATTTCCCAGTCATTATGCCTTTTTTGATCGTCAGATTTACGATTATAAAACGCGTTATGCATGTTCTAATTCAGAGGCTATTGTTGTAACCAGCGAAACCACCAAAAATCAGTTATTGCAGTATTACAACGCAGACCCTTCTCGAATTCATGTGGTTTATCAATCGGTTAAATCCGAATTTACCCAAGCCCACTGGTCTCCTGATCGGGATTCCCCTTATATATTGTATTATTCCTCTTTTAATCCGCGAAAAAATCAAATAAAACTTATTGAATCTTTTGCATTAATCGCAAAAAAAGTCCCCTTTGATTTGTATCTGGCGGGCAGTGGGAGAGGACTAGGCGAAATTCAAGCAAAGATAAAGGCCTTACATTTAGAAACACGCGTACACGTATTTTTAGCACCAACGGATGAAAAAATTGTTGAATTATTGCAAAATGCCTGTGGATTTGTATATCCCAGTTTACAAGAAGGCTTTGGAATTCCCTTGGTAGAAGCGGCACATGTAGGCGTGCCCATGGCCGTATCAAATATTCCAATTTTTCAGGAATTGACCGACAATAAAGCCGCTGCCTATTTCAATCCTTTTGATATTACTGAGATGGCTGAAGCCTTAATATCCTTGTTTGATCAATCTTACAAGCCATTAAACACAGACGTTTCCTATCAGCGAATTATAGACTTAACATCATCCGAACAAATGGCGAAAAGGGCCATTTCAGTTTACAAAAAAGTCATCGGATAAACACCCTGAATCTTGTAGATAAGTAATCATTCCCCAAAAATTTGGGAATTTACTTTTTTCAGGACTATGGAAATTACAAATTGGATTTGAAGATTTTCACGGCAATTGCCAACAAAATGACCCCAAAGAATTTGCGCAATACCATCATTCCATTTTTACCCAATTTCTTTTCGAAGAAACCCGTAGTATGCAAAACCAAGAAAACGACCGCTATATTTAAAACGATACCTGCCAAAATAGTGGTTTTTTCATAGATGGCTTTCAACGACAAAATCGTAGTTAAAGTTCCAGATCCTGCAATAATTGGAAAGGCCACTGGAACGATACTTCCAGCGCTAGTATCTGGATCGGCTCGAAAAATGTCAATACCCAAAATCATTTCCAATGCCAAAATAAACATAACAATACTACCCGCAACCGCAAAAGAACTGATATCTATTCCTAAGTAATACAGGAAATATTCTCCAATGAAAAGAAAACCGATCATAAAAAGGGCAGAAGCCAATGTGACTTTCCCAGGATGAATGTCTGGAATTTTTTGTTTTAGGGATACCAAAATAGGAATAGAACCTAAAATATCGATTACCGCAAAAAGGGTAAAAAAGACAGTGATGACTTCGTTCATGTTCATTGGAATGGGGAATTAGGTTCTTTTCGTATTACGCGGTAGGTGAGCCAATCAGCCAATCGAGGTGATAATTTATTTATCCAAACGGCAAGTTTGCCTTGTAAAGTAAGTATCACATAATAAGATCTGCGCTCATAAGCAACCCAAATTTTTTGGGCGACTTCTTCCGCAGACATCAATGTGCTTTCGTTCAAAGGGGTTTCTCCCTGTGCGGAACCGTGCGCGTTCAATGCGGTTTTGCGAATGTTAGATTCTGTATATCCAGGACATGCAATTAGGACATGGAGTCCCGTTTTTATATTCTCATTTCGTACGCTCTCCAAGAAGCCTTGCAGTGCGAATTTGCTTGCGGAATAGCCTGTTCGCGCAGGCAATCCTTTGAATCCCGCTATCGAAGACACGCCAATTACCGAACCTTTTTGTTGCAGTAAATGCGGCAAAGCAAATTTGGTGCAATACACAGCACCCCAGAAATTAACATCCATAACCCTTTGTAAAACGCTAATTTGTGTTTCCAAGAGTATTCCCCGCATGCTAATTCCCGCATTATTAATTAGCACATCCAATCTGCCGAATTTTTGCAAACACCTATCCACGAGCATTTTGCAAAAATCTTCAGAGGAAATTTCTCCCGTTAGGAAATCACAAGAAACGGAAGGATGTTTTGTACCAATCGAATTTTTTAGGGAATTCAGCCGATTTTCATCCCGTCCGGTTAGAAAAAGCTGATATCCATGTGCTGCGGCTTCCAAAGCCAAAGCCAAGCCAATTCCACTGGAAGCGCCTGTAATTAAAACTACCTTGGAGGTTTTATTGCTTTGGTTTTCGCTCAAATTAACCTTTCCATTTAATACTGCAGCCAACGGCTTCGACTTCCGGATAATCTACCTCGATTCCATCTAAACAATATTCAATGGCATCTTCGAGATATACTTTCATTACGGTTGATTCATTTTCCCAACTATCGTCTATGGCCCCTTTGTAAACGAGTTCTCTTCTTTGATTGAATAAGAAAACTTCGGGGGTGCGGGTTGCTTCAAGTGATTTGAGAACGTCTTGACTTTCGTCGTGCAAGTACTCAAAAGGAAGGTTCATCTGTTCGTACAATTCCTTCATGTTTTCAAAACTATCTTGGGGATATTTTTCTACGTCATTTCCGCAAATTGCAACCATCCCAAGATTGTCTTCTTCGTATTTCTGTGCAAGTTTTACCAAACGCGACCAGTAAGCCTGTGAATAGGGACAATGATTGCAGGTAACAAAGATTACCAATGCGAATTTTTCTGCATAATCATAGCTGCTTACCATTTCTCCAGAAACCGCAGGAAGATTAAAAGGAACCAATACTTCTCCAATGTTCATATCAGACGCAAAATAACACACAATTTGTCATCTTACAAGCACCAAAAATTCTGATAGTTGAAAAGTTTTCATTGAACCATTGCAAACAATGCGGTTAATTTGCAGTGTGCAACCCTTCATTGTTTCAGCCCGCAAATACCGCCCTAAGACCTTCGACGACGTAGTAGGACAGAAGCATGTTGCTGAAACGTTGATGCATGAAATCACCCAAAACAAATTGGCACAGGCCTTTTTGTTTACCGGTCCTCGAGGTGTAGGAAAAACCACCTGCGCTCGAATTTTAGCAAAGGTCATTAATGCCCAAAACGGTGAAAATCTCGATAATGATTTTGCTTTCAATGTTTTCGAATTAGATGCCGCCTCTAACAATACCGTTGACGATATTCGAAATTTGATTGACCAAGTGCGTATCCCGCCTCAAATTGGCAAGTACAAGGTTTATATTATCGATGAGGTTCACATGTTGAGTACCGCTGCATTTAATGCATTCTTAAAAACATTGGAAGAACCCCCTTCTTATGCCATATTCATCCTAGCAACCACAGAACGACATAAAATTTTACCGACTATTCTCAGCCGTTGTCAGGTCTTTAATTTCAATCGTATTCAAATCAAAGATATGGTGGCTCACTTGGCGGATATTGCTCAAAAAGAATCGGTAAATATCGATGAAGCTGTATTGCACCTCATTGCAGCAAAAGCCGATGGCGGACTGCGCGATGCATTGAGCATGTTCGATCAATTGATTAGCTTTTCAGCCGGGGCAGTAACTTATGAAAAAGCGGTAGAAATGCTCAGCATATTGGATGTGGATACCTTCTTTAGACTCACCGAATATGCGCTTAATGCCAATGTCGCGCAATCTTTACTTACAATTAACGATATTCTAAGTCAAGGATTTGATGGATCCTTGATATTGGGTGGTTTTGCCGATCATATTCGCAATCTAATTGTCAGTAAATCAACAGAAACCAATCGTTTATTGGACGTTGCCGATGCCTTTAAATCGAAATATTTGAATCAATCCGCTCAAATGAGTATGGGCTTTTTGTTAAATGCCTTGAATTTATTGAATGAGGCGGATGAACGATTTAAAACATCCCGAAATCCAAGGCTGCTTATAGAGCTTACGCTCATAAAACTCAGTCATATCAATCAATTCATTTCAGAAATTCCCACACTTGAGGAAGTAAAAAAAAAATTAAGCAATCCTACTTTTAATAAAACTGCAGAAACACCCTTATCTGCGGGTCAAAAAATGGTAACGGATCGGATTACTCCTCCAACTATTAAAGAAGACCTTAGCGATAAAATAAGCACCACCCGATTAGGGGTTCTGGACCGAAGTGCTTTTAAAAAGAAACGCCAAGCGGAAAAAGCCCTTGAATCAGAAGGATTAACTGAGCCATCGATTGAAACGCCCAGCGTTGAAAATACCCATACGGAGACTCCTACTGAAACAATCCAAACTCAAGAAACAGCATCAAATTGGAATGCAGATACCCTGCGTTTGGGTCTGGCCCACCTTTTAGGAATGCGTATTGGCTCCCTATTGAAATCCATCGATGCAAAAACAGTAGGGGAAAACTTGATATTTTTAATATCCAGTAAAATGCAGTCTGAAATGTTGGAAGAAAAACGCCCTGAAATTATCCAAGAAATCAGAAGAGCTACAGGAAATAAAATCATGTGGTTCGATTTTGAATATGTCGAAGCCACACAAACAACTCGAAAGCCCTATACCGATGCCGAAAAGTTGGATTTTTTGATGCAAAAGCACCCTTTATTAGTGGAAGCCATAGAAAAACTTAAATTGAGACTCCCTTAGTCGATGAATTTCTTTTCGTTCTTAGGGATTTGACGTTATTTTGCACCTTTATGACGAGCGATCAATCCAAACTGTCTTTTGACAATACCGAGGTAGCGTTCAAAAGCAAAAGCAATCAAGCGTTGCGTAAAGCTTCTTGGTTATTTCAGTCGTTCAATTATCCAATAACATTAAGTTGGGGCCCAAGTTTGGCAAAACTAACGGTGATGTTGGGTTTGAAGTCGATAATCAAAGCCACTATTTTTGAACAATTTTGTGGTGGCGAGGATATTCAAGAATGCGATAAAGCTATAAAAAGATTGAGTGATTCGGGTATTGGAACCATTTTGGATTATTCCGTAGAAGGAGCTGAAACCGAAGCGGCTTTTGATCGCACTTCTAAAGAAATAATTGCAACCATTAATAGGGCTGCTGGTAATAAAGATATTCCTTTCTCGGTATTTAAAGTAACCGGTATCGTGGCTTCTGATATTTTAGAAAAAGTATCGGAATCTCAAGAATTGAATGAAATGGATGCAGAAAAATGGGAAAAAGGCAGAAAGCGCTTCTTCTTAATTTGCCAAACTGCGGCACAAAAGGACGTTCGGCTTTTTATTGATGCAGAAGAAACGTGGATTCAACTAGCCATTGACAGGCTGGCAGAGGAGGCGATGGCGCTTATAAATCATGAAAAGGCAATCATTTTCAATACCCTGCAATTATACCGACACGATAGATTGCAATATCTCAAAGATCAAGTTCGCAATACCCAGCATTTTCTCGGATTTAAATTGGTGCGAGGCGCATATATGGAGAAAGAGCGCAAAAGGGCTGAAAGTTTGGGATATCCCGATCCAATTCAACCCAATAAAGAAGCCACTGATAACGATTATAATGAGGCCGTAAAATTCTGCTTGGAACATGCAGATCGGATTTCAATATGCATAGGGACACATAACGAACAAAGTTCCATGCTTGGGGCTCAAATCATGAATCAACAAAATATGGCATCTAAGGATGAACGGGTATTTTTCTCGCAACTATTAGGGATGAGCGATCATATCAGTTTTAATTTATCGCATCATGGCTATAATGTGGCGAAATATGTGCCCTATGGCCCCGTAAGTGCTGTAATCCCCTATTTAACACGCCGTGCTCAGGAAAATTCGGGAATGGCCGGGCAGATGGGACGTGAATTGAGTCTTATAACGAAAGAACTTTCAAGAAGAAAGTCGAAATAATATGAATGATAAAACGATCCGCCTTTCGAAATGGTTTTTAATATTTGGGGCCATCCTTGTGCTGTACACCCTCATAGGCGGTTTATTGACCCCTTTAAAAACGGGCATCGTCGGAAGCAGTAAGTTGCGTATTCAATCCGCTACAAACGAAACTTCAATCTTTGATTTATACAACCCTGTAAAAGAACTTCAAATTGAAGGCGTTTACCTCAGTAAAGAGGGTCAATTGTGGAAGAGTCAATCGGTTTCACACCATGGTAATAAAGTAGAAGCTACCTTTCATGTTAATTTGGGTTCCTACTCTTCGGGTTATGCCGATGCCTTTATTCGAGGATCCTACATGCATAAAGATTCTTTTGTTTGGATGTACTTGTCTAATGCATTGTGGATTGAAAAGTTAGACAATGATACCTTAAGTAATGCGCTAACAAATTCCGATTTTTTAAATACGACTCAAATAATTGACCAAGTTCAAGGAGGATTTCCTAATAGAGTTGTTTTAAATGAAAGCATCCGAAATTTACTCTACCATGTGCCTATGTGGTTCAGTATGATGTTCCTATTGGCGGTGTCTATGTTTTATTCTATCAAATACTTGCGATTCGGAAATCTTCAAGATGATTGGATATCCATGAGTTTTTTACACGTGGGCGTACTCAATGGTATTTTAGGATGTATTACAGGTTCAATATGGGCTCGGGTTACATGGCAAAGTTGGTGGCCTGCGGATGATCCTAAATTGAACGGCGTGGCCATAGGGATGTTTATGTATTTCGCCTATTTGGTTTTGCGAGCATCCTTAAAAGACGATTATCAAAAAGCACGCATTGCCTCGGTTTATAATGTATTGATTTTCCCCATTTTCATGGCCCTGATTGCCATTATGCCCAAGCTTGCCGATAATTCTTTACACCCCGGAACAGGCGGGTCGGTAGGATTCAATAACTACGACTTAGACAATACCTTAAGAATGTATTTTTATCCTGCTATCCTTGGTTGGATTGGGATATTTAGCTTTATCGCTATTTTAAGATTTAGAATTGAACGACTATATCAGAAACAATTAGAACAGGAAAACGAATGAAAAAAATGAAACTAACGGCCTTAATGCTGTCCTTCTTATCACCAGCACTTATACTCAACGCTCAAAATTCAGAACAAGGCATTTCCGAAAAAGCAGCGGAATTTTTGGCAACTAACGCAAAATACCACGTTGTTATTGGTGTTTTGGTCGTTATTTTCTTAGGTTTGGTTGTTTACGGACTCATCCTAAATCGAAAAATGAGTAATTTAGAGGCCAATCAAAAATGAAACCTTTACACATTGCATTGATTCTTATCGCCGGCCTGGGAGTTGCCGCTGTGGTAAGCCTTTATGGAAACACCACCAAGTACGTTTCGTTTTCCGAAGCCAAGGAATTGAGTCAATCAGACTACGATAAAGATGTTCATGTAGTTTGCCGTCTCAACAAAGCCAAGCCTATTAATTATCAACCTGAAGTCGATCCCAATCATTTGGAGTTTTATGCAGAAGATTCTTTGGGAAATGAATCTAAAGTCGTCTTTTTGCAACCCAAACCCCAAGATTTAGAACGAACCGAAAAAATTGTACTTACCGGTCGTCATAAAGGTTCCTATTTTCATGCAGAAGCAATTTTGAGTAAATGCCCTTCCAAATATGAAGATGCACCTGTTAAAGAACATCCTAAAGACATTCCAAGAGCTTAATTAAATCCTTTGTTTTGAATCTACTTACTTCTATTCCGGCGAAAACACCCAGTTTGACCTTCAATAACGAATGGCTTTGGTTGGGAAACCTCGGTCAAGCATTTATAATTTTAACATTCTTGAGTGCCGTAGCCTCCATGATTTTTTTCTTCAAACATGAAAAAACTCAGGATATTGCCTTCAAAAAAGCGGCTCGTCGAAGTTATTGGCTACACAGTTTTTCGGTTGTAGCCATATTTTCGGTATTGTTTGCCATCATCTTTTTCCATCGGTATGAATACTATTATGCATGGCGGCATTCGAGCAACAGCCTCCCTGTATACTACATGATTTCCTGTTTTTGGGAAGGCCAAGAAGGCAGTTTCTTGCTTTGGATTTTTTGGAATGCGCTTATTGGAATGCTCCTGATCAAGAACGCTAAGAAATGGGAGAGTCCCGTAATGGCCGTGATCAGTTTTGGTCAAATCGCATTGAGTTCGATGCTTTTGGGACTGGAATTCCAAGGAGTAAAATTTGGAAGCAGCCCCTTTGAACTATTGCGCACTGCGCGCCCCGATTTTTTAAATATTCCTATTTTGGGAAGTCTAGGCGTAGAAAATTATTTAACGGTATTTAACGATGGAAACGGATTAAATAAGCTTCTTCAGAATTATTGGATGGTGATTCACCCTCCAACTTTATTTCTTGGGTTTGCTTTGGCCATTGTGCCCTTTGCCTACAGCATTGCGGCCTTATGGAGAAAAGACGATAGATCTTGGTTACAGCCCGCCTTAATTTGGAGCTTGGCCTGTGTAGGTGTATTGGGAACCGGCATAATTATGGGTGGATTTTGGGCCTATGAAAGTTTGTCGTTTGGCGGTTATTGGGCTTGGGATCCCGTTGAAAATGCTTCCTTATTGCCTTGGCTTATTATGACATCTGCAGCGCACATGTTGCTTATTTCAAAAAATACAGGCCGACACATGTTTACCTCGCATTTATTGGTGCAATTGTCCTTTTGGTTGGTTCTATATGCTACGTTTTTGACGCGTAGTGGAATTCTTGGTGAATCAAGTGTGCATTCCTTTACCGACTTGGGATTATCGGGCCAATTATTATTGTTTTTATTGATATTTATTGGCTTGAGTGCCTCTGCGACTTTTAAATCGGGTAAGCCAAGGAATGCGTTTAATTATGGAATTACGGGTGCTTTCGTAACGGCTATCGTGCTGTCGTTTATTGTTCCGGAATCAGCGTATTCAACATTTCAAACAAGTCTTAAATGGTTTGGAATAGTAGCTTTTGTTGGGGTTTTAATTAATTTTATTTGGAATTTGTATCAAAGCCAAAAAACAACACTTGATGATGAAAAACTCTCAAGCAGAGAATTTTGGATGTTTTTAGGCTCTATGTTTATTATCTTGAGTTTGGTGCAAATTTTTACGGCGACTTCTATTCCCGTCTTCAATAAACTTTTCGGATTTAGAACAGCCGTTCCAGTGGCAAGAGATTATAACGCCATACAGTTGTGGATGGCCATGCCCATCATGTTATTAATGGCCATAGGGCAATATTTCTCTTACAGAAAGACAGATTGGAAAACATGGGCAAAAGACATAGGAATTAGCGCGGGAATTTCGTTGGTTCTGACCTTTATTTTGAATTTGAATTTCAAAATAGAAGGTGGCCATTTTATGATATTCTTGTTCTTAGCAATTTGGTTGGCCATTGGAAATGTCTTGTACGTTTGGAGGCTCAAAAAGTTTGGTGTGTTTGCCTGGGGCGCTTCCATTTCGCATTTTGGATTTGGCGTTTTATTGGTTGGCGTTTTAGTATCATCTGTAAACCAAAAGGTATTGAGCTCCACACAAGAGGGCATTCAATTAGCGCCGGAACAAGATGAAAAAGGGAATATCGACGAAAAGGGTATGCAGTTTAATAGAGAAAATCGAATTCTTTATAAAGATGTACCTACTGAAATGGGAGACTATTCGGTGCAATACCAGCGTTTTGTTCAAGGCATTCACTACGATTCTTTGGATAAATTCTTCTTTGTCAAGTTTTGGAACAAGGCAGGCGATTCATTCACATTAGTACCGAAGACTCAAAATAATCCTAAAATGGGACTTTTGGCAGAACCTTCAACCAAGCATTATATTCATAAAGATGTATTCACGCACATCAATTATGAAAGCGGAATGGATAAAAAAGAGCCTTTTAGCGGATTCCGAAACGATACGGTGAGCTTGAATGCTGTTTTTACAACCAATTCTGGAAAATGTCAATTAACCCCCATTGCGATTGAGAAATCCGCAACGCCAGAGGGTTTGGTTCTACGTTTGGTTTTACTAGCGAAACGCTTGAATCAGCTAGATACCTTATATCCGCAGATACTTATTAATGAAAAATCAGGCAATCTAGAGAGCATAGCCGATCAAAAGGACGCCTTAGGCGTTTATGCCAGCTTAATAAGTTTTAATATTCAAGATCCAGATCCGGCGAAACAAAAAATTACGTTTATCATTCAAACAGGGGAAAAGGAACCCGTTCGGGATTATGTGGTTTTGAAAGTGGTAGAGTTTCCTTGGATAAATTTGGTTTGGGCCGGAACAATTATCATGGTTTTTGGATTTATTTTTGCAATTAGCAACCGAATACGAATCCAACGAAAATTAGCCGTGTAAATGCTTCAAAATTGAACCCTAAAGCCATTATGCCTCAAAATACATATATAATAGGAAATGGAAATTTAGGGTCGCATGTTTCAGCATTATTTGAGCAAAAAGGTATTGCCTATAATTGGCTCAATGTGAAACTGGATTTAGAAACAGCTAACTTGAAACCTGAGGATGTCGTTTGGCTATGCATCCCAGACGCAGCAATCCCTGAAATAATTGAAAAATTGAGGGTTTTCAATGCGTTATTGATTTATTGTTCCGGTAACTTAGAGATGGAGGATCACTGGAAATCACACGTGGCGGTATGGTATCCCTTATACAGTTTTCGAAAAAATGTGAACATCCTTTGGTCCGAAATACCTGTTTTTATAGAAGCCTACAACGACAAAGCCCATACCTATTTTGTGAATTTGAGTGGGAAGCTGAACAAATCCTTTGAATTTTGCGATTCTAAACGCCGCAGAAATTTGCACTTAGCGGCGGTTTTTGTAAATAATTTTACCAATGCCATGCTTGTGGCGGCGGAAAATACCCTTCAAGATTTTTCTCGAGATGAAATTCTCAATGCCTTATTGCCTATTGCCCAACAAACGATTGCAAGATGGTCTGTGAGTCCTGCAGCCGCCCTGCAAACGGGTCCGGCTATGCGCAAAGATATTCCAACCTTACAAAGGCATCTTGAGGAATTACACGATTTCCCCCTAGAAAAACATCTTTACGAGGTTATTTCTAATTATATCCAACAAAAAATTAGACAAAATTAAAAAATGCTCAACAAAAGTGTTTAACTTTACAAAAGTTACACAATGGCATTATCAATCCAAACTTACGTTACCGATGAACAGCACCTGTTTGATTACATGGGCTTGCAAATTTACATCAGCCGTAAAGACAGGGAGCCCTTGGTGTTTTACGGCCATGTGGAGAATAGTGAGAAATTGTCGAAAATCATCGTGCACCTAGAAAACGGCTTATTTAAAGGGTATGAAATGGCGCGTATCGGCGACCTTCCTGAACTCGATGAAAACGATCAAAAGAAATTAATGGACATCATTGATTATAATCTCAATGATATCATTAAATATTGGATCGATTTTTTTGTTTACCATAAAGAGGTACCGTTTGAACAAATTCTCAAACCTATTCAGAATAACAACTCTTGATGGGTATTTACGTTAAGGCTTGATAACCTTTTCAATCAAACCAATTTAAAGCGGATCTGAAACGTACTTTCAGATCCGCTTTTTGCTTTCAATTCAATTCGTAACGAAATCCAAAATAAAACATTCTTCCATTTGCGGGTCCCCAACTGTAACTCGCATCGATTGCATTGGATCCGCTAGGATACGTAAAAATTGGATCCATTTGCCTGAAATTACCCAGATTTTCAGCACCTATATAGAGTTCCAATCCGAATGGAAAAGTTTTTCGGATTTGCGCATTGAACAAGGCATACGTTGGCGTTTCAGTCCCATTAGTGGTTGCGGGTATTCCTCTGACTCCAGGTAGTTCGAACACTCTTTTAGGACCGTTTAAGCTACCCACTAAATCAAAATACCATTTGTTCCGAGTCTTGTAAGTAAGTGTCGCCAAACCGCGATGACGGCTCAATAAGGGCGTTAATTGCATGCGATCGCCTAATTGCTGAATATTATTTACGTACCGATATGCCAATCGCACTTCAAAGCGCATTGCAGGCATAAAGCTCCATTCCGTATGAATACTTTCTGAGAATCCAGCGTCAGCGCCCTTGAGATGAACAAATTTAACCATTTCAAAGGATTCCTGGTCAACAACGATTCGGCTGTCGAATTGATTCCTGAAAACATCAACCGAAATAGAACTCGGATATCCCCAAAACATCAAACGCTTTAAATAAGAAACGCCATAGTTCCAACCTCTTTCCTGACCGAGACCATACGGATATAAATTGCCGTTATTTTCTCTAAGAAAAGGTGCCTCCAAAATTCGGTTATTTATAAGTAATGGAATATTCTCCGCAATTACATAGGCTTGTCGGCGGCCATACCCCCCTTGGAAAAAGAGACTGTTATTGCGATTGATATCCCATTTTAGGTGGGTCCTAGGGGTGAAAAACCAGCCGTAATAGTTTGAATGATCAACGCGTGCTCCGAATACCATTTTTAAGGATTCAGTAGCATAAACGGCTTCTGCAAATCCACCAAATTGTAATTCATTTACATTACCTGTATAGGTTTGTCCCAAAACAGGTATAGATTCGCGATTACCCATTAAGGTTTCTTCTAATTGGCTCGCTAAAAAAGAAACCCCAGTTTTTAAGCCCCATATTTCAGTGATTTCCGTTTGCATCAATCCACTGTAACTCAAACGCATTTCATCGGCAGCATACAGTCTACCCAACAAAGAGTTGAGGTTGTAATTCATACGGTGGTGGGATAGGTTCAGAATATTACCAAAAGTAGTTTCTCCTTCATCGGGAATGATGCCCAATTTTGCGAATACATCTAACCGTTGTTCGTTACTTTTAAAAAGGAAATTACTTGGATTTGTTGTGATTTCCGAGCCTCCAATTTCATTGGTTGCACCTCCCAGTTTTTTATCATTCCAAAAAGTTGCACCAATCATACCTTCGGTATTTTTGGTTTGAAAGTGTGTTTGATTGCCCAAATAAATACGATCGGTAATGGGCATATCGGTATACCCATCCCGATTCATATCTGTAGTGATCCATTGAGTTCCACCATGCAAATAGGTAAAATTGCGCAAATTGGGATTGATTTCGTTTTTCAACATCAGATTGACTTCCGAACGACCTTGGTTGTTTTGATAACCGTTTAAAAATAAACGGGGATCTTTAGCACTTGATTTTAGGTCGTAATCGATACCCCCTGTCAAGCCCTCAAAACCTAGTGTAGTGCTTCCATTGCCTTTGGCAATATTCACATTAGCTACAAAAGCCCCAGGTATATTAGACAGTCCATTCAATTGGGCAATACCATTTAAATTGGGCATGTTTTTTTGTGTCATTAACACATATTTCCCAGATAGGCCCAACATTTCTACTTGACGGATACCCGAAATACCGTCTTTATTCGAAACTTCAACGGTATTACTTAACTCAAAACTCTCCGAAAGCGTACAACAAGCCGCTTTTTTAAATTCGTTCTCCGTTATTGTCGTGCTTAATCGAGCGCCATCGGTATCGTATTTTTGGGAACTTTGTTCCGTGCTTATCTCAACCGTTTTTAACGTATCAATTTGAGCAAATAGGGGACTTCCCAAAAGAAGTATACCGCTACAAACTATAATTCTTACCATTTCGTTTCGTCCTTTCTATAATGACAGCAACCGGGCAAGTTCTGATAAACTATATCGTCTGCCTTTACTTTATCGGTATCGTGACCCACCATAGCGACGATATTATGCAATTGCTCTTCGGTAAACAATTCAGAATTATAAGTAACAAATAATTTTTGATCTTCTTGGCTCCAATACGCCGTTTGAATCCCTTTGCGATCTAAGGAAGATTCTATACGCTCCTTGCACATTTCGCAGCTACCATAAACGGTAAAGGAGGTGTTTACTTTGTTTTTATTACCTTGTAAAAGTCCACAAGAATTAAGGCTGAGTGTTAAAATGCTCAGTACGAGAGTTATAATATTTTTAATGCGTTTTTTCATGTTGTTTGGGATATTTAAAAAATTGATTGGAAATAGAATACGCGATGATGCGTACATATTGCAACACAATTATTCTAAATAATCCAAACGGAAAATTGCTCCAAGGCAATTCTCCCAATGTATCTTGGTGGAGGATGTTCTATTCCAGATTGGGCGGACTTAAATTGCGCACTAAGAGCAATCGAGAATTTTGGGATTGACTTGTTAAAAAGTATGGCGCATTCAGATTTAGAATTTTGAGTGGTTTTCTCAAAATATTTGGCTGTAAAGTAGTACCAGGAGTCAAATTCACAAGATTCATGGGTAATTACCTCCTCGTTAGCATCGTTTTCACAACAAGATGGGGTTGACGGATCCTTTTTGGGTGCACAACAAGAAACCTCCTGGGAATTTTGCATTGCATTGTTGGCACAACATACGTCAATGACTGCCGTCATCATCCCATTGCTTAAAAGCAATAAGCTGACAAGAAAAGTAGCCAATAACGATCTCATTATGAACAAAGATATTAAATAATTTGGGGCAGAAGAATAAAGTGGGTAATATCGCAGTCATTTTCCATGATTAAATCACTTTTTCGACGTAAAACAGACTTTCCAACCGCGTCTGAATCGCAAATGTCGAGGGTTTTAGGCCTGAGAGATTTAACTTTTTTCGGTATTGCGGCCATTATTGGTGGTGGTATTTTCAGCTCGGTAGGACGGGCCTGTGCCGAAGGGGGACCGGGCGTAATTTGGTTGTTTATTATATGTGCAATTGCATGTGGTTTTGCAGCACTTTGTTATGCAGAATTTGCAGCAAGAATTCCAGTTTCTGGTAGTGCCTATACCTATGCTTATGCATCATTTGGTGAACTTTTCGCTTGGATAATTGGCTGGGCATTGATTATGGAATATTCCATTGGAAATATTTACATTGCATTTTCTTGGTCGGGTTATGTTACGCACATGCTCGATGCCTTTCACATCCACATACCGCGTTGGTTAACGGTGGATTATCGCACGGCATCTCGTGTTTTTTCTGAATCTACATCATTAACAAATATCACTACCGATCAAAAAGATGCCCTTACCGCTTGGCACCTTGCACCTAAATTGGGCGGTTTACGCATCATTTTCGATGCTCCCGCCGTACTCATTAATATTTTGGTTACGCTTTTGGTTTACCGCGGTATCAAGGAAAGTAAACAGGTAAGCAATGCCATGGTGATTTTGAAACTCATTATTATCATTGCGGTTATTGGGGTTGGTGCATTTTATATTGATATAGAAAATTATACACCCTTTAATCCCTCCGGAATGAAGGGAATTATGGCAGGTGTTTCCGCGGTCTTCTTTACGTATATCGGATTTGATGCGGTTAGTACCTTAGCAGAGGAAAGCAAAAATCCTGAACGGGATTTACCTCGTGGTATGTTTTATTCCTTAATCATTTGTACCGTTTTATATGTGTTGATTTCCTTGGTGTTAACAGGAATGGTGCCTTATTCTCTTTTAAACGTAGACGATCCACTTGCGTTTGCCTTGCAATATAAGGGAGTACATTGGTTGGAATATATTGTTGGTGCCTCAGCTATAATTGCAATGACAGGTGTTTTGTTGGTATTTCAAATGGGACAACCGCGTATTTGGATGTCTATGAGTAGGGATGGATTATTACCTAAGAAGTTCGCTTCGATACATCCGAAATTCAAGACACCCGGATTCTCTACTATTATGACGGGAGTGGTCGTTGGATTGCCCATATTTTTTACGGATGAATCTTTCGTTTTAGATTTTACGTCCATTGGAACCATATTTGCGTTTGTATTGGTTTGCGGGGGTGTTTTACTTCTTCCCCAAAGAAAAAAAGGAGAGGGAACGGGCTTTAGACTTTGGTACATCAATGGAAAATATACTTTCATCGGAATTTTGCTATTAACTGTTTCTTTGTGTATCACATTCATACCCAATTATTTTACTGAAATTTTAGGGCAAAATGGAGATCCCATGTATGTTACGGCACACCGGATTTTATGGGGTACCTATGTAATATTGGCTTATTTTGCGTGGACACAAAATTGGAATTTAATTCCCCTTTTGGGAGTTGCAATTTGTCTATATTTGCTTACTGGAATGACAGCCGATAACTGGAAGTGGTTTGGACTTTGGTTTTTTATCGGATTGGTTTTTTATCTGTCATACGGAAGACAAAAAAGCAATTTAAATGAGGCATAAAGACAAGGATATTTCTATCAGTTCCATAATTGAGCAAATGTATAAAAGGTATCGCCTGGATACAAAAGCTCGAGAATCTCAAATACAAAAAGACTGGCCGGAAATTTTTGGAACCATGATTTCAAAACACACCACCGAAATCACATTAAAAGATAAAACCTTGTATATCAAAGTGGATAATCCTCCTTTGAAAAATGAAATTTATTTACAAAAAAATCTTGTGGTAGGAAAAGTAAATGAATTTTATGGGGAAGTAATTATTGAAAAAATCTTTGTCAGTTCATAGCTTTCATCGCTTGTCGGATTTCAGCTTTATCGATACTTGTATTCAACTCAAACCCTACGATTACCAAAAAAACATTGATATAAATCAATACCATTAAGGCCAAAATGGCACCAATTGAACCATAGATTTTGTTGTAACTATCGAAATTATTCACATAAATGGAAAATCCAAAGGTGGCAATAATGGAAAGTGCACTGGCCAAAAACGATCCCAGGGTAAAAAACTGCCATTTATCGGTTTTTGAAGGTGCAAAATAATACAAACTAGAAATAGCAAGTAAAAATAATCCCATCATTAATAGGTATTTCAAAAGTTCAACTAAAATTGAATAAACACCGGCCAAGGGCCATTTATTAATTTCCATATAGTTCTCGATTTGATAGGCCCAAGTAATCAAAGAAAGAAAAACGATAATTAAAACAGTTTGAAAAATGGTTAAAAATACCGCCTTCCCCCGAATTGTAATCCAATTTTGTTTCAGTTTTGTCGAAGCTACCAAGCGGGTATTGAAACTACTGATCAATAAATGGAAGGCATTAGAGGCAAAGTACAAGGTTAATAAGAAACCAAAGGACAACAAACTGGAATTTTGCTTATTCAAGATTTCAGAAATGGTTCCCGCAATTTCTTTATAAGAGCGTTCCGGCAAAATTAATGCAAGTTGCTCCATTAATTGTGTCTTTAACCCGTCGTAGGGTAAATAGGCAATTAAGGTCAGTAAAAAAATGAGCGCAGGAAACAAAGCCAAGAAAAAATTAAAACTTAATGAGGAGGCCCGAACATTTAGATTTTCTAAAAATAAGGAACGCATAAAATATCGACCAATTTCATACAAACTATGTCCTTTTAATCCTTTGAATGTTTTCGATTCTAAATAAAGTCTTATTTTTTTGGCAATAGGATTTTCTTCTGGACGTTTATCCGGTTCAGGAGTAATGGATTTTCCAAAATGTTTGTCGTATGATCGATAGAATTTGGGCATTAAATCAAATATTTCAAATATTTTTCGGGTAATTTCATGGGCCGCATTGTTTCTTTATTCACAAAAAACATTTCTGTAATCCCTGTGCACAAAAGTGTATCTTCTTGATTATAAACTTCATAATGAAAATTAGCCCGTACTTGAATTTCCCCTTCTATAAAAACACGAATGCGCAAAAGGTCATCGTATTTTGCCGCTTTTTTAAAACTTAGTGACATGGCTCGAACGGGCATAATCAAACCATCGTCCTCCATTTCCTTATAGGTTAGTCCTTTATTTCTCAATATTTCGGTTCGAGCTTCTTCAAAATAAAGGGCATAAACCGAATGATGAACGAAACCCATTCGATCACATTCTCCGTAGCGCACTCTGATACTATGTGTCCATTCCATAATCTAATATCGCAATAAAAATGATTCTTTGGGTTGTTCTTTTCTAAAAAATAATATTCCCATTCTAAAAACATCAATATCTATCGTAATTTTTGATTCATGCGTTAATTGTTTCCAAGCCAAATAATGATCATCACTATGTCGGATATTGGTAAAAACAACGATACAATGATTGTGCAATTTAGGTTTAATTTCTTCCCAACATTTCCATAATTCCTCAGGATCATCGCTTAGGTTTATCAAAAATAACTCCCAAATTTTATCATCTGGAATTCTCAAATTCCAATCAATACTAGGATTGAGGTCTAAATCAGATTGTAACCACGTTTCATTGGTTTGAATTTTAACGGGATTTTCTAATTGCGAGTAATAGGTATAGGAAACGGAAACGCCCTTTTGTTTCAATGGATGAAATAATGCATAATTGGTTTCGATACCGCAGGTTTTTCCATATTCTGAAATTTTGCGAATATCAAAATAAGTCACAATTTTAGTTAGTGCAAAGGCGTGTTTTGCGGAAAGGGTATAGGTATCTACGAATTGAGGCAAGGAAGTATTGAAAATTTCCCCGTTGCTTTTTAACATTTGAGTCCGTTGAAATTCAACGGACTCAATGCGTTTTTCATCTTTATGATATAAAATATGCTTTGCCCAATTATAAATAAAAGGGGAGTGTATACCGTGTAAATCTGTAGACCCAAACAAATACCCGATATAATCTATTACCCGAGTAAGAGAGGATAACATTTAAGATTGACTCTGTTTGTAAACGTTTAGCTCGGCAAGCATCCGATCTTTTTGTTCTTTAAGTTTTTTGATTTTATCATCAAATTGTTTTAGAACTGCGTCGGCATTCTTTGATAGGGCAAAAAAGCTTTTATTGTTATCAATAGTTGCTATTTCATCTTCAATCTTTTTGATAATATCCTTCAGTTTGCGCTCTTCAATTTTTAATTTTGATTTACCGTCTGCAGAATCTTTGATTCCGTCTACATAATTTTTCACGTTTTTAACGCGATCCATTTTGTTTTCTTCACGGAGCTTTTGGAATAAGGGATCGATTATTTTTTGATACTTATTATTTAAAGAATGGAAGCGTTTTCCAGAAACAAATCCGGCATTATTCCAATCCGCTTGAATCCCCTTTAATTTATCAAAAGTAATTTCGGAACCTTCGGTCGTTATTTTTTGAAGTAAATTAATAATGGCTTCTCTCGCTTGAACCGCTCCGGATTCCTGCTTTTTTCTTTCGTCGAAAAATACATTTCTACGTTCAAAAAATGCATCAAAGGCAGCACGAAACCTATTCCAGATAGCTTGATTTTGTTCATCGGGTACGGGTCCGATTTTCTTCCATTTTTCTTGAATTTCTTTGAACTTGTCTGAAGTTTTCATGAATTCTTCAGAATCCTTCAATGACTCAGCGATTTGACAAAGCTCTTCTTTTAATTTTAGGTTTTCAGCTTTATTCTTATTCAAATCTTTGAAATAGATTTTACGCGCGGTATAGTAGGTATTGCGCACTCCTTGAAAACGCGCCCAAATTTCTTCGTTATTTTGAGTAGGAACGGGACCAATTTTTTTCCATTCTTCAAAATATGAATCCAATTCTTTACCAAGTTTTTGCCATTCTGCCGTATTTTCAGGCATTGCAGTCACCGCAGTTTCGCTTTTTTCAACGAGAAGAAGTTTCTTTTCGAGATTCTGTTGACGTTTTGCATCAATTTCGGCTCTTTGTTGTTTCACCCGATCTACGATGATGTCGCTAGCCGCTTTAAAGCGCATCCAAATTTCTTCAGAAATTTCGCGCCTTACTGGACCTGTGTTTTTCCAATCCTCATGATATTTATTAAGAGTTCCAATTGCCTTGCGCATAGAAGTCTCTTCTTTAAGCGCTTCTACTTTAATAATGAGGTCAATCTTTATTTCTAGATTTTTTTCGCGATCTAAATCCTTTAGTTCATTGAAAATAGAAAGGTTGTCGTAATATTTTTCAATTAATACGCGATATTCAGATGCCAATGCATCATGATATTCTTTAGGAATGGTGCGAACTTCCTTCCAACTGCGCATTAAATCACGCAATCCGCTCAAGGTATTTTCAGTTTCTTCAGAATCAACCAAAGCACGAATTTTTTCTAAAATAGCCTGTTTTTCTTTGAGATTGGCCAACTTTTCCAGTTCGGCACGTTTTTTCTCTTCTTCGCGCAGTTTATGAAAACGATTGAAAATATCGTGAAGCTTCGCTTTCAATTCATCATTGGCAGGTACAAAGTCTTTGGCATCATTTCCAGCTGCAACCCATTCTTGAATTTGAGCGGGTTTTTCGTCAGCACTGTGTTTTTCGTAAATTTCCTTTAAGAGTAACAGAGATTCGTATGCGCTTTTTACATCCGCTGTCTGTATCAAGCTTTCCGCTGTCTCTATAATCTCTTCTTTTGTTAATCGGCTGAATTTGTCGCGATTGCTTTGATCCTCTTCTTGTTGAGTAATCAAGTTTTCAGCCAGATGTAACTGCTCGTTGTAATTTTCAGATTGCGAATTCATTTCGTTGGGCAATACTAATAGTGTAAGGAAATTGGTTATAGGTTTTGATATTCAATTAATTGCTGAATCACAGTTTCTGCGGCTTCCACTCCTTTGTGTCCGTGTATGCCGCCTGTTCTCTCGAGTGCTTGTTGATGCGTAAATGTAGTAATGAGCCCAAAACCAAGTGGTTTTTGAACTTCAAGACCCACAGACATTATACCTTGTGTAGCACCTTGACATACAAAATCAAAATGCGGTGTATCGCCTTTTATTACACAACCCAAAGCAATTACACCGTCACAATGTTTTTGCTTGAACAATTGCGATGCAGCTAAAGGAAGTTCGAAGGCCCCTGGAACATCTAAAAGAAATATATTGTTAAGTTTAACACCCAAATGCAATAAACGATCTATTGCACCTTCTTTTAAAGCCGAAGTGATATCTTGGTTCCACATTGCCGTTACAATGCCCACTTTTTGGTTTGTAAGAAAATGAGTATGTGGAGTAAAGTCGTATTTGAAAACCGCGTCTGACACAGGAAATTAAGACTTATGGATTGAATTCACCCAATTTAGCCTTCATTTTGTATACGTATTTATTAATGTCAGATCCTACACCACTGGTTGGGTATTTATCTGCAATAATTTGATAGTATTGAAGGGCTTTTTCAAAATTCTTGGCGCTTTCATAATGAATACCTGCACGTTTGTAATATTCCGCAGAAAATTCATTTTCAGCAACATCTCCGGCTTTAGCGAAATAAGATGCCGCTTTTTCTACTTCATTCAAATTTGAATAACATACGGCCTGCATGTTTAAAATTGATGCTGAAAGAATTTCGTCGTTTGCTTCGGTACGGTCTAAATATTCTAAAGCTTCCTCATATTTTTTATTGCGCATATAGGCAATACTCAACATCAAAGCGGCTTCTTTTCCTTTTTTTGTTGATCCATATTCGTCGGCAATTGATTTTGCAGACTTAACGCGTAGTGCTTTATCTCCATTAATAACGATGTTCATGGAATCGTTTTTGAAATAGAAATGTAAAGGGGCTAATTCCTTGGCGGCTTTGCTCTCCTGTTCAGGAATATATTTTGCCGCCCAGTAGTAACCACCGGCTACACTGGCTACAATAACTGCGGAAACAATACCAATACTTTTCTTATTTTCGGTGTAAAAGGCAGATAGTTTGTTCTTAAACTGCGTTAAGGCGTCTAGGTTGTCCATAATTTGAAGGGGCGAATATAGTAAATCTACTTTGTTTTTTTTTGTAATCAATCCATTATATATGGATAATCATCTTCCACATATACATCTCTAAATAGTAAGGAAGCATCAGGCAGTGCGGATTCTTCTGCAAATGTTACACTTTCTTCGACTTCTTTAATAATTTCCTCTTCGATCGCATCTAATTCAGCCTCGGTAGCAAATTTGTTTTTGAGGATGCTCATTTTGGTCGTTTCGATCGGATCTTTTTCTTTATACTCCTGCAATTCTTCTTTCGTTCTGTAACTCGCAGGATCGCTCATACTATGTCCTCTGTAACGGTAGGTTTTTATTTCCAAGAAGGTGGGACCTTCTCCCGCACGTGCTTTTTCAGCAGCTGTAAACATGGCTTCGTGAACGGTTTCACATTTCATACCGTCTACTTGATAGCTTGGCATGTCATAGGCTGCACCTATTTTGTAAATATCAAGCATGTTTGTCGTACGTGAAACACTGGTACCCATAGCATATTCATTGTTTTCACAAATGAATATCACCGGCAGTTTCCAAAGCATAGCCATATTAAAAGCTTCGTGCAAGGCTCCTTGACGTACAGCACCATCACCAAAATAGCATACGGATACATTTTTTGTTCCGTTATACTGTTCTGCAAGTGCCATACCCGCACCTAAAGGAATTTGAGCGCCTACGATACCATGTCCTCCAAAAAAATTCTTTTCCTTAGAAAACATGTGCATACTGCCCCCTTTTCCTCCACTGCAACCGGTTACTTTGCCATAAAGTTCGGCCATAACTTCATTCGCCGTAATGCCAAGCGCAAGCGCATGGCCGTGGTCTCGATATGCCGTGATTACCTTATCATCGGGAGTTAATGCCGTTTTCATTGCCGCAACCAATGCCTCTTGTCCTATATATAAATGGCAAAATCCTTTGATTTTTTGTTTGCCATAAAGCTGTGCTGCCTTTTCTTCGAAACGACGTACCAACATCATGATACGGTACCACTCCAAATAGGTGTCTTTTTTGAATTTCATATTATACTTCAAACGAATTGAGACTGCGAATATACTATTGCAAGTCTATGTAGGGAAATACTCTGTTTAAATTTTATCCTCTATGTTCTTCACTTTATCTTTAATCATGCCAATTTCTCGTTGTAAAATGCGCAAAGTAGGACCTACATCGCTTTGGTCGGAGGCCGATGGCTCTTCAAATTTCGGATTGATATAATGGACAAACTTCCAAATTTCTAGGATTTCCTGCACTTTTACGGGATAAGGCTGATACATCGGATTGGTAGAACACAATAAAAAAGTTCCATCTTCCTCGATTCGGTTGTATAAAATTTTAAACACAATACCTTCATCTTCGGTGACAACGATATAGGGCCTCCCGTTTTTTACCATATTCCAATCTTGCAAATATTCTCCCGTAACAAAACCACCGTCTAAAACCGGAGGCATACTATCACCTGAAATTGGAAAGGTGCGGTATTTTTTATTGGCTGACAAAAATGGCATGTTAAAAGCGGGCAATATTTTAATAAATTCGGGATCTGCATATCCTGCCGTATATCCCGCTTTCGCTTTTACCGGTACCCATTCCACATTTTCATCGTTTTGAGAATCTACCGTGGTCGCAAGTATGCGAAGTCTTGTACCTGCTAAGTCTATATCAAAGCCTTTTTCCAATTGTGCCAATTGATTTTCACCAAGATTAGATAAATCAACACGCAGCAATTTATCAATGTTGACTTGATAAAAATCTGAAAGTTTCAACAAAACGGATATTCCAGGTTCCGCCACACCGTTTTCATAGCTGTTGTATGCCGAACGGGTTATTCCTAAACTACCCGCAACATCCTCTTGACTGCGTTTGCGGCGTTTTCTTAGTAATTTGATGTTTTCCTTGAGATGCATTTTGTCGTATTTTTTAACAAATATAAGGCAATAATATTAACAAATGCAATCTTCGACCCTCAGAAATCGCAGGAATACACCTCTCAGAGGGCATTGAATTTATTTTGTACTTTTTGTTATGAAGGATTTGGTATTATTTTGCTCGTGTGAAGTATTGGTTGATAAAATCAGAACCCTTTAAGTACAGTTGGGAACAATTCGAAACCGAAAAACGTACCTTTTGGGATGGTGTTCGAAACTATCAAGCCCGAAACAACTTGAGAGAAATGTCGGTAGGTGATTGGTGTTATTTTTACCATTCAAATGAAGGTAAAGAAATAGTGGGCATCGCCGAAGTAGTTAAAGAAGCATACCAAGATCCTACCAGTGAAAGCGAACAATGGGTAGTGGTAGATGTAAAACCCCTGAAAAGAATAAAAAATCCCGTAAATTTGCTTCAAATGAAAAGCGATCCTCGATTGCATGATTTAGGACTTATTAAACAGCCACGACTTTCGGTTATTGCGCTTACAGAAAATCAATTTAACATTATTTTAGAACTTGCCGATGAACGTTGATGCTTCCCAGAAAATCTTGCTCAATACCCAGAAAACCGAGCTGATTATTAAAAGATTTGCACTGGAATTGATCGAAAATCATACTGATTTTAAGCAATCTGCCATTATTGGCCTTCAGCCCAGAGGTATAGAATTGGCAACGGCTATTAAATCTGAAATTGAAAAGCATCTGCAAGGCCCCGTATCTTTTGGAACCTTAGATCATACTTTCTACAGAGACGATATAAGTAGAGGAGGCATTCATATTCCCAAACCCTCTAAAATTGAATTCTCAACAGAAAATTTGCGCATCATTTTAGTCGACGATGTTCTTTATACAGGTAGAAGTATTCGAGCCGCTATCGATGCCATTATGCGATTTGGACGCCCTAAGGCGATTGAATTATTGGTCATGGTCGATCGCATACATCAACGTGAAGTACCGATAAAGCCCGACTATAAAGGAGTTTCAATTGATAGTAGAAATACCAAACAGTTCGTAAAAGTAGAATGGAATACCCAATCGGAAGTTTCAGTTTGGCTCTTAGATAAAAAATAATGAACACCGGTATCATAAAGCATTTATTGGGAATAAAAGGACTTCAAAGGCAGCAAATTGAGTCGATTTTTGAAACCGCCGATACCTTTTCGGAATTACTTAAAGCGCCCGTTAAAAAAACACCCGCACTCCGGGATATAACCATTGCCAACCTCTTCTTTGAGAATTCTACCCGAACCCGGGTTTCATTTGAATTAGCAGAAAAAAGATTGGGCGCGGATGTGGTTAATTTCTCCAGCTCTTCCTCTAGCGTAAAAAAAGGGGAAACGCTTATTGACACCGTAAACAATATCCTCAGTATGAAAGTGGATATGATTGTTATGCGACATCCTGCCCCAGGTGCGTGTCAATTTTTAGCCAAACATGTCGATTCGCAAATTATCAATGCCGGTGATGGAACACATGAACATCCTACACAAGCCCTTTTAGATGCCTTTTCCATTCGAAATCATTTCCAAGGAAGTATCGAAGGCAAAAAAGTACTCATTGTAGGGGATATTAAACACTCTCGAGTGGCTTTAAGTAATATTTATTGCCTGCAATTGTTAGGTGCTGAAGTAATGGTTTGCGGTCCCGCAACACTCATACCTAAACATATCGAATCTTTGGGAGTTAAAATATCGCACAATCTCGATGAAGCTCTGAAATGGGCAGATGTAGCTAATATGCTACGCATACAACTTGAACGACAAGATGCCCGATTTTTTCCCTCTTTAAAAGAATATTCCGCATTATATGGATTGGACCAAACACGAATGAATCGATTGGGCAAGGATATTTTGATTATGCATCCAGGACCTATTAATAGGGGGGTTGAAATCAGCAGTGAAGTGGCCGATGGTAATAATAGCATAATTCTTCAACAAGTTGAAAATGGAGTAGCGGTTAGAATGGCCGTACTTTTCTTGCTAGCACAACGAAATTTATAATAGAAACATGAACCCCATTTTGGTAGAAGTAAGCCGTGGTGGATTACTAGAAAGTTTTCACCGCGGTGTAATCTGTGTGGTAGATGAATCCGGAAAAGTTATTTACGAAAAAGGAGATATTACCCAGAAATGTTACCCGCGAAGCGCCCTCAAATATGTTCAACATATTCCACTTATAACTTCTGGAATATCGCAGTATTACAACTTTACTAAAAAAGAAATTGCACTGATGTGCGGCTCTCATAATGGTGAAGATATGCACGTCGAAGCGGTTAGAGAAATGCTCGTGAAAATCGGTCTTAGCGAAGAGAGTTTAAAGTGCGGTGCTCAAAATCCGACGCGGAAATCAGATTGGATCAAGCTTATAAAAAACGGCGAATTCGCAGCAGCGGTGCACAATAATTGCAGCGGTAAACACGTGGGATTCCTTGCCTATAATGCCTATCACAAAACAGATGCATCCACCTATCTATCGCCTGATTTTAAATTACAACAGCTGGTAAAACAAACGGTTGCGAATTTTGCCGAATTAGAAATCGATGAACTTATTTCAGGAATTGATGGGTGTAGTGCTCCAACTTTTGCGATGTCCGTATATCACCAAGCATTGATGTATAAAAATTTAACCGCTCCAGGTCCACACATATCTAATGATGAAAAAGAAGCGGCAAAATTGGTATTAGAATCAGTAGCTGAATTTCCGGAAATGGTTGCCGGCACCAAAAGATATTGTACGGATTTAATGGCTGTAACCAAGGGTAGGATTATTGGAAAAACAGGTGCAGATGGCGTTTATTGTTTGTCGATTCCAGATAAAAAATGGGGAATTTCCATAAAAGTTGACGATGGTAAAATGGGGCCTCAATATCAAATCGCACAGGCTTTATTGCAGCATCTGGGATTATTGACACCCGAAGAAATAGAAAGATTAGATCCTTATAAGGAATTTGACCTTCCCAATTTTGCGGGCAACTTAGCCAGCCATTCTAAAGTTGTAAATATATAAAACCATCTTTAAGTGGGCATCATTAACAAAACTTCGAAAACAGGAATCGCACAATTGATTCGGGCTTTCAAAATAGCCTACTTTAGGATTGTAAAGAAGGTGAATGACGGAAAATCATTCACCTTCTTAAATTACTTAATACTTTTAAATATTTTTTCCCAACGAACCCCTTTGGTATCGTACATCATGGTATTTCCTTGAATTAAGGGTTCACCAATTTCATTGATTCCAATTACTTTCTTTAGAGAAAAGAAGGTAAACAA
>JAULUW010000103.1:0-4562 GCA_032111345.1 Bacteroidia bacterium
CAAAAGTGTGGCACTTCCAAGCATATTGGGTGCCGAAGTAGGGGTAGTACCTGATATCGTTTGGGGTCCGTTTAAACTTAAACCAGAGGCCGAATTTTTTGAAACAGTAACCCCTCGCAAAACGATATGCCTTCCGTTGAATTTAGAAGGATTGCTTGCAAAATCGGCTAGATTCACTACCAACTGCGCATGCACTTGTGAAACTAAAAAGCTGCCGAGTATAAAAAAGAGGGTTCTCATATTGGGTTTGTTTATGTTGGACATTGCAATATGTATGCCAAAATTAAGTTTTTATTTAGAAAAAGATTAAAATGTGCCTGTTTTTTCAGATGAAGCGCGACTATCTGTGAAATATCGCAATAAATAATAGGCACCCAAAATCAATATAATACTCGCGGTACCGATTTGAATCAAATTTCTATCCGGAATAAATCGGTTTAGCAACAATACTATGCCAAACGCAAATAATATCCAGCCCGATTCGCTTTTGAATTGGGCTTTTACCAAAACAATCAATCCGCTAACCGTAACCAAAGTAGGTATTGAAATCAGATGTTCGGGAAGTTCAACACCAATGGCATTAAACAACCAAATTATCCCAATAGACATTAATATCAATCCTGCGATTAGATAGGTTTGTTGTTTATAGGTTCCGCTCATGATACAAAAATATACATATTTTTTTATTGACGCCCTTACAACACCGCTATATCGGCCGAATCGACGCGATTAAAACATGATTTTAATCATATAAACATATCACAAAGGTCATTTTTCTAGTTGGCAATTTGTCCCAAATTGCAGGTTCTTCAACTATGTTTTTTCAGGAAATATATAGCGTTCAAGAATCTATTCAACACATACAAAATAAATTGTTTGTAAGTGTGCAATCTCAAATGGATTTACTGCAGTTTCGTTTGGATGCCGTACGCAACACGGAAAAATATACACAAGAGGTAGCACAGAGTATTTCGATTTTTAGGCAAGAATTTGAGAGCCTGAAACGCCTTTTTAATATGGTTTTGGTTCCCGCAGTTCAAAAATGCTTGTCCGACAACAACTGTGCACAACCCTTTAATGGATTTACGGTACTGCGATCTACCCATGAAAAGCAACGCAAAGCTTTAGACAACTTAAGACGGCATTGCGATTCGTTTGTACTACAAGAAAATTGGACGGAAGAAAAAAAGGGTCAGTGTTTAACGACCTTCAATTTGCATCAGGAATTTTTAAAGTATCTCAATTTTTGTGAGTCTACCCTAATACCTCTTCTAAAAAACCTACACCATAAAGCGTCTCATTACTATGAATCCTAAAATCGAAACTTCTGCGGAATGCTATCATTGCGGGTCTCCCAGTCGAAATCCACTGGTTTTTGAAGATAAAAGTTTTTGTTGCCAAGGTTGCAAATCGGTATATCAAATTATAGAACAAAATAATTTATGTCAATTTTATGATCTTGGCGAAAAACCGGGAAACACGATTGCACAAGAATCTGGCGACACCCACCGTTTTGCGTTTCTGAAAGATCCTGAGGTCTTAGCACAATTGCGCATATTTGAAGACGATACACATATCCATTTTAAGTATTATTTGCCCCAAGTACATTGCAGTTCTTGTTTGTATTTGTTAGAGAATCTGAATAAAGTACATCCAGGCGTTCAAGGGGCTAAATTGAATTTTTCGCAAAAAGAATTGCAAGTAATTTTTGCAAAAAACGAAACGACTGCTTTTGAAATTGCCTTAACCTTGAGCAGGCTCGGGTATGAACCCTATTTCAGTTTGAGCGATATCGGTTCGGTTTCTGGAATTGCCAAAACCGATCGCTCTCGGGTATACCGTCTAGGCGTGGCAGGTTTTGCCTTTGGCAATATTATGTTGCTTAGTTTTCCGGAATATTTTGCTTACGGCACCGATTTAGATGGACTTAAACCCTATTTCCAATGGTTGATTTTAGTGCTAATCGTACCCGTACTTACCTATAGCGCCACTGAATTTTACAAATTGGCATGGGGCGGCATCAAAGAACGCTATTTGAACATTGATTTACCCATTGTTCTAGCGATGGCGATTACCTTTTTTAGAAGTATCTATGAAATGTTTACCCATACAGGTCCTGGGTATTTTGATTCACTTAGTGGGATTGTGTTTTTTATGTTGATGGGGCGTTTATTGCAAGACTACACGCATAAAACCATTACGTTTAATCGAGATTTCTCCTCTTATTTTCCGATTTCCTCTACATTGTTTAAAGAAGGAAAAGAAGAGAGTATCTCTTTACCTAAAATAAAAATCAACGATGAATTGGTCATTCACAGCAAAGAAATTGTACCCGTAGACGGCTTATTGGTAGCAGGCAAAGCCCTTATCGATTACAGTTTTGTAACAGGAGAAAGCCAACCCGTTTCTTTAGATGCCGGCTCTTTTATATATGCCGGCGGCAGGCAATTGGGAGCGTCCATCCGGGTTATGGCGCAAAAAACCGTTTCCCAAAGTTATCTGGTATCGTTGTGGAATAAAAATGAAACTAAAGAAACGCAACATTCACGCATTGAAAGTTCTTATGTTCAAAAGGCTAGCATGTATTTTACGATGGCGGTTTTTAGTATTGCCATCGCGGCAGCCTTATATTGGGCTTTTTACGATGCCGGGAAGATTTGGAACGCCGTAACCGCAGTGCTTATTGTTGCCTGTCCCTGTGCCCTGCTGCTCAGCGTTACCTTCACACATGGGCATTTTTTATCTTTATTTGCGAAAAATGGACTCTATGCAAAAGGAGCGAATGTTCTGGAAAAGTTGAATGAAATTGCGGTAGTTGTTTTTGATAAAACGGGAACCTTAACAGACGCTCATAATCCACAAATTAGCTATTCGGGAAAAACCTTGAGTGAAGCAGAAAAGGATGCCGTGCAAACGCTAGGGCGAGAATCCGTACATCCTTATGCCCGCAAACTTTCCCAATTTTTAGGAGGATACCAAGTTTCGCTCGATGCCCTGGAAAACATCCCTGGAATGGGAGTAAAGGCCCTTTGGAATCAACAAGAAATCCGCTTAGGAAGTCCGGAATTTGTAGGAGCCAAGCCATTCTTAGAAAAGGTCAATAGCAGCCAAATTTGGCTTTCAATTTCGGGTGATATTTATGGCTACTTTGAATTTAAGAGTGCCTTACGACCTCATTTGGCATCGGGAATTAAATATTTGTCAAAATCTTATAAATTGGCATTGCTGAGTGGCGATAATGAGGCCGATAAAGGCCTGCTCGAAGGTATTATGCCCGCAAATACGCCCATGCAGTTTAACCAGAAACCTCAAGATAAGGAGCATTATGTTTCGCAATGGCAGCTTGCGGGTACGCCCGTTTTGATGTTGGGCGATGGTTTGAACGATGCGGGTGCCTTGATGTCGGCCCATGTGGGGATAGCCGTTGCCGAGGATATTTCCTATTTTACGCCCGGTTCCGATGCCATTATTGTAGGGTCCAAACTCGCTTTTTTACCCCGTTTCTTAGCGATGGCAAGAGGCATGCGCCGCGTAATTTGGTGGAGTTTTACCCTATCTATCTTATATAATATCATAGGAGTGAGTTTTGCGGTTAGCGGGAATTTAAATCCCATAATTGCAGCTATTTTAATGCCTGCGAGTTCCATCTCAATTGTATTGTTTACATGGCTCGGCTCCTTGTATATGGCTAAAAAACTCAAATTGAAAACATGATTAAAATCATATTTAAGTATGAGAGACATCATTGCCAATAGGCCTATGAAAAACCCAATTTTGTAAGGTATATGTCGGTGATAATTCTACTCATGATATTTAGCATATTGGTGGCAGGGATTTTCCTTGCGGCCTATTTATGGAGCGCAAGCACGGGCCAGTTCGAAGACCCAGAAGCGCATGCATATCGTATTTTACACGACAATATTTCCCCTAAAAAAACTAAACCCCAAACGAAATAAAAAATGCAACTTGAAAAGTTTTCTTACGACAATCGGCCTGTGAAATGGTTTGCTTATGCAACTATTTTCTGGGCGATTATTGGCTTTACCGCCGGGCTATGGGCGGCAATAGCCTTGTATTTTCCACAAATTAACCTCAACTGGGGCCCCACTACTTTTGGTAGAATGCGTCCCGTTCATACAAATGCAGTAATTTTTGCCTTTGTAGGAAACGGTATTTTTATGGGCGTGTACTATTCGCTGCAGCGATTGGTAAAAGCGCGCATGTTCAGCGACCTGCTTAGTAAAATACACTTTTGGGGTTGGCAATTGATCATCCTTTTTGGTGCATTAACGCTCTGGATGGGATATACAACAGGTAAAGAATATGCCGAGTTAGAATGGCCCTTAGATATCGCCATTACCCTTATTTGGGTGGTGTTTGGTATCAATATGTTTGGAACCATTCTCAAACGCAGAGAAAGCCATTTATATGTAGCTATTTGGTTCTATATCGCAACTTGGGTAACCGTTGCCATGTTGCATATTGTGAACAGCATCGAGTTGCCCATCAGTTTAACCAAGAGTTACAGTTGGTATGCCGGTGTTCAAGATGCCTTGGTGCAA
>JAULUW010000104.1:0-2075 GCA_032111345.1 Bacteroidia bacterium
GTATCAATCCCTGTCAATACTTCTGATTTACGCACGAGGGTATGATTCGAAGTATACCATTTTCCTAAACCACTGTTATAAGGGAAGGAATCACTCCAACCACCAAATGGAGGACGTTCGCCAATTTTACCCATGATGTCTACGGTTACCCAAGTACTGAAATCAGCATAATAGCGATCTAAAGACATGGCATCATCCCCATTGAAATACATACTGTATGAAACGTCATAAACGGGTGATAAAAACAAATCGGCTTTCACACGCAACGTAGAAACAACGGGTGTATCTACACCACTTTTAGTGGTGTCACGCTTATCGATAACTAAAACCTTAGTCTCTTTTGGCCCAATGGTACCTGATAACACATCTGAATATTGGCTTGCCCAAGTAGCCGAGCCATTCTGCCAGCGGGTCACTCGATAATCTTTCAAATCGATGGTGCGATTGCTTGGGTTATAAATTTCTAGGGCTTTGTTATTACGGGAACCTTCCACGTATTCACTCAAAAACAACTCATCGCAGGGGGTGATTTCCTGCGCCATTGTGGAGCCCATCAGGACAATACTTGCGATTAATGCAGATAATTTTCTCATAATATTTTGCAAAATTCCCGAAAAATAATGGGAGTTCAAACTTAGTTTTTTTATTTTACATCTTGATTACCTTAAATTAACAATTTGTTTCCCGAATGTTATCTATTTTTACCCCGGTACATGCTCATTAAAAATACATTTGATTTACGCCTATATCTGCTATTTTCAATAGCCGTTTTTGCGGCTTGCTCCCCGAAACCCCATTATTTAAATGGAAATTCCATCATCATCAACGAAAGGTTTAAATCAGATTCTCTAGTGGCACAATGGTTACAGCCCCTTACCGATTCAATGGCATTGCAAATGAATGAAGTAATAGCTTGGACTCCTGTCGAATTTAGACCTATTCGCAGTAAGGGCCGTATAACACAGAATCAACAACACGAAGCTACATTGGCACGCTTGGTTTCGGATTACACCTTAAACTGGTCGCAAAAATATGCCCGGAAAAACAAATATCCCATTCCAGAATTGGCAATCTTGAATCACAATGGATTGAGAAACTCCATAGATAGCGGGAATGTTACACGCGGTGATATTTTTGAAGTGATGCCCTTCGATAATGAAATTGTACTGTTAATTTTGACAGGAACCCAAATGATTGATTTATTCGATTATGTCGCGAAAATTGGAGGAACACCCCTCTCAGGAGGAATATTGTACTTGGATTCGACCCGCATAACCAAAGCAATAATTAATGGCAACGCATTTGACAGCCGTAGAAGCTACTGCATTGCCACGGTCGATTTTATGCAAACCGGAGGAGATGGTTTTACCATGCTTAAGAATCCCAAAAGATTGATTCAGACTGGGACTTTTTTACGAGATGTCATTTTCGAACAGATTCAAACAGAAGTAAATGAAACGAAAGGGACTTTAAAGGCCAGACCAAATCCAAGGATATTTCACACCAATTCCCACTAGTTTCATCTCTTAACCCTATGTTTCTTAACTTAACCCGTCAGCACTCGCGTTTCAATTTTCGTCAAAGAACGCAGGGGAGGTATTTCCCTTTAATTACAAAGTCATGAACCGACGCAATTTCATAAAACAAAGCAGTATACTTTTGGCAAGCGGGTTTTTAATGCGCTATGCGAAGGCCATGCCCTCGCGTAAAAACACCTGGTCTATTTTACACACCAATGATTTCCACAGCCGTTTCATGCCCTTTCCCGCCTCCCACAAACGCCATGCAAATGAAGGAGGAATAGCGCGATTGACACAAGTAATCAATAGCCATCGCAATAAACACGAACATATTACCCTTTTCGACTCTGGAGATGTTTTCCAAGGGACTCCATACTTCAATATGTTTCAAGGGCATCCCGAACTTCAATGGATGCAGCAAATTGGTTACGATGCCACTACTTTAGGCAATCACGACTTTGACAAAGGGGTTTCGCATCTGTTTTCACTCAGAAAACAATATGAAACACCCACCCTTCTCATCAATTACAAATTTAATAGTGGGGAGGATTTGGA
>JAULUW010000105.1:0-3442 GCA_032111345.1 Bacteroidia bacterium
GAAGCAATAATGCGGTCGAACGCGCCGCGGTTAACGCTCAAATCGCGAATAACAGGAAATGCATTCGCTCTCCAAGGTTCAACCACAACGGTATCGCCATCGTTAAAACTTCTCATGTGTAATTGACAGGTGGTTACACCGCCTTTAGGTCCATGAGGTCTACCGTTAATTACCATGGAGCACATTCCACAAATACCTTCGCGGCAATCATGGTCAAATGCGATGGGTTCTTTTCCGGTTTCTATGAGTTGTTCGTTCAAAACGTCGAACATTTCAAGGAAGCTCATATCGGGACTTGCTTGAACTTTATGTTCTTCAAAATGGCCTTGAGCATGTTCATTCTGCTGGCGCCAAACTTTCAGGTTAATATTCATTGTGTTTCCCATGTCAATTATTTATAACTGCGTTGTTGGATTTTGATATTTTCGTAATTGAGGTCTTCGCGGTGTAGTTGGTATTCGTTGTTACCCATGTTTTCCCAAGCAAAAACACTTAAGAATTTCTCGTCGTCGCGCAGCGCTTCTCCTTCTTCAGTTTGGAATTCTTCTCTAAAATGACCGCCGCAACTCTCTTCCCGTGACAATGCATCTAAGCACATCAATTCGCCTAATTCAAGGAAGTCGGCAACGCGACCCGCTTTGTCTAATTCGGGGTTGAATCCGGTATCAGTTCCAGGTACACGTACATTTTTGTAGAAATCTTCTCTTAGGGCTTTGATTTCATTAATTGCTTCTTTGAGACCCTCTGCGTTACGAGCCATACCACATTTATTCCACATGATAAGTCCTAATTCGCGGTGGTAACTTTCTACAGAACGGGTGCCATTTATGGCTAAAAATCCGGTAATGCGTTCGTTCGCTCTTTTTTCAGCTTCCACAAAAGCTTCGTGATCCGTTGGAATAGGTTTGGTGTGAATTTCCTTACTTAAGTAGTTTCCAATTGTGTAAGGAATTACAAAATATCCATCGGCAAGACCTTGCATCAAGGCAGACGCTCCTAAACGGTTGGCCCCGTGATCAGAAAAATTAGCCTCTCCCAATGCATAAAGTCCAGGAACGGTAGTTTGCAATTCATAATCTACCCATAAACCACCCATCGTATAGTGAACGGCAGGATATATTCTCATGGGCGCTTCGTAAGGGTCTTCAGCCGTGATTTGTTTGTACATATCAAACAAGTTACCGTATTGCTGTTTAACCTTTTCTTTACCTAATCGCAATAAAGTTTCATCGTCTGGATTTGAGATGCCTAATTTGGCAGCTTCCGCACGACCGTATTTGTTCATGGTATTGTACTTGAAATCCAAGTAAACGGCCATTTTGCTTGGTCCTACACCGTAACCGGCATCGCAGCGCTCTTTGGCCGCGCGGCTCGCGATATCACGAGGAACTAAGTTCCCAAATGCAGGATATCGGCGCTCTAGGTAATAATCGCGTTCTGATTCCGGAATGTCGTTGGGATGTCTATCATCGCCTTTTTTAGCAGGAACCCATATACGGCCATCGTTACGCAAGGACTCACTCATGAGGGTAAGTTTAGATTGGTAATGACCGGAAACAGGAATACAAGTTGGATGGATTTGCGTAAAGCATGGGTTTCCAAACAAGGCTCCCGCCTTATGTGCTTTCCATGCTGCGGTTACGTTGCTACCCATTGCATTGGTACTTAGATAGAAAACGTTTCCGTAGCCACCGGTGCACAATAGAACAGCATGTGCAAAGTGACGCTCAAGCTTTCCGCTCACCAAATCGCGCGCAATAATTCCGCGTGCCTTGCCATCAATTTTTACCACTTCTATCATTTCATGACGGGTGTACATGGTTACATTGCCCAATCCCACTTGTCTTTCCAATGCGGAATAAGCACCTAATAACAATTGTTGACCGGTTTGACCCGCCGCGTAGAATGTTCTTTGTACTTGGGTTCCCCCGAAAGAGCGGTTGCTTAGGGTTCCCCCGTATTCACGTGCAAAGGGTACCCCTTGAGCCACACATTGATCGATGATATTGGTAGAAACTTCTGCCAAACGGTGTACATTGGCCTCGCGAGCGCGATAGTCTCCTCCTTTAATGGTATCGTAAAATAAACGGTGAATACTGTCACCATCGTTTTGATAATTTTTTGCAGCATTGATGCCCCCTTGTGCCGCAATGGAATGTGCACGACGTGGGGAATCTTGGAAACAAAACGCAGATACTTGATAGCCCATTTCGGCTAATGAGGCGGCAGCACTTGCACCCGCCAATCCGGTACCTACTACAATGATATTAAGGTTGCGCTTATTGGCAGGATTTACCAAGGGAACGGAACTTTTGTATTTTGTCCATTTTTGGTCTAAAGATCCTTCGGGTATTTTAGCATCTAATTTCATAGTGTTATTTGATTAAGCCGAGGTGCATAACCACGGGGATTAGGGCAAAAATGAGGGGAACGATAATTGAAAAAGCCGCACCGATCGTATTGATCAATGGGGTATAGGATTTGTGGTTGATGCCTAAAGTTTGGAACGCACTTCCAAAACCGTGCAATAAATGATAACCCAAACCTGCACAGCCTAAAACATAAACAATAACGGCTACGGGGTTTTGGAATACATTCACCATTTCAACATACAAATTTTCTAAATGCGCTCCTGAAGGATACTCCTGGTGTCCAAGAGCGTGTGGAAGTCCAAAGCGACTTACGACCCAGAAGTGTTTAAGGTGCATTACCAAAAATATTAAGATGATAGATCCGAGCAGACCCATGCTGCGGCTGTACCATTTGCTATTGGCATTTCCTGCACTGGCTCCGTATTTGGCATTGCGACGTTTGCGGTTGTCAACAGTAAGCCAAAAACCCTGGCCAATATGCCATAAAAGCCCGGCAAATAAGCCAATTTCAGCGGTCCGAATGAACCAGTTTTTTGCCATGAATTCTGCGGCAACGTTAAAAGTTTCTCCACCGTCATTGAAAAAGACGGTAGCATTGATGGCGCAGTGGACCACAAGAAAGGCGATAAGTGAAATGCCTGTTACTGCCATTACGAGTTTTCGTCCGAGACTCGAAGAAAACATAAACGATAATACTCCCATATTTAGTTTTATATCGACTAATTGATTTAGGGCAAATTTACAAAAAGCCCCTCACAAACGATAACCTACGTTGGGGGATTCCTTATTTAGAATGAATTTACGTAAGTATAAAGCGTACTTTTTTGACTATTTCAGGCTGTTTGTGTAACTTTTGACACACATGAAATGCCTTATTTTGTTATGTAGTATATTGAAAGCCTATGAAATAGAAATGTAAATGCGGTAATTAGGAATTACGCACTTGTTTTGCGAAAAAAGCCAAAAATATCAACATCATTAATTGCGAATTTCGCAAAAAGACTTGATCAACTACCGTTCGTTTTGGATTTGTTGCATTCGGGCAACGTATTTACCCAGAATATCAAATT
>JAULUW010000106.1:0-1513 GCA_032111345.1 Bacteroidia bacterium
TGTGGTCGATTGCACATCGAAAACGAATCGCAGAATTTTGCATAATATTCACGCGCACTTTATGTTTGGAGAACAATTCGAATAGTTCTCGCAAATGGTCTTCGGCGATAAACGTAAAATCAGAACTGCTAATTTCCAAGAGCCATTGGGCTTCTTTTAAGATAAAACAAGGCGTTTCAATGCGGTGTACTCCCTCAAAAACACGGGTTCCCGACCTATCTGTATCGATAAAAGAGCGCACATATAAAGGTATTTTAGCTGCTTTTAAGGGCTGAATAGTTTTTGGATGGATCACCGAAGCGCCGTAATAGGCCAATTCGATTGCATCGTTATAGGTGAGTTCAGGGAGCAATTGTGTGTTGTCGAAGCGCTTGGGATCGGCATTTAATACACCCGGAACATCTTTCCAAATGGTAACGCTTTCGGCCTCCAAGGCCTTGCCAAAAATTGCGGCTGAATAATCACTGCCTTCACGACCTAAAGTGGTGGTTTCACCTTTTTCGCCTCTACCCATAAATCCTTGGGTTATAATCAGATTTTTCTTGGAGAGGGGAGCCAAACGGCTTTTAATAATCCGTTCGGTGTCTTCCCACTGCACACGAGCGTCGCGATAACGGCTATCGGTAATTATAAAGTTTCGGGCATCTATCCATTGGGTGCGCGTTCCAATTTTCAGCAAATAACTGCTCAGTATGCGGCTCGAAATCAATTCTCCATACGTAATAATTTGGTCGTATAAGAAGTCGTAATCTTCATGTAATTGATCGTTTTCAACTACACATTCTAACTCTAAAAACAGATTGTCGACTTCATTAATAAACATCACATCGCTGTGATCAAATAATTCATTTATAATATTTATGTGTGTCGTTTTAACACTAAGTAATAGTTCATTTAACTCGGGCTTATTGTAAAAACAGGCATCCACAACTGCTTCAAGGGCATTGGTTGTTTTGCCCATAGCCGACACAACAACTAATACAGAAGCTTCTTGTTCTTGGGAAATTATACGTGCTACGTTTTTAATTCCCTCTGCATTTTTTACAGATGCCCCACCAAATTTATAAATTTTCATTATTTTTTCTTTTTTTTAAGGAAAATCCAAGGTTTTTGCCTTGTTTTGCAAAATAAACGGAATAATTAAACACTTTCTTATGGCGCAATCGGAAATAACCACCTTAGAGCAATACATTGTAGACCAGCAAGCATTACACGCAAATGCAGACGGATCTTTAAGTCGTATATTTCGTGCCATCGAATTGGCTGCAAAGATAGTAAATCGCGATGTGCGAAAAGCAGGTCTTATCGATATTTTAGGCGAAGATGGTTCCATAAATCCGCACGGTGAAGACCAACAAAAACTCGATGTTATTGCCAATAACGTGTTTATTTCGGCCCTCTCGCGTACCAAAGAAGTGTCGATGATTATCTCCGAGGAGAATGAAGGCATCATTTATGTCGAAGGTTGTGAACATGAAAAATATATCGTAGCTATCGATCCCTTAGACGGAAG
>JAULUW010000107.1:0-1032 GCA_032111345.1 Bacteroidia bacterium
AATAAATTGATTAAACTTGCAAGAGAAATGTCGGCTGAAAAAACCGACAATCACGAGCTAAAAATTAAAATTAACGAATTAATACGAGACATAGACCGGTGCATTGATTTGCTAAACGATTAATAAGAATGGAAACAAACGAAACTGTACTTCTCTCTGTGGTTATAGATGAACGCACTATGCGTTTGCGAGTAGCCAAAAATGATGAGCAACAGGTTTTGTCGGCAGTTGAACTGTTAAATAAAAGAATAACCGGTTTTCGGCGTTTCGGCTCCAGTGATCCAATGGATCGCTTATCTTGGGCCGCATTAGATTTGGCTGGCGAAGTAGTTCGTGGTGAATGTCAATTTAAAAACGAACCTAACGAAAACCAATTAACAGAACTTGAACAATTGTTGGATTCATTTGATTAATCAATTTATGTAAATAGGTGCTCCGTAATGTATAATAAGGAGTAACATGGAAAGTATTTTATTTATCTTAATTGGACTGATTGCAGGTGCTGGCCTAGGCTATGTGCTATTTGTTTCGGCCCGCAAAAAACAATTAGAAATTGAAAAAAATCGCATTTTGGAAGAAGCCAAAATGCAGGGTGAAAACCTCAAGAAAGATCGTATCCTCGAAGCCAAAGAAAAATACATGCAGCTTCGTTCTGAATACGAAAAGGAAACCAATAAGCGTTCTCAGGAACTCTCGAATTCAGAGAACCGACTTAAGCAAAAGGAACAGTCTTTAGACGATAAGATTAAAAATCTAAAACAAAAAGAAGATGAAACCCAGCAAAAAGGTCAACGCTTAGACGCGCAGTTAGAGAGTTATAAAAAACGCGAGCAGGAATTAACCCTAATGCGAGAGCAGCAACTCAAACAATTGGAAACGGTAGCAGGACTATCACAGGAAGAAGCTCGCGAAAAAATGATGGAGGCTATTCGTGCCAAAACACATTCCGAAGGTTTAACACTGGCCAAAACTATTGTGGAAGAGGCAAAATTAGGGGCTACTCGCGAAGCAAAACGGATCGTTCTACAAACT
>JAULUW010000107.1:1042-9463 GCA_032111345.1 Bacteroidia bacterium
CCATTCAAAGAACCGCTGCGGAATTGGCTATTGACAATACAGTAACTGCTTTTCCATTGGAATCTGACGATGTTAAAGGTAGAATAATTGGGAGAGAAGGTCGGAATATTAAAGCATTTGAAGCCGCAACCGGAGTTGAGATTCTTATTGACGATACCCCTGAAACCATCGTTTTAAGTTGTTACGATCCCATTCGTAGAGAAGTTGCTCGGGTATCCTTAGAAAGATTAATCCGAGATGGCCGCATACACCCTGCTCGTATTGAAGAGGTTGTAGAGAAAACAAAAAAGCAAATTGAAGAAGAGGTCATTGAATGGGGTGAACGTGCCGTAGTTGATCTTGGAATAACTGGCTTACATCCCGAATTGATCCGCTATGTGGGTCGTATGCGATTCAGAAGTTCTTATGGACAAAACCTATTGAAGCACAGTAGGGAAGTGGCGCGTTTGTGTGCAACCATGGCTGCTGAAATGGGGCTAAATGTGAAATTGGCAAAACGTGCAGGTCTTTTGCACGATATCGGTAAATGCCCGGATAACGACGAGGAAACGCCTCACGCACTGTTGGGTATGAAACTCTGTGAAAAATATGGAGAACATCCCGAAGTGTGTAATGCCGTTGGTGCCCACCATGACGAGATTGAAATGACCAGTTTGCTGAGTCCTGTTGTACAAGCGTGTGATGCCATTAGTGGTTCTAGACCTGGCGCACGTCGTGGAGATGAACAATACGTGGAACGTATCAAGGAAATGGAGAACATGGCTTTGAGTTATCCAGGTGTTGAGAAGGCCTTTGCGATTCAAGCTGGTAGAGAATTGCGCATTATTATGGGCGCTGAAAACACCAACGATGATCAGGCCGATACGTTGGCCTTTGAATTGTCGAGCAGAATTATGACAGAAATGCGTTACCCAGGTCAAGTGAAAATTACGGTTATCCGTGAAAAGCGCTCTGTAGGGATTGCTAAATAACAACGAGAATATGTCCGGTAAGTTATATATTATCCCTACTCCGATTGGAAACTTGGGAGACATAACTTACCGGGCCGTTTCTGTTTTAAAATCGGTTCAGAAGATTTTAGCAGAAGATACCCGGACTACCCGGGTTTTATTAAATCATTATGAAATTAATACGCATTGCGAAAGTTTTCATATTCATAATGAACATCACAAACTAAGTAAATACATTCAGGAACTTCAAGAGGGAGCACATATAGCGCAAGTTTCTGATGCGGGAATGCCCGCAATTTCGGACCCTGGATATTTACTTACTCGAGAAGCAATAGCGCAAGGAATTGAAATTGAAGTACTGCCAGGGGCAACTGCCTTCTTGCCCGCATTGATTAAAAGCGGATTTCCTGTTAATAAATTTACGTTTGAGGGTTTTTTGCCACAAAAGAAAGGCAGACAAACCAAACTAATGGAATGGGCACAGCATTCCGACACGCTTGTTTTTTACGAAAGTCCGCACAAGTTGTTAAAGACCCTTACGGCCCTCGCTGAATATTGTGAACCTCATCGAAAAGCGAGTGTTTCACGTGAATTAACCAAAAAATTTGAAGAAACTGTTAATGGTACTTTAACAGAACTGGTTACGCATTTTGAAAATCGAGCTCCAAAAGGCGAATTTGTTGTAGTTTTGGAAGGTGTTAAAAACGCAAATAACCCAACTGAGATCGAAGATTCCGAATAGTTCTATTTGGATATGGGTATTTTTACCGGCGATTTTGTTTGTTTTAGCTTGGGAGCCCATAGGGATTACCCCACTATTGTTCATCGCTTTTGTCCCTTTTTGGGTATTGCACGATCGACTGATTAAGGCTTCATTAATCCGGTATTTTGGACTGCTTTACCTGGCTTTTTTTGCATGGAATTTAACTACAACGTGGTGGGTGTATTTTGCATCACCCGCAGGTGCTGCAGCTATGTTGATTTTGAATTCGTTGTTTATGACGTTCCCCTTTTTGATTTTGCGAAAAATTCAAAAATCAAGGCCCTATTCTTTCGCAATTTTCGCACTCTTCTCCCTTTTCTGGATTCTATATGAATACGGTCATCACCGATGGGATTTAAGTTGGCCTTGGTTGGCTTTGGGAAATGCGTTTTCAGCTTCACCATCTTGGGTGCAATGGTATGAATTTACAGGCACATTAGGAGGTACCCTTTGGGTTTTATGGGCTAATGTTGCCGTGTTTTCTTACCTCAAAACAGGAAGCAAAAGTTCAATCAAGGCGGGTGCAATGATATTGGCCGTGCCACTTATTATTTCAATCATTATAGGCGCGTTTGTGAATGTTCAAAAAGGGAATCCTATTAATGTGGCCGTTTTGCAGCCCAGTTTTAATCCTTGGAATGAAAAATTCAACCGCGACCCCATAGATATGCAAATAGAAATGCAGAATCTATCGGCAACCGGAATCGACAGTAGTACCGATTGGCTTTTATGGCCTGAAACTTCCATGGTTCGCAGTATAGATATTGATTATCTAGATCAGAATGCGCAAGTTTTGATGTTGGAGAAAGGCCTATTAGAAAGGCATCCTAAACTTCAAATAATAACAGGGTTTCATGGGGTTAAATACTATCAAAGTGATGTTAAGCCAACGCGTTCCGCTCGAAAGTCGGCCTACGATTCGAAAGTGTATTATGACGTCTATAATTCCGCACTTTGGATACAACGGAATCAAAAACCGAATTACTATCACAAGAGTAAATTGGTTCCGGGTACGGAACAAATGCCTTTTATTCATAATTTGCCCTTCTTAGAGAGTTTGGCAATTTCTCTTGACGAGAACTCAATAACAGGAAGTTTGGGCGTTAGCGACTCTGCAATTGCCCTTGGGAGGGAAAATCCGGTGGCCCCCATAATCTGTTATGAGAGTATTTATGGGGATTATGTGCGCGGCTATATTAAGAAAGGCGCTACTTGGTTAGGAATTATCACCAATGATGCTTGGTGGGAGAACACGCCTGGGCATAAGCAACATTTTTCTTATGCGAAACTGAGAGCGATTGAATTTAGAAAATGGATAGCAAGAAGCGCCAACACAGGAATTTCTGGATTTATAGACCCCTTAGGGAATGCCTATGATCAAACATCATGGTATACGAAAGTGTGTCCTCATAAAACCATTTGGGCGAATACAGAAGAAACCATTTATTTCAAATTAGGAGATGTGGGAGTAATCTTGATCTATTTGGCGATGATATTGGGCGCCATTTTGGTGCCTCTTATTACATCCAAGCAGAAATCATAGGGTTCGTTTCCTTATTTAAGGAAGCGTTCCTTAAATCAAAAGAGTCAATATCAATCCGAATTATTATATATGCGTAGCCTATATATTCATGGATTTATTATTGGGCAGACGAATCTAACTTGAGCTGCCAATTCCAAGCATCTCGGAGCATTTCTTCGAGATTTCGAGAGGCTTTCCAACCTAAAACGGATTCAACGCGGGTGGTTTCAGCCCAAACTTTTACTACGTCACCGGCTCTTCTAGGTCCAATGTTATGTGGAACCTCTAGTCCAGTGGCCGTTTGAAATGTATGTATTACTTCTAAAACGCTATTTCCATTACCTGTGCCGATATTGAATACCTCAAAGGGTTCCTCATAAGCCTTATTGAGCAATCTTTTTACAGCACTAACGTGGGCTTCTGCAAGATCTACAACATGGATATAATCGCGAATACATGTCCCATCAGGCGTATCATAATCGTTGCCATAAACGGTGAGACTTTGGCGTATTCCCGCAACTGTTTGGGTTAGATACGGAATTAAATTATTGGGTACACCAAGGGGCAATTCACCAATTTTGGCACTTGGATGTGCACCAATCGGGTTGAAATAGCGCAAACATTGTGTATTACACCAACTAGAATGGTCGTTCAAAATGCGTTCTCCCATTTGTTTGGTTGCCCCATAAGGAGATTCTGCGGATTTCGTTTGGGTACTTTCTTTGACGGGGATTTCGGCGGGTTCACCGTATACCGTGCAACTGCTGCTAAATACAATATCATTTACGCCGGTTTCGTGCATAACCTCCAGCAAACTAATTAATCCACCTACATTGTTGCGGTAATAAAGGGTTGGTTTTTCTACACTCTCTCCAACTGCTTTAAATGCGGCAAAATGAATAACGGCTTTTGGTTGAACATCCTGAAAAAGTGCTTGCATAGCCGGAATGTCATTTACATCTATTTGTGCAAATCGGGGTTTATATCCGATCAATGATTCAATACCCGAAAGAGCAGATAGCTGAGAATTGCTTAAATTGTCAACTATAATAGGTTCAAAACCTGCTTCGTGAAGCGAAACAACCGTATGGGATCCTATGAATCCAAGTCCTCCGGTAACAATAATTTTAGATTTCATTTGGTATTGCTATAATTTGATTGAAGTTAAATAAATGTATGCGATAGTGCAGGTTTAGTTTTGAGGCAATGCCTCGATTTCAGAATCTGAAATATAAAGGTAGTTTTCTTTGGTAACCGGACATTGTGCCTGACCGCGATCGTTAAAGTGCAAGCGTTCACCGTGTTTGCTCACCCAACCAATTATTCTTGCTGGAACACCCACAACCAAAGCATAGGCAGGAACATTTGCCGTAACTACGGAACCGGCACCAACAAATGAAAACGCACCTATTTCTATGCCACAAACAATGGTTGCATTTGCCCCAATACTGCAACCTTTCCTTAAATAGGTATTGCGATATTCGGATTTTCGCTCAACAAAAGCTCTTGGATTCAATACATTTGTAAAAACCATACTTGGACCTAAGAAACAATCATCCTCGATATACACATTGGAATAGATACTCACGTTATTCTGCACTTTAACGCCGTTACCTATTTCGGTTTGATTTGCCACAAAAACATTTTGACCTAGAATGCAATTTTCGCCTATTTGAGCATTCGACATGATATGGCAAAAATGCCAAATCTTGGTATTTGCGCCAATTTGTGCGCCTTCGTCAATAACGGCACTTGAGTGTGCAAAAAAACCATCCACGACCCAAAATTACTGAATATTTAGTAATAGTATGTTCTGTATGGGAGATAATATAAAAAAAGGGGAACTCTTTACGAATTCCCCTTTTGTATGGTTTGTTTGGTTGTTGTTGTTTAGTATTTTAAAATAAACTCCACTCGACGGTTTTTGTCGCGGCCGCTGGAGGTTTTATTATCAGCGATTGGGCTATCTGAGCCAAAACCTTTTGAAATCAAGCGGCTTGAATCTATACCCTTGCCTTTGATATATTCATATACTGCATCTGCACGTTGTTGACTCAATAGCTTATTAGCTGCTTCGTCTCCTACATTATCAGTATGACCTTGAATTTCAGCCATGGCCTCAGGATATTCATTAAGGATGTCTACAAGAAGATCAAGATTCTTAAAGGAATTTGATTTGATGGTAGATTTATTGTTATCGAAATAGATACCTTTCGCAGCTAAAGCAATCTTTTTAATGATTTTTTCTTCAATTACAGGACAACCTTTAGATTCAACAGTTCCTTTTTTATCTGGGCAGCGGTCTATATTATCAAATACGCCATCGCCATCTGTATCAGGACATCCTTGTGCGGCTAAACTTCCAGCAGCAGATGGACATTTGTCATCCAAATCGGCAACTCCATCAGAATCGGTATCAGGGCAACCTTTAAGGGCTGCAATTCCAGCAACAGTTGGGCAGCGATCGTCTTTATCAGAAACACCATCTTTATCTGTATCAGGGCAACCGTTAAACTCTTTAAGACCTTTTTCAGTGGGACATGCATCTAAACGATCTGGAATATTGTCTCCGTCGCGGTCAGGACAACCGTTTAGTTCAGGGGAACCTGCCTTGTCCATACAATCATCATCTGCGTCTAAAACACCATCTCCATCGCTATCTGCAGGACAACCTACGCTATCCACAAAACGACGGTATTTGGATAATGTGTTTTTACATTTATCAAATTTATTTGGAACGCCATCTTCGTCGGAATCTTTCAAGCGTCGGCTTCCGCCTCCGCCGCCATTTCCTCCGAAGCTGTATGAAACACCGATTGCATGGTATCCCCACGCATCGTTTGTGCGCCATAGTTTGTTAACCAATGGGTTCTCTTCACTTGGGGGATTAGGGTCTGGTCCGTTTGCGCCATCCCAACGGTCATTATACGTGTAAGTAAGTGTATACTGCCATTGTAAGGATAGTGCATCGCTTACATAGTATTTAAAACCAAGTCCACCTTGTAAACCGAATCCGATATCAGTAATCGTTTGTTGTACTAAATGTTCAGATCCATAAACTGGGTCAATACGTACCGCAGCTTCATAAGGGAATGGACCCCATTTCATAGTGGAGTGCACATAATATCCACTTAAACCTCCATAAACGTAAGGGGCAAATTTGGCATCTTCAGAAAGAATTAGGCCGTTGTTTAACTTATATCGAGCTCCAAAGCTTAAGTCACCGTTTTGCGCGCGGAAGCTTCTCCATGAAATGTCATTTTCTCTTGAAAATTGGCCAATATTCTGAGTTGCACCTACTTCACCAAAAGACACGTTACAAACTGCATCGATACTTGGGTTTAGATAATAGGCGAATGCCAAACCACCACCTTGGTAAATTGGAGATTTTGCGAATAAAAGTGATGAACCAACGTCTCCAATATATTCTCTCAGACCTCCGCTGATTTCTATACTATGTGACCCGGGTGATTGTGCAATAACTTGCGTGCTTGTGAGCATAGCAGCACTTGCGATAAACAGATTTTTAAGGTAGTGTTTTGTCATATTTTGTCCCGTTTTATATGCTTTTTGTAGAATTATGGATGACAAATATAACAAAGTCCGAATGAAAAAAAACTTTTTTACAAAATTTTACACAATTGGAAGACGATTTTGTAGTCCGGTTTAAAATACTTTGAGTATGCCATTCATATCGTGGCCTAATTGTAGACCTGAAGAAGGTTGCCATTCCTTGAAATATAGTATTGTGCCAAACGGCCTGCTGCTGGGCCTTTACTGGGGAAACCGGAAAACATATAGGTACTCTCGCAACACGCTTCAAACTTTCCCGAAGTGTAGGTACCACATTTCAACTGAATATTCACAGAGTCAATCCATATTTTGGAGCAACCATTCGTTGGCTCAAAGGCGCAGGTTCGTTCGAAGGCATACCATTGGTCATCATAATCGTGAATAATTAAAACACCTCTTACGCCTCCTTCGATATATGAAAAAGTGCCCACGTTATTGAGGTGCATATTTGAGGCTAGGTTTAGATCTAAAACTGCATTTACCAATCCCCGTGGAATATTCTCAGTAACTTGCCTCGAGTCTTTACATGATATCCCCCAAAAGAGGGCTGAAAAAACGATTAAATTCCATTTAGTTTTCATATGTGTAGAACCCTTTCTGTGTTTTTCGTCCGTAAAAACCGGCATCTACCTTTTGTTTTTGAATGCGACTTGGTCGAAATTTTGAATCAAACATGAATTGCTCGAACATGGATTGGGTAACGGAGTAATTTGTTTCAACCCCTATTAGGTCCATCAATTCAAAAGGACCCATTTTAAAGCCACTTGCCCGCATTAATCGATCCATTTGCTCAAAATCACAAACTTGCTCCTCCAGTGCTTTTAGACTTTCCACATAATAATGACGGGCCACCCGGTTAACGATAAAACCAGGTGCATCTGCGGCATACACCGCTGTTTTTCCTAATGTGCTTGCCCATTCAAAGGCTTTTTCGGCAATCTCTTTCTGGGTTGCCGCACCACTTATGATTTCCACTAATTTCATAATGTGTGCGGGATTGAAAAAGTGTACTCCCACCAACCGTTCGGGATTTTTTAAGACACTGGCAATTTGTGTAATTGGTATGGATGAGGTATTACTCGCTAATATGCAATTCGGTTTATTCTGAAGTTCTAATCGTTTAAATAGCTCTTGTTTAACTGTAAGTTTTTCAACAATGGCCTCGATAATGAAATCTCCATGAATTTCTTCAAATACGGTAGTAAAAGTCAACTTTTGAAGGGCATTATGAACGCCCTCTTCGCTTATTTTTCCGATGCTTTGCGCTTTATCTAATTGCTTTTCTATATAGGTCTTGGCCCTGTCTATGGCATCGGCTTGAATATCAAAAATTAAAGTCTCATATCCGGCGCGGATACTTTCAATTGCAATGCCTGATCCCATAACCCCTGATCCAACAATAACCACTTTCATGAGTACGAAATTAATGTGCTTTAAGCCAAATTTCAGGATTTTGTTTTATCTGGCCCTCCCAAACTTGGAATTGTAGGACCGCCTTGCCATCTTCATCCGTCATAACGGTTCCTAAAACAGTATCTTCCTTCACCTGCTGACCTTTATTCACGGTTATGGTCGACATTCTAGAATACACCGTAAAATAGGCACCGTGATTA
>JAULUW010000108.1:0-4098 GCA_032111345.1 Bacteroidia bacterium
ATTATCCGTGATTTTTTCAAGTTTTAGCCTACAGGCACAATCCAAACAAGGCTTTGAGCATCAAAGTAACTGTTTGAATGTAAATTTTGCAGCAATAGGCGTGGATTCTTCCTGCGAATCGGTTTCATGGTATATAAATAATTCCAATACCTCCGTTTCACAAGATTACAATTTTAAATACACCTTCAGCAAAGGCGGTACCTACTTGGTTTGCATGAAGGTCTATAACAGTTGCAAACGTTACGATACCCTATACTGCCGTAATGTTGTAGTCAGCGATTGCAACGGTTGTGACTCTGTAAAAACGGGATGGACCCTTAAAGCAGATACCCTGGTTTGTGGCAAATACAAATTCAATGCCTACGTTGAAAACAAAAACGCACAAAATGTGAGTTATGCCTATACCTTCGGCGACGGCACGAGTTCTACCAATAAAGATCCGAATATTACCTATCCCAAAAACGGCAATTATCAGGCATGTGTAACGGTAAAATTTGAATACTACGGTGCTACGTGTTCCAAAAAATATTGTGAAACCTTGAAGGTTACCTGTCATGAAACCGCCACCAAATGTTCTTGGAAGGAAACCAATATCTATGTAAGTAATAAATGTAATGTTTGGACCTTGTATGCGCCCCTATATGAAGATTCCTGCATGAGCTACAAATGGACCCTAAATGGTGTTGTTAAAGAAGAGCGATACACCACGTTTACCCTAGAAAAGAAAGACAGTTTTAAGGTATGTTTGCGTTTAAAAAGTCTTTGTACGGGATGTGATACCACCATTTGTAAAACCTTTTATAATGAATGCTTACCCAATCAAAATAGCCCGTGCAAATGGGAGAATATTAGCACGGGGCACAGTAAAAGCAATACCGAATGCGGGAAAGTGATATTTGAAGCAAGCGCTCAAAAAGACACCTGTATTAAAACGGATTATTATGCCAATGGCAAATGGATTCCAGGTCGCAAATACGATTATATGTATACTAAAAACGGAACCTATACGTATGTATTCAGATATCGGAATACCTGCACCGGATGCGACACCTTGGTCTATAATAAAGTAGAAATAACTTGTTTCAAAGAAACTAAAACTTGCGATTGGAGCAAAATGGATTTCAGTTATCGCAATTATGCGGACAACAAACAAGAAAACTGTTATAAGTATGTGTTCGAAGCTACGAAATACGAAGATTCCTGCATTACGCAGAAAATAAAAATCGTACAAGAAAATAACATCCTTTTTCAAGAAACAGGCAGGATCGTTGATTATACCTTTAAGAACAATGGATATTACAACGTATGTTTTTGGGCGAAAAATGAATGTTTGAACTGCGATACTTGGGTTTGTAAAACCGTTTATGTGAATTGCGAGAAAGCGGACCTTCAAAAAACCGAGGCGTTTAATGTCTCACTTGCGCCCAATCCAGTGACCGATGTGTTGCATTTGAATAACAACCAAGCCGTTCATGTTGCTCTTTTTAACCTTTACGGACAAAAAGTTCTTGATCAAAATTTGGGCATCAACGGAACCTTGAATATGAGCAACTTGCCTTCAGCTGCTTATATGTTAAAGATTTACGAACCCAATGGTAAAACCCGAAATCTTAAAATCATTAAAGATTAATCCGTTTCAAAACTGATAATAATCATGGAAGTACAGGTATTTTGAACGTATTTTTGAAGCAAAAATCATGAAAAATAGAAAAACGAATAACCAGATTTTGGTGCCTACCGACTTTTCAGAGGTAGCGCGTTGTGCAGTGAACCATGCAGGCCGTGTAGCGAAAGCCTACGGAAATGAAATCACATTGGTATATGTAATCGAAGAAAGTTTTCTTGGAGGTATTTTCTCAAAAAGTCAATCTGCGATTATGAAGGATGCCATTGCTACCAAATTAGACGTGCGTGCGAAAGAAGTGGCGACCGAATTTGGTGTAAAGGTTTCTACCCGGGTAGAAACTGGAAAAGTGTATAAAACCATTGCAGACATCGCCAATGAAGAAGGATACGATTCTATTATCATGGGAAGTCATGGCGCTTCTGGTTTGGAGCAAATCGTGGGTTCTAATGCTTCGCGTACCATTCAATATGCGGAAGTACCGGTAGTAGTAGTAAAAAGCAGCGATATCGGCCCAAACGGCTATCAAAAAATCGTAATGCCTTTTGATTTAACCATCGAATCTCGCCAGAAATTAGATTGGGGCATTAACATCGCCAAAAAATTTGATTCTGAAATTCATATCGTTTTTAGCGACTCGAATGACGAATATTTGGATCGTAAAATGAAAAATAACATTGCGGTTATTAAAAGTGCTTTGGAAAAGAACAATGTGAAATACACCCTCTATGAATTCAAAGACGGGGTATTTGATAATTTTGCAAACGAGATTCATAATTATGCCAAAATCATCGATGCAGACTTAATCGTTGCCATGACGCATACCGAAAAAGGCATTGGCGAAATAGTAATTGGCACTTTAACCCAACAACTGGTTAATAAAGCAGAAAATATTGCCGTAATGTGCATTTATCCTGCGGAAACAGGTTTCAATTACGATTATTAATTCCCTGTAAACGCATAAAAAAAACAGCCTGTTGATGCAACAGGCTGTTTTTTTTAGCATTAAATTTCGCGTTCCAGGACTTTAAAAATCCAAAATAATTCCAATGGTGGGCAATACCGTTCCCGTTTCATTAGGTAAAAAATCGGCGCGGTAGAAACCTGGATTATTGGCGTCTACCAAGGGTTTTCCATTCGCATCTTGGGCAGCAATTAAAGTTTCAGGTCCTAAGTATTTTGTGTTAAAGGCGTTTTGAATGTCGAAGTACAAGTTCAAAGACCATTTCTTTTTGTACCATACTTTGTCGATTCGGAAATCAAATTGATTGAAGTTACCCAAACGGGCGGAATTTAATTGATTGAAATTAGGGAAGGCAATACCTCTGGCATTCCAATTGGCGATGTTCAAACTGCGTTGGATATCGTCTGGGGTATAAGGGCGGCCGCTCACAAAGCGCCATTTCACTCCTATTTCCCAGTTTTTACCTAAAGGTTTTCCAGCGGTTAAACTGAGGGTATGGCGGCTATCCCATGAGCTGGCAATATAATCTCCTTTTTTGTCTTGAAATTGCGACCATGCTAAGGTATAACTGGCAATTCCATACAGGCCATTGCGTGAACGGCGTTGTACGAGAAACTCGGCGCCAAATGCACGCCCCTCGCCTATTGCCGAAACGGGTTCATTCCCGATTACGCCAAAATCTGCGCCTAAATTGGCTAAATTAATAGAATCGTTTAAGGCAAAGGGGTAACCTGAATATTGTTTATAAAATCCTTCCAAGGTAATTTTAGTTTCCTGCCCTTGATTGTATTGAAATCCGGCAGCCACCATGCGATTGCGCATGAACGTAGTTCGGTCTTGGTTGGCCAAGGCATTGTTGGCATCCCTAAATCCTAAAATAGAATAATTGGGTAATTGATGAAATTGGCCTGCGTTCATATTGAAGAATAGATCTTCAGCAATCGGAACAGATGCACTTAAAGAAATGGTGGGCTGATTCCACAATTGCATCATTGAGGTATTGTAATTACTTCCGTCGAAACGCAAAGAAGCACTTAACAAAGTTCCCCCAGAAAGCGTGGTAGAGATTCTAGAAAATGCATTGAACTTGAATAAATCTAAATTGGATCGAAACGCCTGTTCGAACAATCCCTGCGACGTCACAAACTTGTTCACCACATCTACCCCGTATTGCGCAAATTCACTACCGCCACCCAGCAACCACTTAAATTCTCCTGTGCGACCTGAATGTTCTACCCTTAATTTATTTTCTTCTTCGGTGCTTACATATTTCAAAATCAGATTTTCGGGTTTAGAATCGTCGTTATCCTGATAGCGTGTCGTTTCGTTATTCAACATATTCCGACTCAAGAATACCTGTGTTTTGGTTCCTTTTCCAAAATGGGTATACACGGTTCCAAAGGCATAATTCCACTGCGAATAATCGGGTAAATATCCTAATATGTAGCGGTTTGACTTGAGTTTCACGCTATCGGTAATGCCATCGTTTACCCCCGTGTTGAGTCGGAAA
>JAULUW010000109.1:0-7999 GCA_032111345.1 Bacteroidia bacterium
AATGGACTCTAGTAAATTATTTGCTACGGGCTGGAAACCCAGCGTTTCCTTAGAGCAAGGAATAGAAATAGCCTATAAGGATTTTTTATCGAAGTAAGAATGCAATAAGAGCATAAAAAAGGGGGCCAAAGGCCCCCTTTTTTTGTGAGAAATCTCAATAATTATTTCAGAACATCGCGGGAAATAACCACACGCTGAATTTCTGAAGTACCTTCATAGATTTGTGTGATTTTCGCGTCGCGCATTAGTCGTTCAACGTGATATTCTTTTACAAAACCGTAACCGCCATGAACTTGAACCGCTTCAACCGTAGTTTTCATTGCAGTTTCCGAAGCGAATAATTTCGCCATAGCGCTTGCACGGTCGTAATTAAGGTGTTGGTCTTTTAACCAAGCCGCTTTCAAGCACAACATGCGAGACGCTTCTATTTCCGTAGCCATATCCGCCAATTTGAAAGCAATGGCTTGGTGGTGCATAATTTCCTTTCCAAAAGCTTTGCGCTCTTTAGAATACTTAAGGGCTAATTCATACGCTCCGCTGGCAATACCTAGGGCTTGTGCCGCAATACCAATGCGTCCACCGCTAAGCACTTTCATGGCAAACTTGAAACCAAATCCGTCTTCGCCGATGCGATTTTCTTTAGGAACTTTAACATCTTGGAACATGATGCTATGGGTATCGCTACCGCGAATACCGAGTTTATCCTCTTTTTTACCTACTACAACACCTTCCCAAGATTTATCTACGATGAAAGCATTGATACCTTTATGTCCTTTTTCAACGTCTGTTTGGGCAATTACCAAATAATAACTTGCGCTATTACCGTTGGTAATCCAGTTTTTAGTACCGTTCAAAAGATAGTGATCTCCTTGATCGAAGGCAGTTGTTTGTTGGCTAGTGGCATCGCTACCTGCTTCAGGTTCAGATAAACAAAAAGCACCAATTGCTTGGCCTGACGCTAATGGGCGCAGGTATTTTTCTTTTTGTTCTTCAGAACCATAAGTCTCTAAACCCCAGCAAACCAAGGAGTTGTTTACACTCATACAAACAGATGCAGACGCATCGATTTTAGAAATTTCTTCCATCGCAAGTACGTAGGATATGGTATCCATTCCGCCGCCACCCCATTTGGGATCGACCATCATGGCCATAAAGCCTAATTCCCCCATCTTTTTGATTTGTTCCGCGGGAAACTTTTGGTGTTCGTCGCGTTCAATAACGCCAGGAAGTAATTCTGTTTGGGCAAAATCACGAGCGGCTTGTTGCACCGCTAAGTGCTCTTCGGTTAGTTCGAAATTCATAACGCACTGCGAAAATAAGTCTATTTGTATAAACATTCACAATAAGTGCTTCATCGAATCATCCAACAAAACGAAATTTGCGATGTTATATTTGCAGAGATTTATGCCAACCATTACATTTTTATTCGAAGAAAAGGGGAAAGATCCGGTAAAAACCGAGATTTTCCCTGGCGAAAGCATCCTAGACGTTGCTCTCGATAATGAAGTTCATTTAAACCACAATTGTGGAGGCGTTTGTGGCTGCAGCACATGCCATGTATACGTGGAACAAGGAGAAGACGATTTGCCGGAAATGAGCGATCGCGAAGAAGAATACGTAGACAGAGCCAGAAATCCTAAATACAATAGCCGATTGGCTTGTCAATGTAAACTTGCCAAAGATGGAGGCGACCTTGTCGTTACCGTTCCAGATCAAAGCGGAATAATTGGCCATTAAACCAGAAAGTTGTCATAAAAAAAACTAAAAATAAATAAACAAGATGGAACTGCCTATATATTGGAAAGATCACGAAGACGTTGCAATGAAACTATACGAACGCTTTGGGGATGACTTCGGTGAAGATAAAATTTATCGTATACGATTTACCGAACTTATTGAATGGGTTCTAGAAATCCCAGAGTTTGTAGGAACGCGCGAAGAATGCAATGAAGGACACCTCGAAATGATTCAATCGCAATGGGTTTACGAATGGCGCGATAACCAATAGGGTCATTTATTAATCATAACGCAGCGCAAAACAAGGGAAGATTACCTTGCTTTGCGCTTTTTTTCGTTTATTGCAATCCGTTTATGTATAAAAAATTACCCGTATTCATTTTGTTCTTTGCGTCAACCCTGCTTCATGCGCAAATAGAAGATAAAAGTTTGCCCGAACCCTGCGGACATTCTGCGGTCATTCAACACCTAGAGCAAAAATATCCCGGCTTCAAAAATGCGTACGATAAGCAATACGTGCAAACGATAAATTCGGGAAAGAATGTTGCAAAAAGAAAAAAACAAATACGAGATACTACTTATACCTACGACAGCGTTTTTATTGCTCCCGTAGTATTTCACGTTTTGTATTCAAGCGCGTATGAAAATGTTGAAGACAGCCTACTCTTTAACCAAATCGAAGTTCTGAACGAAGACTTTAGAAAACGCAATTCCGATACGGTAAATATTCGCAATATTTTCAAACCCAGGGCCGGAGATACAAGAATTCAATTTGTTCTCGCAGACAAAGACCCTAACGGAAACCCGACTAACGGAATTAACAAAGTGCCTACAACGGTTACCAGTTGGGGTACCAACCAAGGGGTGAACAATAACATGAAATATACCAGTCGCGGCGGCGTTGATGCATGGGATCCCAAAAAATACATCAATGTTTGGGTGTGTGACATGACGGTTAATGGTCAAGATCAAGTGCTGGGATTTGCCTACCCCCCTTATGGACATCCTTTCTGGCAGTCTAATGTATTCGTCGCCGATCCCGAACAAGGAGTGGTAATTCATTATAAATGCATAGGTAGAAACAATCGAAGAGCAACAACCGCGGTACTTCAGGCTTCAAATAAAGGGAGAGTAGCTACCCATGAGTTTGGTCACTATTTTGGACTTAGACATATTTGGGCCGATGATCAATTTATGGCTAACAGGTGTTTGCTTGACGACTATATCGACGACACCCCTTTGCAAGGAACGGGTTCGAATTTTACCTGTGAAAAAAACCGAAATACCTGCACAGAAGCGAATGACTTCCCAGATATGGTTGAAAATTACATGGATTATTCCAACCACGAATGTCAAAACATGTTTACCAACGGCCAATCAGAGGTAATGTATAATGTGATAAAAACCTACAGAAAAGAAATCATTGCTTCGGCGGAGGTAGAAGTAAACAGCCGAATTTTTGATACCGTTATCTATGATAAAGTACTCATTTTTCCAAGGGCGGATAATAAAACCGTCGTAGTGGAACTTACAAAAGAGGTCTTAGATGCCGGAGTTCGATTCTCTATCTACAACAGCATTGGTCAATTGGTGGTAAAAGAGCAAGATATCACCCAAAACGAGACTGTTTTCGATATGCGGAATCATGCCAGTGGTCATTATGTAGGTGTTCTTAAGAATGCCTCTGGTGACATCAAAAAAACCGTTCGGTTTATTTACGATTAATTAAAGATTTTCAATTCTTGACTTGCTCGTAACAGTCGTTTCAGTTGGTCATTGATTTGAATTTCGAGGTTGAGAAACACGGTTTCTGTTATTTCCCCTTGTTTTCGGGCTGTCCAAAGGGAGGCTAATAACTTCGAACATCGGATAAATGTACGCTCGATATCGTAAATAGTATGCAGTTTTTTGTCTTTTTCGGGTTCTTTGCTCCGAGCAATGGCAATGGCCGCTTCTATAATTTCCCGTCTTACTTTTTCTGAAAGAGCGTCTTTACTAGCAGAAATGCCCAACTCTTGAGCAAATAATTGAATGTTCTGATGGATGTTTGTTTCTATTTTCATGCTTCAAATATCTAAGGCTCAAAGGCTTCTATTCGTCCGTTATTCGTATATAAACGGATAATTCTTCGGGCCAATAAACCAAGAAAAATTGTTATCTTTGCAGCCACAACGTTCTGATGATTTCACGCCGACTCGTACGCATTAAAACCCTTCAAACACTCTATTCTTGGAATCAGAGTAAAGATGTTCCTACTGCTCAATTCTCTCAAGAGCTTTTTGAAAGACTTTCCTTGGTTCATGAATGTTATCTGTTTCTTCTAGATTTTCCCTATCAATTGCGTGAATTTGCATTGGCAAAACAAGATTTTGAAAAAGGAAAATACTATCCCAGCAAAGAGAAAATCGACCAATTTTCCTTACTAAACGGCACCAAAATGTTGGATCAGGTGCATAATCAAACCCTACATGCCGGGTACTATGGCTTTAAATGGACCGAGGCAGAGAATCATTTTGAACAATGGTATAATGATTTAAAGGGATATGATTTTTCGAAGGATTACAGCATCTTCTTTACTCCAAATGCAGACCAACAAAAAGAGTTTTTGGAAAACACCTACTATGCATTTTTAGAAACACACGAAGGTTTTAACAATGCTATTGAGGAAATTTATCCTGTTTGGTTTGATGATGCCCCTTATACTATTAGAGACGTAGCTAAAACCCTGGAACTCTCAAAAAGTTTGGACAACCTAAACATTAAAGCAGGCATAAAACCAAGCGATGAAGAAGCCTATTGGGCATCTCAAATGCTAAAGGATACTATTGCCAATTCTGAACGATACGAGTCTCTTATTTCGGAAGTTACTCAAAATTGGGACCCCTCTCGCATTGCCATTATGGATCTATTGATCCTAAAGCTAACCCTTACCGAGTTTCTATATTGTCCTGAAATTCCAGTACGAGTTACCATAAATGAGTATTTGGAAATCACGAAAAATTACAGCACTCCAAACAGTTCGAAGTTTGTAAATGGTATTATGGATAAGCTGCGAATAGATCTTGAAAATCGAGGAGAAATCCAGAAAACCGGACGAGGTTTAAAGTAAAAACAATACTTTTGTATTATGACCTTACGCTCATTTTTCTATTTGTTTCTAGGTATTGCTTGGGTATCATGTACTCCAAGTAACAAAGAAATTACTGCAAGCGATATCGAGTCGTTTAATCCCGAATCTCCAGAATCAAAAAAACCCAAGGGCACCGCCCAATTCGTGGATAGTGTTTTTGAGTTTGGAAACATTAAAGACGGGGACGTTGTACAACATACGTTTCGCTTTAAAAACACAGGGGAAGGCCCTTTAACCATTGCTAAAGTATCTGCATCTTGCGGTTGTACCAGTCCTGAATGGACAGAAGAAGTTATACCTCCAGGTGGGGAAGGCAAAGTTGTGGCAACATTTGACTCTAAAGGAAAAGGAGGGGTAGACAATCCCTTGGTAGAGAAAAACATCGACGTGCAGTTTGAGAATGCGACGACTGAAAACATACTGCTCATCTTTAAAGCGAACATATTAGCCACGGATTCAGAACACAAAAACCATTAAAATGAATGTACAAATTATAACAACAATGTTACAAGCAGCTCCCGCTCCCGGCGGTATGAATCCTATTGTGCTCATGTTAATCATGGCCGTGTTTTTCTTTTTTATGGTTTGGCCTCAAATGCGCCGTCAAAAGAAGACTAAAACCTTCATTTCGGAATTAAAAAAAGGAGATTATGTAGTTACTACGGGAGGTGTGCATGGTAAAATAGAGAGCCTTACCGATAAATACTTGATTTTGCAATTGGAAGAAGGAAAAATTAAGATTGAAGCCAATGGCGTGAGCATGGAAAATACACAATTGGCTTATCCCGCTTCTAAAAAGGAAGCGTAATTGTAATTCAAATGCTTAAAATTGGCGTTACAGGTGGCATAGGCACTGGTAAATCTTGGGTTTGTGAGATTTTTAAACAATTAGGTATACCCGTTTTTGAGGCCGATTTAGAAGTAAAAAAGCTCTATAATGCAGATTTACAACTTAAAGCAGATCTAATTGCTACCTTCGGCATACAATCTTACCAAGAAAACGGAGAAATAAACCGGGAATATCTCCGTCAGATTCTCAGTAATCCCCAGGAGCGCGATGCGCTAAACAAATTGGTGCACCCAAAAGTATTTCAACGTTTTTACGAATGGTCTAGCCAACAAAAGTCCCCTTATGTCTTAAAGGAAGCCGCAATTTTGTTCGAAAGTGGCGCCGATAAAACAGTAGATAAATCTATAGGGGTATTTGCCCCATTAGAAATGAGAATAGCACGTGTTATGGAGCGAGATCACCGATCACGCGAGGAGGTAGTTAATATCATTAAGCTGCAAATGGACCAGGAGGAATTGAGAAGTAAGGTAGATTACCAAATTCAGAACGACAACGAGCAAAGCGTTATAAAACAAGTGATGCGCTTACACGAAACACTGTGCAACATATCCCCGCATTTCAGAGGATAATATCTGCGCCGCCTGTGCTGCCTTTTCTGCATAGTCTTCACCGCTTCCCGCATAAATAATTCCCCTGCTGCTGTTTACGATCAAGCCTAAATCTGGGTTTGACGCGTGGCGTACCACCTCTTCTAAACTTCCTCCTTGTGCACCAATTCCGGGAACCAATAAAAAGTTTTCAGGAACAAGTATTCTCAATTGTTTGAGTATATCGCGGTGTGTTCCTCCGGCTACAAACATCAAGTTGTCGGGATTACCCCACTTCGATACCCGCTCTAAAACCGTTTCATAAAGCGCTTTGCCCGATTCATTGCGCTGCAATTGAAAATCATGGTGGCCTGAATTGCTCGTTAAGGCCAAACAAATAATAACCTTATCTTTAAATTCAAGAAAGGGGCGTAAACTATCTTCCCCCATATACGGGGAAACCGTAATGGCATCAAACGCCATGCGCTCAAAGAAGGCTCGTGCATACATCGTGCTGGTATTCCCAATGTCGCCGCGCTTGGCATCTGCAATCTTGAAGGATTCCGAGGGTAAATAGGAGAGGGTTTCCTCCATCCATTGCCAACCTTGCGATCCATATTGCTCGTAAAATGCCGTGTTTATCTTATAAGAAATGGAATAAGGGGAGGTGGCGTCGATAATTTCTTTGTTAAAACGCAAAAATCCCGTCCCGTCTTTGGGTAAATGAGTAGGAAGCTTACCCATTTCTGTATCTAAACCGGTGCACAGAAAGCTATTCTTCTTTCTTATTTGATGAATAATGTCAGCTTTTTTCACTTTAAATGCAAAGTACGGATATACGTAGGAAATTTGGGTACTTTTGTTTTATGAGTATAAGGACCGTTTTTCTTACCGTTTGTGTTTTTCTGTTTTCTAAAGTACAATCGCAATTCGTACAAATTGGAGAGGGTGCCTATTTAGGAACAATCGCCGGACCTTTGATACAGCGCAATACCGCAGACGATTATCAATCAAAATATGCCTATATCTTTCCTCAAAGTGTTTTGGGAAACATGGAACATGGCGACAGTTTAACGTCGTTGTCATTTATGCGCAGCGCGGGAGCTAGTTTTAATGGAAGTTGTTCTTTGAAAATATGGCTTGGAAATGAGCAAACCGCCGATTGGGGCAGCAATCCCCTTTCTTTTAATACCGCAACCCAAGCCGCAACCCAGGTATATTACAACCATCCACAAACGCATATTGGGCCCGATGATCGGTTTTATAAAATTCCCTTCGACAAGCCTTATGTATTTGACACAACCAAGGGTAAGAATTTGTCCGTTTTTGTGTTTTACGAGCAATTTGACACCATTGCGGGTACGATTCGATTTTATTTCGAAGGAAGCGCAACCGTGAATGCGTATTACAGCCCTCAAGTGCGCTATTCCCTTGGCGTTACTGCAGACGATTCACTTAGAAACGTTACCGAATACCACCCAACGATACGATTTAGTTTTCCTAAGGAAAATCAAGATTTAGACATCCGTAAAGTCTATACCCTAGGCAAAATACCTGTACCTCTGGGGAATCCAGACAGCGTTAAGGTGCTACTGCGCAATGTTGGGCGGCAAGATTTGCTCTCCTACAAATGTTACACCTATTCTAAAGGAATTAATAAACAAAGGGATAGTTTCTATGTAAATTTAAAAGTTGGCGACGAACAAATTTTAAATGTGCCCTCTTTAAGTCCTAGCAGCAAAGGAACAGATACCG
>JAULUW010000110.1:0-1948 GCA_032111345.1 Bacteroidia bacterium
TAACTATTACCTTCCAAGGTGGAAGAAATCGTAGGCCAAAAACGGATACTAGGAGAAATCATGATTCCTTTTAAGAAGGACGTTTTATTTTTGAAGGGTTGATAATGACCGTAAACCCCAATTCCGATGGTCATGGTATTGTATGCGGTAATTTGGTTTGAACTATTTTGTGTTTCATCATCGTAATAAAATTCGAAACGATGCCATTTTGGCTCAATTCTCACGTTAACCCATTCTTTCAAACGATAGCCAATTCCAAAACCGGTTGTATATGGCAAATGAACCGCAAGACCTTGTTCTCTAATTTCGGGAGTTACTGTCGTTCCAGCTAAATCCAAAGAGACACCGTGCGAGTAACCAAAAATCAATCGTTTGTGAATGTAGTTTCCTTCGATATTAAACCCTTTTGCAAAAATCGGTTGTGTTAATCCAAAAACTACGTTCACTTTTTTTTCGCTTTTCCAATCTTGTGCATTGGATTGAAGGGCAATGGAACTAATTACAATTATTAACATTGACTTAATTGAAATATTTAGTTTGTTTTTCATAAAGTATATTACTAAAGAATACCAATATTTTTAAGGTGATCGGTTATGCCTTCTTTATAGGATAACGCTTTTAGATTATATTTTTTCTCCAATTTTTCGCTGCTAAATAAATAATCATTTTCCCACTGATAGGATAGCTTTATTAGTTCTTTGAGCTGTCCGTTGAAGAAGGAAATGAATTTTATCATTCCTTTAGAAATCACTTTATGTCTCGGTTCTTTTTTTAAGATTTCAGCAACGAGCTCAACAAGTTGTTTACCGGTAAGGGCATTGGGATCTGTTGGCAGGTGCCATATTTGTTGATACGCATCAGGTTGTTGGGCCAAAAATGCTACTGCTTTAGCGGCATCAGGAATGTAGGTTATGCTATGTTTTTTATCGTCACGGAAAAGAAGCATCGCCTTTTTATTTTTTTGCAAGGCAACGGCAATTTGCTTAATTACATCAAAGAAGGGGTAGTCTCCATAAAAATCTGCGGATCTGCATATCATGGCCTGTAGTTCTTGACTTTTTATAGCCTCTAAAATACAATCTGCAGCAATCATTCTTGCTGTGCCCTTCACCGAATCTGGTTTACTTGGAAGGTCTTCTGTCATGGTTCCGTCAACACGACCATACATATAGACATTGTCAAAATAAACCAGTTTTGCACCTTCTTTTTTACAAGCATTTATTACAGCACGAGCAGCTCTTGGAAAACCATCAAGCCAAACTTGGTCCTTATAGGGTAAGCCGAGGATTAGATAAACCACAGATGAACCCTTGATTGCCTCCGAAACACTTTGTTCGTTGAACACATCCATTTCAAAAACCTGATCATTTGCGTTTACTTTCTTAGGAGTTCGCGAAGCAATCCTGACCTGGCTATTCATGTTATGCAGTTGTTTGGCCACTTCCTTGCCAATGGTACCATTTCCGCCAATTATTGTTTGTAAAATCATAAGTATTTCTATAAAGTCTATATTCAAGTTTAAAAATTATACCCAAACCTCAATGAACCCAACATAAAAGGAGTTTCTCCTACTTCTTTGGTTAAGGTTTCATCCTCGTATATGGGCCATGGATTGGATTTATAAAGCACTTGAGCGACCCCAAACTGAGGAATAATGTAAAGTTTCTTTTTAACGAACTCAAATTTATATCCGATATATCCGGTTCCTAACCAATCAAAGCTGTTGTAGGTTTTTCCCGTGGTTACATGGTTTTGTAATACGCCCAGTCCAGTCGTTTGTGAAAATTCGAGATGCAGCCCTTTCCAAAGATATTGTCGGTAACCACTGGCAATACTGTAATCGGCAAATCGACCTTCTGTGGCACGATCTCTTGGGAAATCAATGTTTAATCCTACATACACATCACCTCTTAGATTTCCTTTCTCCCAGAGTTTAATGGTGAAGTGC
>JAULUW010000111.1:0-2265 GCA_032111345.1 Bacteroidia bacterium
AGCTCCACGGCCAAAAACCCAATTATTGTTTTGTCTTTTATTTTGCGCATTAACAGTCGAAACTGTCAACAGTATAATTGTAATAAAAAGTGTTATATTTTTCATATTACTTAAATTCTGTCAGGTTGTACGTCGTCAAGTTCATTAGGACAAGTGTTAAACAAAACTAAGTGATTGATTTTGAATTTGCAATAGGTGATTTATCCGTCTTTGTAAAATGGTTTTGTGCTTGATTTCTTCTCTTTGTTTTAAGATTTTCGCACCCCTATTGAAGTATACATCGGCAGGGGCTAGATTGTTTAAGGACTCATGTAGGCGGTTATTGTTGTAAAAATCAATAAACTCACCCAATGCCCGTTCTAATTCTTCTGGTGAATAATAGTGTTCAAGTAAAATTCTATTCTTCATGGTCCTGTGATAACGCTCAATTTTACCCTGGGTTTGTGGGTGCATGGGCTTACCACGAGTGTGTTCTACGCCTCTTTTGGACAAATAGGATTTTAACTCCCCCGATAAATAACAAGATCCGTTGTCCGACAGTAAGCGTGGTACTGCATTCGCCTTGATTCTGGCTTTGCCCAATGCCTGTTCAACCGTCCTAACTGCATCTGGCGCCTTCATTGTTGAACACAGTTCCCAGTGCACAATGTATCTACTGTAATCATCTAAAATAGTTGACAAATAGTACCAGCCCCAACCTTTGATTTTGAAGTGGGTAAAATCCGTTTGCCACATCTCATTCACCCGTAGGGTTTTGTCTTTGAATTCATCTGCCGCACTCAATACCACATAGTTGGGAGCTGTTAGTAATCCTCGTTTCTTTAACAAGCGATATACGGTTGATTCGGATACATAGTATTCACTGGATTCGGCGTATCGTATGGCCAACTCACGGGCAGACAATTCAGGATTTTCCAAAGCAAAATCTATAATCTGCGATTCTATCTCATAGGGTATTTTATTCCAAACACAATGCTGTTTTGATGTAGTAATTTCCAATCCGGTCTCGCCAAATTTGACATACCGATCATACCACGCATAAAACGTACTTCTATGAATACCAAGTTGTTCCAAGGTGGCCTTAACGCCAATGTGGGATTGCTCTACCATCCTGATGATCTCCATTTTTTCTGCCGCTGTCATTCTCATATACCTGTGGAATTTGATTCGAGACCATTCATGCTTTTTTTTAACGTCCGATTATCGAGCATTAACTCGGCCACCAGGTTTTTAAGCTCTACATTCTCATTTTTGATCTGAAGTACTTCATCTGTGTTCGCCTCCCGTAAGGTATCTCCATTCAACCTCCGTTTGCCGGCCTCTATGAAGTCTTTACTCCATCGATAATACAACGCCGGTGCGATGCCTTCTTTTCTGCAAATGGTGTTAATGGATTCATCACCACGCAATCCTGAAATGACAATTCTGATTTTTTCCTCAGAGCTAAATTTACGCTTGGTTCGGCGGCGAATATCCTTGATAACCGCCTCCGCATTTTTGGGTTCTTTTTCTTTCATTGTAAGCAATTTATGGTTTTTAAGTATAACTTTGTTAAGTAACACTTATGTCCACTTTATGCTGACGATCTACAGTCAACACTTTTAGTGTCGTTTTAAAATAGAAAGGAAAATATTTTTGTCTTAATGTCAAAAGGTCAATTTTGTCTGTCTGTCTGGGCACATTACTTATAACTTGTATGTACCCGAAACAAAACTTCGCTAAGCCATACTAAAATGGGGTGATATGCGAAACTTTGATTCATTTAATTCTTTTTACAATTACAGATGTATTTTCTAAATTATTGCCCTCAAAAATAACAATTAACCCTCATATTTTTACATAGACCTTTACACGCCCTCAAAGGACTTTTACACAGTTTTTCATTTCAGAAGTTTGTATCCTAATCGATACAAGACTTCATGCAACATCACACACATACTGCATTATTTACGACCGTTTCAGGTGTTGTCGGTGGCGTTGGCAAAGCGATTTCCGCTAAGCCTCTATTGCTTGCGATAACATTACCTGGTCTTACCACCGTTATTATTTATGCTTCTGCATCAGCTGTTGCAGGCTACGTGGTTAAGAAAGTGTTAGACGCTGCTTCTCGAAAGCTCAATCAATTCTTTAACGAAAAATCTGCTGACGACAATGAATAAATTGGTTGGCATAACACTTGGAGCCGTTGCGGTTTATGGCATTGTTAGATTACTAAAAATGCAAAACGTAGGTGATCAAACCAATATTTCATTGGTGAATCCACGT
>JAULUW010000112.1:0-4665 GCA_032111345.1 Bacteroidia bacterium
CCTCGGTTTTAGACTTATGTTGCCTTTTTACATATTATACAATTCAACTTATTTTGTGAACTGATTTGGATGCAGTAATAGCTACGGTTTGATTCTCTTGTTGCTTATTTTCTATTCGTTAGTGCCTGAGCTTTTGTACCCTATAATGGGCGTTTTTGCATCTGCCTTCTTAGGCTTGAAGAACCGGTTTCACCTCTAAGGCAATTAGGTAATGCCGTCTCGGGTTATGTATCACTATAAAGGTTTAACCTTGGGTGTATAAACGCAAACGAGGCTGCTTATTTACCATAAGCAGCCTCGTTCTTTCGGTAATATATCAGAATTTTTACTCGCGAATTTCGCGTATCCATACACGGGGAACTTGACCCTCGAAATAGAACTCTCCTTTATTCGCATCTTTTTCGTTCGTGTATTTCTTTACAAATACATAATACGATTTAACGCGCGGATCATAGAATTTAAAGGCAATAACATTCTTTAAATACAATTCTTTGATTTGTTGGTTCGCTTTGTCTTCGCTGGCGTGAAGTCCTGTTACCAAATAATGGCCTGGTTCGGGTTTTAATTTTGGAATTGGAGGCAAGTTGATACCACTGGAATCATTTCCAAGTCCAAAACCTTCCATATCTTCGAATTTTTTAGCCGTAACTTGCTTTTTCGGTCTTTCGCTAGGCGATACCCCTTCCCCATCGTAATTATCGTCTTTTGAAAGATCAGAATCACCTTCAGAATCGCCGCCCGAATTTCCATCTGAATCTCCAGAGCCGCCTCCACCTAAAGCAGAGAATCCGATAATCGCAGTGAACTCATGAATGGGTCCAAGAATTCCTTGTTGCTGACCTGTAGGAAGCTTATACGAATAGGCAACACGGATGGCATCTTGGGGTTTGAAGCCCACATTAAATCCGGCCTGCCAAATGTTATTAACTCCCAGGCCTAACCAAACATTTTCCTTGAATTCTAAATTAACATTCCCTTGAAAGTACATATAATCCCAGTTATAAGTACCAAGGTTGATGGCGGGTTGAATTTTAAAATTATCGTCTACGGGTAAATTAAATCCCAAAAGGAAGTTGGCCTGTGATTGCAATTCATAACTCGCGGCATAATTATAATAGGAGTAGTCAAACCCCGGAGTTGGAAGTCTTGTAATCGATAAACCTGCATACCATTTGGGAGCTTCCACATACATACTGGCTCTTAAATCTGCACGCACTACCGGGGCACTTAAAAGCAAGGCCGTAATTTTGGCATCGTTTTCATCGTAATAAACGGCTTTGGATGCATCAAAATTTTGACTGAGTACGCCTGCACTTACCCCTAGACTCAACTTGGTTTCAGAACCCAACTTAAAGGCATAGGCGTAGGTAGCATAGGCATTGTGCATTTCAGAAAACGCAATGTTCTCTTTCATATAAAATATGCCAAAAGCAGTATTTCCATTCGGACCTGGCATAGCCCCATTGATACTGGTATGTTGGGGAGCTCCGGGAACGTCTAGAAATAATTTATTGTAATAGGTGCTGAAATAGCCTTCATCGGAATGTGCTACTGCGGCTGGAATTAATATAGAACGATCCAAATAAAATTGATCGATTCGTGCACCCATTTGAGCCCAAGATGTTTGAAACAACTGGATTGCGATGAGTAATGTAATGGTAGTTTTCCTCATTTTTCTAGCGAATTACTTGAATGTAACCTCTGTACAATTGATTGGTTTGGCGATTTTTCATGTAATAGAAATATACGCCATGTGGCAATTCATTGCCATTCATATCGGTTGCAGCCCAATCGTTTTTATAATTTTCTGATTCGTAAACGCGTTTACCCTGTCTGTCGGATACTACGATATTGTATAAGAATAAATCGGGGATATCGATCAAATTCCATGTTTGGTTTTCATTATCACCATTGGGGGTAATGATATTCGGAATTTTCACCAATGGAGGATCGATGATTTTGATGGTTACAGAATCCATATCCGGACAACCGTTTGAATCTAGTGCGGTAACATAAAAACGGATGCTATCAATTAATTGGGCAGTTTTTACCGTATTCAAAGTTGAATCGCCCATCAAAAACTCAGACGGACTCCATTTGATATTGAAAGCTGCATTTTTAACATACAGATTTACCTGCCGACCTCTAAATATAACGGTATCGGGATTGGTAATGATATTGGTGGGTGTATATGCAAAAACCTGAACCGAATCTACAGAAGAACACTTACCCTTATTTATTGCCGTGAAATAATAGGTACCGGTGGTTTTAAATGCTTTTTGTGCATTGTTATCACCATCAATATTCCAAACTAGGGAATCGCCTCCCAAGGCTTCAAAAACTACAGAATCGGTGCTGCAAATGGGCATAGAACCTTTGATTAGTGCCCAATTGGTTACGGGTTTATCCACCAATGAATCCAATAATTTACTTATAGTATCGGTACAACCCAAAGACGATTCCACAATAAGTTGAACGGTATAAGGTCCGGAATTCGGATAAGGATGTTTGATTAATACAGAGCCTGTGTCCACTGAAGCATCTCCAAAATCCCAATAACGATTTGCAATTGGATACACCGAAGTACTGCTGGTATCTACAAAGGTTACCGAATCGGGCATACAAATTCCTTCGAAACTAAAATCAGCAACGGGCGATGGTAAAACGACTACGGTTTGATATACACTATCGGCACAACCGTTGATGTTTTCAACGCGCAGTTTCATGGTGAAGGTATCGGATTTACTATAGCGGTGTACGGTAGCTGTGGCAGGACTTTCAAAGGTAGAGTCACCAAATTCTAAAATAGAATTATCTAAGGTATCGTAGAGATCCAAACCAAAATTGTAACTCAAGGTATATCTATTGGCATTCAAACATTGGAAGGTATCGTTTCCTGCTACAGATTGATTAAGTCCTAAAGTAGGATTTGGAACCGGGAACGATCGAACAATACCAATAGCAGAATCCGAGCAGCCCACTAGCGATTCTCCAATTAAGGAAACGTTATAAATTCCCGGACTGTTAAAGTAATATTTCAGGGCAGTATCTTGTTTTACAAATTGATAATTGATATACCAACGGTAGTACATACTGTCTTCAATCGGGTATCTTTTAAGCACGCGGCGGAATCGAGTTGTATCTCCGAAACACATACTTTGGGTTTGAAATTCGGGCTGCGGACGTGGGTGGATGCGTAAATTGGTATCCAAATTTGTAACACAATTTTTATCCGATTCCAATCTTAAACGCACACGATATAAATCGGGGCGGCCATAAGTGTAGGTAGTATAGCGATTGGAATCAGGTTTTAACTGTATACTGTCTCTATCAAAATACCAAATGTAGTTCTTGATAGTTCCCCCATAATTGATAACTGCAAATGGATCTGGGTCGTATTCGGTTGTTTCTCCAAAACACACATTGCGGAAGTTTGCCTTATTCACAATGGGTTTGGGATACACGGTTATATCCATTTCTGTAGAGTCGACACAGCCTTTATTGGTGCGTACGATCAATTTCACCATATTCGGGGTTGGATCCGCGCCTGAGAATATATAACTCCTATTTACCTTTTGATTGATCACAGATGTACCTCTGTAATGCCAATCCCAACTTACCACCTTATTATCGGGTTCTGGATCGGGCGTATTGTTAATAGGATTGATTGTAGTTAATGGAGGCGTTTCGCATTTAGGAGTAAAATCGAGTAAGGGTCCAGGATTGGCAAAAATACGAATATCCATTTTCTCGGTTGCAACACACCCTTTATTGGTGGTACGTGTAACTCGAACCGTATATGGACCTGAAGCATTGATTGCTGTTTTAAAGGTATCTAACCCACCCTTGGGCGGTATGAAGGTTGAATCAAATGCGGGTAAAAGCCCATCTATCTCAAACTTCGAGGAATATAAAGATTCCGTAGATTTAGCGGGTGATAATTCTCGGCTAATCGTGTATTTATCTACAACCCAAAACATTTGGCCACGACAAACAAACAGGTTGCTTACGGTGTCTAATCCTTTATTCGGATAGCTTTCGTAACTCAACCATTTACCGCCATCGGTATTGGTTTCAGGATTTATGAAAATGCCAACCGGTAAATTGGTTTTGTCCTTTTTTGCGTTGGATACCTTTTCTACTTCTACACTGGCGATAAAACTTCCAGCCACGCGATATACGTGAAATGCAACCGTATCAGGAGAAATTGGGAATGTAGGAACGGTAGTATTGTTATAATTGGCGTATCCAGCGGTGCTATACGCAGTTTGATCACCGAAAGTCCAAGTAAAATAATCGGTACCTACCGCCACATTTTTCACAATTGCTTTAAATTTAAGGGTATCTTCTTCGCATTGTTTGCTTTCCATTCGAACAATCTTTACAAAGGGATCGGTAGTATTTCCAAGCGTATTTATTCCTCCTTGGTAATTAGACCCTCCTTTAAAGTTGCCCAATACGAAGTGCCCTAAATCACCGGAGGACATTACACCTGTAGAGATGGAACCCTTGCGATCAGCGGCACCACCTCTTCGCGGGCGTCATCGAGCACGTAGTGGCCCGCATCAGCGATCCGATGCACGCGCGCCTGTGGAAAAATTTCCCGCCAGCGCGCGAGAAAGGAATCGTTGAAACAGAAATCGCGGCCGCCCCACGCGATCAAAA
>JAULUW010000113.1:0-3389 GCA_032111345.1 Bacteroidia bacterium
TCGTTGGCGCGCTGTGCTTCTTGACCCTGGCCTAATACATAGGCATAACAATGGTGTGTGGCATCGGGGTATTTGGACTTTAAGGCTGTTAAAAGCGGTTTTATTTCCGCTTCGGTATACACCCTAAAACTGTAGGCTAAAAACTTAGAACCTTTTTCCCGCAAAGAGGTTTCAGCAGGGTGCTCAATTTCGTTATAGGTATCGGAGAAAAGGGAACTCAACTTAACAAAAATATGGCTAAAACCGCTAAAAACAAGCCCACAAGTCCTGCTTTTGAAAACCGCTCTCCCAAGGTCAGTCCCAATAAAAACGTTAAAACCACAACCGCAATGTTATTTAAGGTAAAAAAGACGGCCGATTTAGACTGAAAAGCATCTAAACCGTGATATATTGCAAAAATCGAAAATAAATTTACGACTCCTAAAAAGCTTCCCCAAAGGAAGGTATTTCGATTCCATAAAGACTTGATCTGCGTGGTGAGGAACATGAACAAAACGCCGCAAATTGCGGCACCGCTGAATGTTAAAACGGCAAATTGCAAATTGCTCCAATGCACATAATTGGCTTGCTTAAGGGCGTTCATTCCAGTATCTACGAGTCCACTTCCTAAGAAAACCCAAAGAAGCGACCGGTCTAAATGCAGCGCTGTATTGGGCTGGTAGGTAATTAAAAAAACTGCAATGAGGGCCAGGGCAATTCCGATATAACCGCTCAAAGCCATCTGTTCCGCGAACCACATTACGGCAATCAGAATGGGGATCACAACGCTCATTTTAGATGCCACGGCACTCATGGCCGCACCCGATTTTGCCGTTGCACGGCCCATCAATAAGAAGGTAATCATGAATAAAACACCCAAGGACACGATGGGCCAATACCCCTCTTGCTTTAGCGCGTTGGCATTGAATACGGGCGTTTCCCATAAGAGCAAAGCCCCCACCCAAACACAGGTAAGGTAATTCCAAACTATCACGGCTGGTAGCAAAACCTTACGTTTTGCCACCCATTTAAATATCAAAAATATAACTACCGAAAGTCCGGAACTGAGGCCAATGGCCCCCCATTGATTGAGGTTAATGTGCATTTGATTGGAGGTGAGAGGGGAGAGATTAGAGGTGAGGGGTTAAAGATTAGAGGTGAGGGGTTAGAGATTAGAGGTGAGGGGTTAGAGAATAGAGATTAGAGATTAGTGGGATTGTCAAGATTATATACATACAAATCTGAATGCTCAAATGATTTTACGAGTTGGAAAGACGCACCCGTTAATTGAGGGGCCGGCAATCCGTTTTCCCAAACTAAATTGCGGTTTTGGAATCGGTAAATTTCATCGATACAATCGGCATTTATAAATAGGGATAACGTCTTGGCGCCTCCTTCGATCAAAATAGAATTGAGGCCTTTTTGCTCGCAGAATTCAAAAAAGGAATCCAAGTTTTGGGTCATTTGTGGAAGGGCAAAAACCTGTACATTCCCCGATTGCAATGTTGCCGTTTCGGTGATCACCCAAGTAAGGGCTTCCTCAGACATGGCTTGTTCGTAATTTCCTTTGAAATGAGGATCCCAAATTATTCGAATAGGTTGGGGACCTCCGTGGTACCGATCGTTTAGATTGGGCCTATCGATTTCCCAAGTACCCACCCCTACTAAAACGGCCATGACTTCTTGCCTTAATGCATGCGAAAAGAAACGGGTATCTTCCCCGCTAATAAAGGCTTCTCTTTTGGGAATAGGAGCTATGAAACCGTTTTGGGTTTCGGCCCATTTGGCAATAAAAAAGGGTCTTTTCTGCTCGTGAAACTTCAGGAAGAACCTATTTAATTGTCGGGCTTCTGCTTCGCACACGCCTTCAACCACCTCGATTCCTGCCGCTCTTAAACGTGCAATCCCCCTACCCGCCACTTGTGGGTTGGGATCGCGCATGGCTACCACCACTCGGGGTATTTTTGACTGGACTATCAAATCGGCACAAGGGGGTGTTTTGCCAAAATGCGAACAGGGCTCTAAACTTACATACAAGGTTGCTTTTTGCAATAATTGCAAATCTTTTACGGCTAAAATGGCATTGGGTTCGGCATGAGGCTCGCCAAAGGCGCGGTGATACCCTTCTGAAATGATCTCGCCATCGCATACCAATAGTGCTCCAACCATGGGATTGGGGTTGACCCATCCGCGACCGGCCTTTGCTAATTGGATGCATTGCATCATGTAATCGACGTGATTCATCTGTGCTTGCAAAAATAACCTTAATTTTGCAGGCATGACTCCATCTAACAAAACGAGCCGTTCGGGTAGATTGCGTATTACGGCTCCGTTTCGCGAATTTTTTCAGAGCCAACAAGCCTCCGGTATTCTTTTGGTAGCCGTAACCGCTGCCTCTTTGTTTATTTCTAATAGCATCTGGGGCGATCAATATAGGGCCTTTTGGGATATTCACTTCGGTACCGAGGCATACAATTTACACTTGAATCACAGCATTACCGAATGGATAAACGATGCGCTTATGTCTATTTTCTTTTTATTGGTAGGAATAGAAATTAAAAGGGAATTGTTAGACGGTGAGCTTAGCGATCGAAAGCGCGCCATGTTACCCTTAGTGGGTGCATTAGGGGGTATGTTGGTACCCGCACTTTTATTCTTTTTGTTCAATATGTCCTCTCCAGAAACACTTTCAGGTGTAGGGATTCCAACCGCTACGGACATCGCTTTTGCCATCGCTATATTAGGACTTTTAGGAGATCGTATTCCGGCCTCTTTAAAGGTTTTTTTAACCGCATTGGCTATTATCGACGATTTAGGGGCTATTCTCATCATTGCAATTTTTTATGGACAAGGCATCCATTGGGCATGGCTTGCTGCTTCTGCAGGCATTGTGTTGGTCATGTATATTGTAGATAAATTGGACTGGGATTTTGCATGGTTGTATATCTTATTAGGTATCGCGTTATGGTTTACAATGATGCATTCTGGCATACACGCAACCTTATCGGGCGTTATTTTAGCCTTGATGTTGCCACGCCAATCGAACAAGGAGAAGAAAATGTCGAATGAAATGGAGCACAAACTATCGGGCTATGTTTCCTTTCTGATTTTGCCCCTTTTTGCGGCCGCCAATACCGCGATTAAAATCGATATCAATATGATGAATCACATCATCAACCCCTTGTCATTGGGTATTTTCTTTGGTCTTTTTCTTGGGAAGCCTATCGGTATTGTTTCCTTCAGTTGGTTTGCCGATAAACTAGGGATAGCTAAGATCTCAAATAACATCAGCTTTGTTAAGCTCTTGGGGGCGGGCTTACTTGGGGGTATTGGATTCACAATGTCGATCTTTGTTGCGAATTTGGCTTTTTCAGACAGAGCGCTTATTGATATGGCTAAATTAAGTATCA
>JAULUW010000114.1:0-28925 GCA_032111345.1 Bacteroidia bacterium
GGCGAAATTATTTGTGTTCCCAATGCCGTTGCAACTGGTGTATGATCCCGCTCCGCAACCATAACTCCATAAATAATTGCCCTCATTTTGCGCGATAAAGTAATCCCGATTATCGAAAATACTATCCTGTGGCAAGAAACATGAAAAATTGTGATATCCCGTTGAGGCTAAATTGAGACTTCCAAAATTATTATCGATTAACGCTCTTTTTACATAAGGTATTTGGCCCATCTTCCATTGATGAACGCGGTCCAAATAGGCCTTGGTTAATTCAATTTCAGACTCATTAAAGGCAGGCATGTCGAAAAAATCTACGCGACCTATATCTAAGGTAACCACACCTGGAATTTCAGAGGGGTCAAATTTTCCATCACCGCCTTTGTTGTGATGTCTCGTTTGACTTCCAGTTGTACATAATACTAACATGTCTTCCCAAATTCCTTCGAAGTCTCCATAATACACATCTGCCGGCCAAGCACCGGTATGATTGCCCGAGCCTTCAACGTGACCATCTGGCGGGGGACGTGTCCCTGTTGAAGAAAAATAACCGGAATAGGGTACCGGAACATGACCTATTATATATAAGGTATTCGTTTTGAATTTTCGATCCTTAATTAGCGCTTCAATTTTAGCTTTGATGAATTCAGGCTTATCTGTTCTTTGTGCAATTACTTCATCATAAAACCATCCTGATGCCAATAAGTCACTTTTCAATGTAGTTATTTGCGTTTTAGCTTCCTCGGAAATCAAACTATCGATTAACAAAATAGTTCTACCTTTAAAAAAAGAGGCTTTATGCGAGTTGCCTGCGGCTATATAACCCAAAGATTCTATTTGATTCTGTGCGTTAGTGTATTGCACTAAAAATTCAACGTGACTTAAATTGGTCTTGAAATAGAATGAGTTTGCAGGCCCTTTAATGGTATTTCCGTTAAACTGAAACATGGAACCATTCGTATTCAAATCTCTGTATGAAAAAGAATACGTTCCTGTTCGTTGAGTATTTTCGGGCCAAGTTAAAACAAAACCATCTGATTGTGCCTCTACATGCAAAGAGATATTTTGGTCCTTGGCTACTTGTGCGTAGATTAAAGAGCTCATTATCAATAAGCATGAGAGCAGAATTGACTTGTACATTTTCATTTTTTTGAAGTTCAGATTTTAACAAATATAGGAAGGATCACATATTGCGGCAATAATAAAGGTGGAAATTCGCTGTAAATAATTAGCATAAGCATTGGTGGGGCTGAATAATTCCCTTATTTTCGCAAGGTCTAATTCTTAATATGAAACGCATACTCGTAATAATGGCAGCTTTTTTTGTAGCAAGCACTAGTTTTGCTCAAAAAAAGGGCGGTCCTGCAATCAAAGAACCTCGTGAACTTTCCCCGGCCGTTCAAATCTATTTCAAAGTAAACAAATCAGAAATTGTAGCCCAAGAGCAAGCAAAATTAGAAGAGCTCGTTGGTTCGCTTAAAAAAATCACGGAATTTCGCTTGGTATTGACCGGACACACCGATAGCACGGGAAATGATGAATACAATATGGAATTATCAAGAGACCGTGTGGATGAGGTTAATGACGCACTTGCAAGTTTGGGTATTCCAGATAGTTTTATGATCATGCGCTATTACGGAAGGTCTAAACCTCGTGAAAACGAAACCAATAAAGATAAGGCTTCAAGAAACCGTCGTGTAGAAATTACCATTATCGAAAAACCTGTTGAAGCCCCTAAACCGACTACCGTTAAAGCCGATAATTGCAGCGGAGATACCACTATTCAGGTAAATGCTTCAACCTCTATAAAAATAAACAAATGTGATTTAAAATTACTCTCCAAAGCGAGCAAAAACGGCAGCTTCGGGGTTAAAGTAAATAAAATCGGCGATGTTATGGGTATTATCACCAACGAGAATATTCCGAAAATCTTCCGTAAAGACCAAGGAATGATGTGGTTAGGGGCTTTAGATATCTCGTTTAGTGTGGATACTTGCTTAACGAATCCTTTGGAAATTACCATTGATCCTATGGATTTTGAGGCCTACAACCGCGCTCGTTTAAAGGTTTTGGTTAAAAATCTTAAAAACAATAATGCGGATAAAACCAAAGATCGCATCAAGGATGTACGTAAACGCACCATTAAAAAAGATGCTGTGAAGTTTATCGTTAAAGCCAATTGTCCTACAAAAAAAGATTCTGAAGGTATGATATTGGTGGCATCACCTGAAAGTAAGACAAAAACCACCACCGTTAAAGACAAAACAGGAACAATTGAAGAAATATACGCTGTTCAAGAATCACCTATTATCATTATACCAGGAATTAAAACCGCTAAAGGTTTCCAACTGAAATACAAATCATTGGAAAATCCTTCATTTGTATTCAAATATACAGACGGCACGTATTCAGAAATGATACCGGTAAATGATATTTGTAAATTGAAGAGCAAATACGAAAAAGAAAAATCTTTGGACAAGAAATACAAAATCAAGTCTAAACACTTGAAATAAGTTTCTTGGTTATATTTGCCGTTTAATTTGAGTTTCCTTTAAAAGAACAAGACGTAAAGAAGAATGGAACCACTAACCAAACGATCCTCAAAAGTCGTAGATAAAAAAATGACTTTTATGGAGACAATCTACCTTCCTGCAATCTTTGGTGGAATGTGGATTACTCTGAAGCACTTTTTTAAAAAGAAAAATACAGTTTCTTATCCTGAAGTTAAACGCCCCGTAGCGCCCATATATAGAGGTCAACATGTTTTAAAACGAGACGATGAAGGTCGTGAACGTTGCACTGCATGCGGATTGTGCGCGGTTGCATGTCCGGCCGAAGCAATTACAATGGTTGCAGCGGAACGTGAAAAAGGGGAAGAAACGCTTTATCGTGAGGAAAAGTATGCTAAAACATATGAAATCAATATGTTGAGGTGTATTTTTTGTGGACTTTGTGAAGAAGCATGCCCAAAGGAAGCCATATTCTTAACCGATCGCATTGTAGACGCAGAATTTGGTCGCGGTGAGTTCATTTACGGAAAAGAGAAATTAGTAGAAAAAGTTGATGAAAGAATCGACGTTTCTAAAAGACAGATTTGGGATTATCAAGCATAGAAATGGACGTATTTAGCAATTTACCTTTGCCCTTCCTCATATTGTCGTTCCTAACCATCTTAGGAGCCTTGTATGTAGTGACCAGTAAAAATCCTGTACACAGCGTATTGGCCTTGATTCTCACATTTTTCACAATATCTGCGCATTACGTTTTGTTAAATGCACAGTTTTTGGCTATCGTGAATCTTATGGTATATGCAGGTGCCATTATGGTATTATTCTTATTCGTATTGATGTTGTTAAATCTTAATAAGGAGTCCGAACCTATCAAATCCAATCTTTGGGGATTTGCGGCCGCAATTTCTGCTGGACTATTGTTACTGGTTCTTACTGCTGCTTTCCAAACTTCAGGTATAGCCGTTATGAAGGCAAATGCAGAAGGTATTGGTTTGGTTAAAAATTTAGGCCGTGTGCTCATGACCGAATATCTTGTACCTTTTGAATTAACGGGTATATTATTTGTATCGGCTATGGTTGGCGCCGTTTTATTGGGAAAACGCGATAAAAATGATTCTGTTAAGTCTGAGGAAACCCTATAATAAATGTTAAGTATTTTTCACTCTCTAGAAATCAGTCATTACATCTATCTGAGCACCGTTCTTTTTAGCATCGGGTTGTTCGGAGTTTTGTTTAGACGGAATGCCATCATTCTATTAATGTGTATCGAGTTGATGCTCAATGCGGTTAATTTACTTTTGGCAGCTTTCACCGAATATATGGGGGATAAGCAAGCAAACGGTCAAATGTTTGTTTTTTTTATCATGGTTGTTGCTGCGGCAGAAGCTGCTGTAGGACTCGCCATTATTGTAATGGTTTATCGCAACACGCGTAAAACTGATGTCAGTTTCTTAGACCAATTAAAAGACTCATGAACCCAATAGCTCTAATCTTATTCTTCCCGCTGTTGGGATTTGCCGTTAATGGTATTTTAGGAAGCAAACTTCCCAAAAATGTAGCATCTTGGTTGGGTACTTTGATGGTTTTAATGTCCTTCATAGTGACTCTTGGATATTTAAACCAAATTGCTTCAGATGTTGAAAATAGTATTAAATGGAATGCCTATACCTTTCTAAATATAGATGGATTGCTGTTTAAAGCCTCATTCGCTTTGGATCGTCTTTCAATTTGGATGACATTAATAATTACAGGAATTGGAACATTAATTCATTTATACTCCATTTCTTACATGGACCATGATAAAAATCCAGCCAAATTCTTTGCCTATCTCAATTTCTTCATATTCAACATGTTATTGCTCGTTTTGGGCTCTAATTTCTTGATGATGTTCTTTGGTTGGGAAGGCGTTGGACTCTGTTCTTATTTATTAATAGGATTTTGGTACCAAAACCCCAGTTATGGCCATGCTGCACGCAAGGCATTCGTAATGAATAGAATAGGGGATTTGGGACTCTTATTAGGAATGTTCCTCATTATTAAAAATTACGGATCGCTTGAGTATGCAGATGTACTTCCCGCAATAGCTCAAGGAAATGGAGGAACGGTATTATTAACGAGTATCGGTATTCTGTTATTTATTGGCGCAATGGGAAAAAGCGCTCAGATTCCTTTATTTACCTGGCTTCCAGATGCCATGGCTGGACCTACACCAGTTTCTGCACTGATTCACGCGGCGACCATGGTTACAGCGGGAATATATTTAGTAATTCGCTGCCAAGCATTGTATTCTTTAGCCCCAATGGCACAGGAATTAATTCTTTGGATAGGCTTAGCAACTGCCTTTATTGGTGCTTTAATCGGCTTAAGACAAAACGACATTAAAAAAGTATTGGCATATTCCACCGTCAGTCAACTAGGGTTTATGTTTGTTGCATTGGGTGTTGGCGCCTATACTACGGCCTTGTTTCACGTAACCACACATGCGTTTTTCAAAGCGTTGCTTTTCTTAGGTGCTGGAAGTGTTATTCACGGTGTACATGAACGTCAAGATATTTCAGTTATGGGTGGACTTAAATCCAAAATGCCCATTACTTACGTAACATTTTTGATAGGAACGTTGGCGATTTCTGGTTTTCCGCTCCTTAGTGGATTCTTTTCTAAAGATGAAATTTTAGCCAATGTGTTTCATCATAACATCTTCGCTTATATTGTTTTGGTTTTTTCAGCATTACTAACGGCTACCTATATGTTCCGTTTGTTGTTCTTGACTTTCCATGGCACCTTTAGAGGTTCTGACTACAGTCTTAGCGATGTACATGAATCTAATTGGAAGATGACAGTGCCTTTAATCGTGTTGGCAGTATTGAGCGTTTTCGGAGGGCTTTTAAATCTTCCTCATTATATAATGCATTCCGGAGGCTTACTTTCGAATTGGTTGAATCCTACCTTCTTGATTTTCGAAAATCCGATACATGCGGAAATGAGTACAGAGATCGTATTGATTTCTATTGCAATTGGCGTTTTCCTTTTCGGACTTATATATAGCCGTAACCAATACATTACCAAAGGATTACACCCGGAATCGCCTCAATCAGGCATGGGTAATGTGTTGAAAAACAAATTCTATTTCGATGAGTTTTACGATAAAGCCATTGTCAAACCTATTGAATTTTTAGGGGATATTTTATTTTCCCTATTCGATACCCTTTTATTGTATGGTGCCACTTTTAGTGTGCATCCCATTTTAAGATTTGTGGGCCAATTGAATCGTAAAATCCAAAATGGGAATATTGAATATTACTTGATTTATATGGTTGGAGCGATCGCGTTATTGTTAGGACTTAATTTATTATTGGCATAGTGGAACTACTCATAATTGCACCTTTAGTGTTAGCACTTGTTTCTGCATTAGGAAGCAAATGGAATAAATGGCTTTCTGTGGCTTTTTCCCTGGTTGGATTTGCACTGATTGCGATTAATTCAAATTCGGTTTATCGCGCTATTAATGAAAAAAACGCTTTTTTCAATATTGTGGATATGCCATGGTTAGGTGAAACGATACATTTTAGCCTCGGCTTGGATGGAATCACATTTGTGTTATTGCTTTTAACTAACATCCTGATACCTGTTATCGTTTTATCTCTTAATTCCGATAAATCACCCGCTATGATTCCTTTGATACTTTTTATGCAAGCAGGATTAAACGGAGTATTCATGGCACAAGACGGGATTTTATTTTATTTGTTCTGGGAATTGGCAATGATTCCTATCTATTTCATCACTTTAATATATTCCGAAAGAGATTCCTTTGCGACAACTATCCGCTTTTTTGTCTACACGTTTGTAGGCTCTCTAGCAATGCTTGCTTCGCTTATTTATTTAGGATCAAAATCCGTAAATGGGTCTTTTGCGTACAACGATTTGTACAACGTGCAATTAGGATTAAGGGAATCTATCTGGGTAGGAGCCGGTTTCTTATTGGCTTTCGCCGTTAAAATACCTTTGTTTCCTTTTCACGTTTGGCAACCCAATACCTACACTTACGCGCCCGCACAAGGTTCCATGCTTTTATCGGGAATAATGCTGAAAATGGGTCTTTATGGATTATTGCGTTGGTATTTTCCAATGGCTTCCGAAAGTATTGACTTTTATCAACCGATTATCATGACACTTGCAGTTATTGGCGTAATTTATGGAGCCATAATAGCCATGCGACAGGATGACATGAAAAGACTTATTGCATATAGTTCTTTGTCTCACGTTGGACTTATTGCGGCGGGTTTGTTTGCATTGAATAGCAGCGGTTTTATGGGTGGAATTTTGCAAATGTTTGTTCACGGAGTGAATGTTGTAGGTTTGTTCATTGCCGTTCACATTATTGAACGCAATTATGGAAGCAGAAGTTTGAATGAATTGGGTGGGATTGCAAAAAACAATAAGGCGTTCAGCATTTTGTTTTTCTTGGTTTTAATTGGAACCGTGGCAGCACCCTTAACAAATGGTTTTCCAGGTGAATTCTTGTTGCTTAAATCGCTTTTTGATTATTCTACAACCTATGCCATATTTGCCGGTCTTACAATTATTTTGTGCGCGGTATATATGTTGAGAATGTTTCAATTTTCAATGTTAGGTGAAGAAACCCAAGGCACCCAAAATAAACATATTCCAATGATAGAACTATTACCTCTATTCATATTGGCGTTTTTTGTAATTTCAATAGGATTTTTCCCTCAGTGGTATATGGACATTTTTCAAAATTCCACAAAAGGTTTACTTAATATAATTTCTAACGCGAAAGGAGTATTGTCGTGATTGCTATAGCTATCGTATTTTTTGGGGCCTTAGCCCTTTTGTTTCTCGGTATAAATAAAGAAGAGAAACAATTACAACTTGCCTCATCTTTAATTTTAGGCATCGCCGGGTTGGCGGTTTTTGCAGAATCAAAATCAATGATTTCGTTCGATGCGTTATTTGCTTGGGTACCCTCATCCATGATTGCCTTTAATCCAACCGCTCAGGTAATTGCCGCTGTAATGGCATTTATGGCAATGATTATCGTGAATATTTTCCCGGCCGTAAAACGAAAAGGAATGGATATAATTGGATTGATGATGTTCTCCCTCTGTGGAGGCATTTTAATGCTTGGATCCCAACATCTGGTAGTGTTGTTTTTAGGTATTGAAATTTTATCGATTCCCTTATTTGTTTTAGCAGGAAGCGATAAAGATAACCTCTTTGGAAACGAGGCATCTCTAAAATACTTTTTAATGGGTGCATTTTCAACGGCGATTTTTTTATTAGGAGCCGCATTTTTATACGGAGGTACTGGAACCATGTATTTCCATGAAATGTTGTTGCGTTTATCCTTTTCAGAGCATTTTGGCGAATTTCCCGTTCTCGTAAAAACCGGTTTAATATTAGTTTCTGTAGGCCTACTGTTTAAAGTATCTGCCATTCCTTTTCATTTTTGGAGTCCTGATGTATATGAAGGTTCCCCAAATCGAATCGCTGCCTTCATGGCAATCATTGTTAAAATAGCAGGATTTGCTGCATTTGCACAATTGTTAAGTGCATTTGCACCCATGCAAACGTGGTACGCTACTTGGATGCTGCCCGTATCGATCATAACCGTGCTAGGTGGAAACATTATTGCGCTGGTGCAAAAATCATACAAACGGATGTTAGCCTATTCCAGTATCAGTCATGCAGGATATCTTTTGCTTTTCTTGATGCAACCGATTCAAGAAAACATCCGGGTACTTGGGATTTATTTATTGTCTTATGGATTGGGTACCGCAATTTTATTCTATTTATTTGATAAATACGCTCAAGGAGAAGACAAATCAGTAACGATTTTTTCGGGGATTTCAAAAAGTCAACCTTTGGATGCACTTGCATTAATTGTAGCAACTTTTACTGTAGCAGGGATACCTTCCACCATTGGATTCATCGCAAAATACCAATTATTCACTTCGGCCTTTCCTAGTGTGAAATGGGGAGTGCTTTTGGCATTAATCGGTTCCGCAATTAGTATTTCTTACTACTTTAAACCATTCCGAGTGCTGTTTAATTCCAGCTCAGAAGTTAAGGGTGCGTTTTCCATTACCTGGAAATCCGTTTGCCTACTCGGTGCCGTATTGGGCATGCTTATTTTGGGTATATTCCCGATAATTTTGAATTGGATTTTTTAAAATCGGAATCCAAACCGATAAATAAATACTCCAAGTGAGTTAGAATAGCTAAATTTGGGATTTAACGCAACTCCAACAAGTGCGTAAATCCCAAGTCTTCCATCATTATTATAACCGCCACCAATGATCGGAACACCAATCCACGCGCGTTCTCGAGGGTTGAATGACACTAAAGAATTTTGATAGCGGTATTCTGCGTGTAAAAATAAAGATGATATGGGTACCCTGACAAATGAATACACACCCGCTATTGTAGATATATTGCCTGTGAAGTTATTCGAAATTATTGAGGTTGTAACGCCTACGGCAGCATAAAAACGGTCGTTAAAATGCACTCCGGTGTATGGAGCCACTTCTAAATTGTATATTCCACCTCCACCACCCGTTGAAAAATCCAAACCATGGTACGCTAAATCTTTATATCTGTATGCGTTAATTTCATCTGCAAAAGGAGCTTCTTCCATGTTTTTTGAAGATTGTCTGCGGGTACTATCTAAACCCTCATACTGTCCAAAACTCTTAGGGGAAATACCTCCCAAAAGAAAAATGCAAACTAAAGGTGGAAATATCTTCATACGTTTGGTGTCTCACAATATTACATGTAAAATTGTAGGCGTTTATGAACAACGGTAAAAAGATTCACAATTTTTCGGCAGGACCTTCGATTTTATCGGAGTATGCCCTTGAAAAAAGTGCCCAAGACATTTCTAATTTCGCTGGAACGGGTTTAAGTGTTCTTGAAATTTCCCACCGAAGCAAGCAATTTGTCGAGGTTGTTGATCAAGCCCAACTATTGGTTAAAAAGTTAATGGGATTGAATGATGATTATGATGTTATGTTTCTACAAGGTGGAGCATCTACACAATTTTTTCAAGTACCTCAGAATTTCTTGCAACATAAAGCGGTCTACCTGAACACGGGAACGTGGTCCCAAAAAGCGATCGAAGAAGCAAGAGGTTTTGGCACCGTAGTTGTTGCTGCAAGTAGTGAGGAATCCAATTTCAATTATATCCCTAGCAATTACAGCATCGATTCTGATGCCGATTATTTCCATTGTACCAGTAACAATACCATATTTGGCACTCAGATGAAGTCATTTCCAGACACTTCCGTTCCCATGATTTGCGATATGAGTTCCGATATTTTTTCGAAGGAAGTTGATTTCAATAAATTCAGTATGATTTATGCTGGGGCTCAGAAAAATATGGGGCCTGCTGGTGTAACCCTCGCCGTAGTTCACAAAAGTATGTACGATCGCATTGCAGATCGTCATATTCCCACTATGCTCGGATATAAAATCCATGCTAAAAATGGAAGTATGTACAATACCCCACCGGTTTTCCCTATTCTGGTTTCTAAATATAATTTAGAATGGGTAGTAAACAATGGTGGAATTGCTGGCATGGAAAAACGCAACAATGAAAAAGCAGAATTGCTATATAATGCAATTTCAAATTCCCCATATTTCGTGGCTACTGCTGAAAACGATTCCAGAAGTTACATGAATGCATGCTTTGTTTTTAAATCTGAATTTGAACATCTTACCGAATCCTTTGATGCGGCCTGTAAAGAGGCTAATATTAGCGGACTTAAAGGCCACAGAAGCGTAGGAGGGTACAGAGCATCCTTGTACAACGCATTGCCCTTAGAAAGTGTACAAACTTTAGTCCACGTAATTGAAAATTTTGCATCATGAGAATTTTAGCGAATGATGGAATTGATGCCGCCGGCAAAAATATGTTGGAAGCCGCGGGATTTGAGGTAATAACCCAATCCATCCCTCAAAATGAACTGGTTGAGAAAATTCAAGAATTCGATGCGCTTATTGTTCGCAGTGCTACAAAAGTAAATGCGGATATAATTAATGCGAGCAATTTAAAACTTATCGCACGGGCTGGGGTAGGACTCGACAATATCGACCTTAAAGCTGCCGGTTTGAAAGGTGTAACTGTAGTAAACACGCCCAATGCGTCTTCAAGATCGGTAGCAGAATTGGTTTTTGCCCATGCTTTCAGTATTGCACGCATGTTGTTTATGACAAATCGTGAAATGCCTGTTAACGGACAAGCTAATTTCAAGTCGCTAAAAAACACAGCATCTGCAGGTTTTGAATTACAAGGAAAAACCATGGGAATCATTGGTTTCGGCAGAATTGGTCAAGAAGTGGCTAAAATTGCTGTGGGATTGGGTATGCGTGTCATCGTTTATGATTACAAATCGCGTTCTTTCGATATTACCATTGATTTGCATGCGGCATACAAACAACACAATTTTCAAGTTACCTTGAAAGGGGAACCTATGGATGTAGTTTTGGCGGAATCTGATTTCTTAAGCTTACATACACCAGGCAGTGACGAGGTTATCGGAGCCTTAGAACTTTCCAAAATGAAACCTACTGCCGCACTTATAAATTGTGCCCGTGGTGGCGTAGTCAATGAACATGCATTGCGCGAAGCTTTAGATAATAAACGTATCGCTTTTGCGGGTGTGGATGTTTTCGAAAATGAACCCCCGGTAAATGACATCATGACCGGAAGTCCGAATACGTCATTATCTCCGCATATCGGTGCGAGTACAGCTGAAGCACAAATGCGAGTAGGTATCGAATTGGCAGATAGAATTATTTTGCATCTGGCTAAATAAAAATTATGCGGGTATTCCCAATTTCTACTTTGTTGCCCGATAAAAGTCGCGCGCAACGAATTGCATCCTTAGGTTCTGGAAAACTTAGCGCAGAAGTATTACAATCTAAAGCCCAAGCATTAGAGGATTCGTATTTGCGAGTAGTAAAACCCCAATTTATCGATGCTTCTTTGATTTCTGAAACGCAAGAGTTCTACGACAAAAGCCGACAAAATTTTACAAACCTTATTAAAACGGGATGCCTAATAAAGCATCCCGCTAATATGTTTTTTTACGAGCAACACCACCATTCAGGCATTAGACTAAGTGGATGGATAATTGGGGTGGATGCCGAAGAATATTTGCAAGGGAAAATCAAAAAACATGAGAATACCCTAACCAGTAAAGAAAATCGATTGGTGCGTCATATTGCTGCCCTTGAATCTATGGCTGAACCGGTTTTGTTGAGTCAGAAATTACCCGATTCTTTGAATAACTTAGCCGCTGAGATTTGCCAAAATGAGGCAGACTTACAAGTCTCCGATGAGTTATACAATATTCATCGGGTTTGGAAAACAAGAGGAGCCGAGGACATACAACAAATTCAAGAAGTATTTGGCAGTTTTGATTCATTGTATATTGCCGATGGACATCATAGATGCGCAGCATCATCGCGTTATCTCATTGAAAGGTATGGGGTAAATTCTGGCAAAGGAATAATGGCACTCATCATAGATGAAGATGAGATGTTAGTGAAACCGTTCTATAGAATGCTCTCCGATGTGGACCCCTTGATTTTATGGGAATTCTTGGAGAAAAACGATATCCCTCATTGGGAAATTGCACATTCTCTCAATTATGAGGATTTAAAAAGCGGTCAAATTTTGTGCATAACACGCGAAAAACGTTGTATCATTGAAATTACACCCGAAATGAAGGGAGATACAGCCTTATCGCAATTAGATGTTCGAATTTTAGAAACTTCCATTCTAAGACCTTGTTACCAACTCAAAGATTCTTCCGAAGAAGATCGTTTATCTTTTATGCGTGGAGATACTCCCCTGGATAGCATAAGCCGAAAACTTCATGATCAAGAAATTGATATAGCTTTTTTATTCGCACCAAATACCATGGCTCAAATTCGCATGGTCGCAGACCAAAACGATACCATGCCGGCAAAATCTACCTTTATTGAGCCTAAAATTCCTACGGGCCTGGTAATTGAAGATTACCGTTAAAACAAGGAAAGCTGTTTTTTCTCAGGTGCCAACTTGAATACCGATTGTACCAATTTGTGCAAATTCAATAAAGTTTCTTTCTCTACTGAATAAATAGAAGATGTTCGGTGCAGTTTAACCTTTATATACCCTTCATCCTTTAGTTTTTGCAAATGTCCTGAAACGGTACTTTGCGAATAGGGTAATTTATCTACGATCGCTTGACAGGTCGAAGGCCCAGATTCAGTTAAAAACAATAAAATAGCTATCCGTGCAGGGTGTCCAATTGCCTTTGTTAAGTGTGCCAATTGGTCTACTTGGGTGTCGAATAAAGATTCCTTTTTCATAATAGCTTTATTGCAAATATACGATAATAAGAAATTCTATATCGTTTACTTTTAAAGGGATTTAGAATTATTTTTGTGTTTCCACCTGCGGTGACTCCACAACCAAGTGAAGGGTTGTTGGTAAATTTCATTTTCCATACTTTTTATGCAGGAAGACATTATTTCTTCATTGGTCAATTGAAGAGAATCCATATTTATGGTAAATCTTGCCCGATAATAACCCCGTTTTACTTTTTCTTGTTGCAGGTAAATAACCGGTAATTTGTATTTTTTGGCAATTTTGGCAGGACCGCTTAAAAACGCTGTTTCCTGATTAAGGAAATTTTCCCAATGAACCCCATTCAAATTAGATGGACTTTGATCACCAATCAAAGCCACAATATATGGATCGTTCTGGGCGTTTAAGCTGGAAACGGCCCGCAAAGTTTCCGTCATGTGTACGGGGGTTCCTGAAAATCGTGAGCGCAAACGATACATCAAATAATCAAAATTGGGATTACTCAATGTTTTATAGGTAATTAATACATTCTGATTTACATATAGTTGAGACGCCAGAGCGATCCATTCCCAATTTCCAGAATGCGTTAACACAACCACGGCAGATTGTTTTTTGCTATTGAGTTCATGGAAAATCTCCACATTCTCATAATGCATGCGTTTTTTTAATTCTTCTGGTGAAATTCGCAATGCTTTAATGATTTCCACAAATAAATCGGCCAAATGTTTGTAATACTTCCGCTCTAAAAGCCTCCGTTCAGATATCGTTTTATTAGGAAATGCATTTTGCAGATTCTGCCTCACCACTTTTTTTCGATACCCAATTATTCGATACAAAATCAAGTACAATACATCTGAAATCAAATAAAGTATGGGAAAAGGCAATAACGCAAGTCCATAAAAAATCGGATATACGACAAAGTAAAATTGGGGTCCCGCTTTGGGTATATCCGATTTATAAGGCATGTTTTTAGATCCTATTTATATTGAAAATCTTGATTTTCTTTCAAATTCTTCAAAGATGCCAACATTAATTGGATGCAACCTTCGATATCATCCTTATGCACCATTTCGACAGTAGTATGCATGTATTTCAAGGGCAATGAAATCAAGGCCGAGGCAACTCCTGTAGAAGAATACGCAAAACTATCGGTATCGGTACCTGTAGATCGACTCACCGCATTACGTTGAAATTCGATTTTAGATTCTTTTGCTGTATTGATGATAAATTGCAAAAGGTTGTTCTGAACAGCCGGGCCATAAGTTACTACCGGACCTTTTCCACATTTGGTATCCCCTTGTAGTTTTTTATTGTATAACGGGCTATAGGTATCATGGGTAACATCTGTAACGATGGCTACATCGGGAGCCAAGCGACGAGAAATCATTTCAGCCCCTCTTAAACCAATTTCTTCCTGTACGCTGTTTACCACATAAAGGGTAAAAGGCAAATCGATTTTTTGCTCCTTAATATGACGGGCAACTTCGGCAATCATAAATCCACCCATACGATTATCCAAGGCACGACCAATTAGAAATTGCTCATTCAACCATTCGGAACCCGCTTCAAAAACCGCAACCGCACCAACATGGATACCGAGTTTCTCAACTTCTTCTTTGTTGCTACATCCTACATCAATACAGATATTATCGGGTTTTACCTCAGGATCCTTTCCTTGGCGTACATGTACTGCGGGCCAACCAAATACCCCTTTGACTTTTTCTCCATTTTCGCAATGAATGAAACATCTCATACTCGGTGCAATCTGATAATCACTTCCACCATTCCGAATAACATAGATATATCCATCGTCTGTAATATAATTTACAAACCAACTAATTTCATCGGCATGCGCCTCTATTACCACTTTGTAATTTTTCCCGGGATTGATTACACCCACCGCAGTTCCATAAATATCTACAATAGTTTCATCGATATACGGTTTTAGATAATTAAGCCAAAGTTTTTGACCACTATATTCAAAGCCTGTGGGACTCACATTATCCAAATACGCGTGTAGAAAGGTTTTTGATTCGTTTCTCATAATTTGCAAATCTACAAAAAAACGGCACCCCTTAATGTGTCGATTTCCAAATAATTCGCTCTTGAATTTGAAATTTCTTTGGAGTAATCCCTTCAAAATGTTTGAAAATCCGAATAAAATGATTCATATTTTGATATCCCAAAAGAAGGGCAACTTCACTTACAGTGGTTTCGGGCTTTGCCAACATGCTTTTTGAGAATTTTATCTTTTCCTGTTGGATGTACTCAATAGGAGTTACTCCGAAAAATTCTTTAAATCTTCTGAAGAAATTTGGCCTACTCATGCATGCTTTGTCGGCTAATTGATTTACATCAATACGATCATGGATATGATTCTTTATATATTGGTCTACAAACGCAAATCGATGTGAACTGGCTAAGGCATGCCCTTGTCGTTCTATTAAATTTCTCGCTTGAGTTTGCATTAATCGCAATAATACTTCTTGCACGGTTAATTCAGCAAACATATCTTTCGTATTGTGATTTTCATAAATCCCAATTTGTACGATCCGATCAATGGCATTGCTGAGGGCCGGATTATTATTCAAATGGAAAAATCGATTCGATACACTCCAAGGATTCATGTCGCTCTCTCTAGGATTTTTTTCATTTAGCAAATCTACCGTTTGCTGAATTTTTTGTTTGGAAATAGCAAGTGCCAAACATTGTGTGGGATTTCCTTTATCGGCATCTGGAAAATCGATGATCATTTTTTCAGATGGCTGAATCAGCACGCTTTCACCTGGCAAATATTCAAAAGCTGATTTTTGAGGCAAATGCATCACTTTTTTACCTTGAAGCATACTTGTTAAAACCAAATCATCAAATACCAATTCAATTTGTGCCGCTTTCTGATGGGTTTCGAAAATATTCAATTGGCAACTTTGCATATCAAATATTTGTCGGTTTTCGACTAAGGTTTCCAATTGGTCAATATGATTGGTTTTCACAGAGGTCCTTAGAGTAGATTTCATTTTGTTTAAGAAATTAATTAAACACAATATCTGTGTTTTTCGCTTAAAACCAAGCTTAAAATCACAATAAGGCGATTTTTCGATACTATAAGGCGAGAATCTTACATTAAAATTATGAAATCTTTGGAAACTTTAAAAACAACAATGCTATGACAAACAAGTATCAATTTCCAAAAGTAAACGAGAAGTACGATCATTTCATCAACGGCGAATGGGTTAAACCCAGCAGCGGATTGTATTTTGAAAATACCACGCCCATTGACGGCAGTGTATTTTCGCATGCCGCAAGAGGTAACGCAGAAGACATTAATAAGGCCATCGACGCGGCTCAAAATGCCTTCAAAACTTGGGGTAAAACAAGTCCTACTGAACGCAGCAGAATTTTATTGGCAATTGCCGATAAAATTGAAGCAAATTTAGCTTATTTGGCTGAAGTAGAAACCGTAGATAACGGGAAAGCACTTCGCGAAACTATGGCAGCAGATTTGCCATTATGTGTAGATCATTTTCGATATTTTGCGGGAGTAATTCGTGCAGACGAAGGCGAATTATCCGAACACGATGAAGATACGTTAAGTCTTATCGTACATGAACCAATTGGGGTAGTGGGGCAAATCATCCCTTGGAACTTTCCACTATTAATGGCATCTTGGAAGATTGCACCCGCATTGGCTGCCGGTTGCTGTGTCGTGGTTAAACCCGCTGAACAAACTCCAACCTCCATTATGGTTTTGATGGATTTAATTAAAGATATTTTACCAAAAGGGATTCTCAATGTAGTTTCGGGCTTTGGACTTGAGGCGGGTAAGCCATTAGCAACCTCTCCGAACGTTCAAAAAATTGCTTTTACCGGTGAAACCACAACGGGCCGATTGATCATGCAATATGCGTCAGAAAACCTTAATCCTGTTACGATGGAACTAGGGGGTAAGTCTCCAAATATATTTATGCCAAGTATTGCAGATGCCGACGATGCATTCTTTGATAAATGTATTGAAGGAGCTGTTATGTTTGCACTGAATCAGGGTGAAGTATGTACCTGTCCTTCGAGAATCTTAGTACATGAAGACATCTATGATGTATTTATGGAGCGTGTAATTGAAAGAACAAAAGCCATTAAAATGGGTCACCCACTAGATGCAAGCACGATGATGGGAGCACAGGCTTCAAACGACCAGTATGAAAAAATCTTGAATTATATACAAATTGGCAAAGATGAAGGTGCTGAAGTTTTATGCGGTGGTGGTTCTGCTTCTGAAGAAATCGGACAGCCCATGGGTTGCTATATTCAGCCGACCATTTTGAAAGGCCACAACAAAATGCGTGTCTTCCAGGAAGAAATTTTCGGCCCCGTCGTTGCCGTTACTACCTTTAAAACCATGGAAGAGGCGATTGAAATTGCCAATGATACATTATATGGTTTGGGAGCAGGTGTTTGGACAAGAGATGCTCATGAATTATATCGCTTGCCTAGAGCTATTCAAGCCGGTCGTGTATGGGTGAACTGCTATCACGCTTATCCCGCGCATGCGCCATTTGGAGGATATAAAAAATCAGGTTTTGGTAGAGAAAATCATAAAATGATGCTTAATCATTACCGACAAGCTAAAAATATGTTGATCTCTTACAACAAAAACAAACTTGGTTTCTTTTAATCGATAATTATTTTTTTGCAAATAGGGAAGGAGTCTTTTTTGACTCCTTCTTCTTTTTAATTTTCATTTTGATAGATTTCAACCTAACCCTTACCTTTATAACAAATTCATTATGGTACAAAAAGTGATGCAAACCGATGCCGCCGTCGCGCTTATCGAAAAGCTCAAATCCGAGCACGGAGATTTAATGTTTCATCAAAGTGGCGGTTGCTGCGATGGTTCACAACCCATGTGTTTTCCGAGAGGAGAATTCAGAATTGGAGACTCAGATGTATTATTGGGCGAAGTTCACGGACAGCCCTTTTATATGGCTAAAGATCAATACGAATATTGGAAACACACCCAACTTACTCTCGATGTGGTATCTGGAAGAGGCTCTAGTTTTTCTTTAGAAATTCCCCACGGATTTAGATTTGTAATCAAATCTAGGATCTTTACCGAAGCCGAACTTAAAATTTTGGGACTGATTTGAAATCATCCTTTTCATTTTTAGGGAAATTCCCGTTTAAAAGAAAAGCCCCGCTTTCGCGAGGCTCTTTTTTGTTTTGGTGGGGGCTACTGGATTCGAACCAGTGACCCTCTGCTTGTAAGGCAGATGCTCTGAACCAGCTGAGCTAAGCCCCCTTTTTCCCTTAAGGCTCTGCAAATATACAACGAATCTTGACCTATGCAATACCCTTTTAACAAAAAAATCATGTAAAAATCACAATTGACAATAAATCAAACGAATAGCGATTGAAAAAAAATTAAAAATTTTTCGGCTCAACGTCCATGGTTGAAAATTTCGATACTTTCACTTCCCCTGGCGCTCCATTTTTTGCTTTCGAAACCATTTTCCGCTCCGTAAACATAACCGTTTGCAAGGTTTGACTTTTTCCCTTTGAATGAAATGCACAAAATGCAGCTACCGATTCTAATACATTTTTAGGCACAGGTTTTCCCATATTCCTAATTATCACGTGCGAACCCGTAACATCAGCCGCATGCATCCATAAGTCGTTTTTATGAGCGCTCCGCAGCAAAGCATCGTTAGACTTTGCATTTTTCCCCAGCCAAATTTCAAATCCTTTATAATCGAGGCGCTTATACGGTACTGCATTCTCGATTGATTTCACCGTATTATTTTTCAAAGCGGGTGCATATTCCCTATAGGGCTTTAAATCTCTAGGATGTTCCGCCTGCCCTACATGTAAATCAATATCTTTCCATAATTTCAACTGATCTTCGAGTTTAGAAATTTGTTCGTCTAAATTACCTATTTCTAAATTCTGATTTTTGGATTTCTTGTACCATTTCTCGGCATTTTCAGCCGCACTCAAGTTTGGGTTGAGTTTTATTCGAATCCTTTGATTCGTGAAAAAATCCGTAATCAACGCTTCCGATATGCCTTTTCTCAGCGAATGCGCATTCCCTAAAATCAAATCTCCCATTTCCTTGTAATTGCGTTCGCTTAATAGCGATTCTTTGCGTTTCGAATAGGTACCGATTCTTTGTTGTAGGGATTTTATTTGTTTGGCCGCATGGCTTAATAAAACGGTCTTTTCTCTTTCGAAAAAATACCACCTTAAGTAAATGCGAATCTCCTTTTCTAACTCTTCAATTCGAACGTGTAAGGGACTGGGATCGCGCAAATGCCAATTTAAAATGGCGCTTTCACCCTTTATAACGAGTTCAGGTTGATAATTCATAGGATTTGATAATCTCTCAATAGCGCTGTTCTGTTTGGCTGGATTTTTTTCAAAAAATTCAGGAAATTCTTCCAACAATTCTCTCGTTTTTATCCCCTGAAAGGTACGAGTCCAATGGGCTTCATCCTCGAATACGGGAAGTTTTAGATTTTGTACCTGTGCGGATATCCATAGCGTTGAAATTCCATCAAAACGCAATTCCCAATCTTTTTTAAAGTTAAATCGAAATATATGTGCAGGTAAATCCATTTTGGATTCATACCACAGTACATTACTAAATTTCCCAAAAGATTTAAAAAGCAATCTCGAACCATCATCAAATACAAATGCAAATACTCGATCAAAAAGGCCGTATATAACATCTGAAATTTTACGCCCTTCTAACTCTTTAAATTGAACAACGGCATTTGACTTCAAACGGGCTTTGGGGTCGGTCCATTGGGCATTGGTAATAAGCAGTTCTCCCTCTACAAACTTCACTTCATAACACAAACGCTCCTTTCCTTTTACAAAATGCAGTAGGAGGCCATCCTTACTAAAACTAATGCCATGACTAAACAAGGCATCCTGAAGATTTTCAGATAAAAAAGCGGCATACAAACGGTATAATCGGTGATTAGCATTCACCCTGCGAAGTTCGGACAATTCACTGAAAATGATACCAAACAATTAGATGCGATTTTTAATTAAATAATCCATACAAGTAAACATTTTAAAAAAAACATATACAATGTTTTATGATTTTGTATAATCTATTTGAACAAACAACGAACTACGAACAAAATGGATCATTTTTGAATACTACTCCACTTTTTGAAAGCGCTATACCCGCCAAAACTAAAAAACACGAAATTTAACCCGATACAAGGTCACTCCCAGAACAACCACATTCAAAAGCCTCAATTTACGTATATTCGTAGTATTAAATTGTTATGGCATTTTATTATAAACTTGGTCAAATCCCCCGTAAGAGGCACACCCAATTCAGAAAAAACGACGGAACCTTATATTCCGAAGAACTTATCTCAACTGAAGGATTCAACAGTCTATATTCTTTAGTTTACCATGCACATCCACCTACATTAGTTAAGGAAATAGGCGAACCCATTGATGTGTCACCAAAAATCGCTGAGCCCAAAAATATGAAAAGTCGGAGCTTTATCTCCTTCAAAACCCCTGCTTGCGACGATTATTTAGAGAGTAGGGTAGCCCTTTTGGTCAATAGCGATGTACAAATAGGCGTATCGGCACCGCGTAAATCTATGACCGATTATTTCTTCAAGAATGCCGACTCCGATGAAGTTTTATTTATTCATGAAGGTTCGGGCTTACTCAAAACCATTTATGGAGAAATTCCATTCGAATATGGCGATTATTTAGTGATTCCAAGAGGATGTATTTACCAAATGCATTTTAACGATGAAGCCAATAGAATTCTAACTATTGAATCTCCTACGCCCATTTACCCTCCTAAGCGTTACCAAAACAGCTTCGGTCAACTATTGGAACATTCTCCTTTTTGTGAAAGAGATATTAAGGTTCCTGAAAATCTGCAAACCCACGATGAAATTGGCGACTTTAAAGTCATTATTAAAAAACAGGACCTGCTTTACCCATATATTTACGCAACACACCCCTTCGATGCTATCGGATGGGATGGTTATAGTTATCCTTTTGCTTTTTCCATTCACGATTTTGAACCTATCACAGGACGTTTGCACCAACCACCGCCAATACACCAAACCTTTGAAGGTCGCAACTTTGTTATTTGCAGCTTTGTGCCGCGTATGTACGATTACCATCCCGATGCTATACCCGCTCCTTATAACCACTCAAATGTAGACAGCGACGAAATCTTGTATTACGTTGATGGCGATTTCATGAGCCGCAAACATGTTGAACGAGGAATGATCACCTTGCATCCCAAGGGAATTCCACATGGCCCACATCCTGGAACGGTTGAAAAAAGCATTGGAGCTACAGAAACCAGAGAACTCGCCGTTATGATCGATCCATTTCATCCGCTTCAAATTACCGAAGCAGCATTACAAATCGAAGACCCAGGCTATTACAAAAGTTGGGTACATTAATATACACCATATGACACATTTTAAAACGCTTACGTTTTTAGGGATACTTTTTATCGGAGGAAGCCTATTAACGCCTTTAAATGCTCAAGCCCAATCGGGATCATCGGAAAGTTTCGAACAGTATATAAAGGAAAAAATCGTCCGAAAATCATACGATAAAACCTACAAAAGAGCGAGTCGATTTCTGGAAAAAGATTTGCGAAAAATGCGTAAAAGCGGACAAATCCAAAAAGAAATCACTCCTATGGAATGGTGGAATCAAGAGTATTTAATGACAATGGACCCGCAAAAAGGGAGACCTACACCCGAAGTATTATTGCCTGTTTTAAGATCACTAAATTCCAAACAGGTCAATTTTCGTGCAAGTCCAGGCACCGATTTGTATCCTTGGGTATCTAGAGGACCCAATGATATAGCCGGTAGAACCCGAGCTTTATGCTGGGACCAAGCCGACAGCAAGCAATTGCGAGTTTGGGCCGGGGGCGTTACCGGTGGACTATGGGTAAACAACGACATTAGTAACGCAAATTCGGAATGGAAACTGGTTAGCGGGTTATGGGACAACCTTAATGTTACTTGTATTGCCCAAGACCCTAACAATAGCGATATTCTTTATGTAGGAACAGGAGAGGGGTTTGGAACCACGGCATCCAGTTCGAGAGGCTTGGGCATATTCAAATCGACAGACGCTGGTAAAACTTGGTCCCAATTGAGCAATACCGAAGAATTTTACTACATCAATGATATAGCCGTAAGAAGCGAATCGGGTGTAAGTGTGCTTTATGTAGCCGTAGATATATTATTTTATCAAGGCCAATGGCATGGCAATAGCACCAATATTGGATTGTTAAGAAGTACAGATGGCGGCTCTAATTTTAGCAATGTAAGTCCGTTTATAACTTCTCAATCTCAACGTTATGTGGTTTCCGACATTGAAATTGGCGCGGATAACCGCCTCTGGGTGGGTACCCGCAAAAACAATTATTCAACCAATAACGATCAAGGGGGAGGTCGCATTTTATATTCTGACAATGGGACAACATTCACAGAGTCATACAAAAACAACGGCGCACTTAAAGGAAGAGTTGAATTAGCTTGCGCACCCAGCTCCAAAGACACCTTATATGCCGTATTGGAATCAGGCGGAGTAGCACATGCGGTGGTTAGAAGTTTCAACGGTGGCTCGAACTGGTCAACTTTCGCAGAACCCGCAGATGCCGACAATGGCATCCCCAGTACCGACTTTACCCGAAACCAAGCATGGTATGATCTTATTATTGCAGTCAATCCTATAGATGCATCGGAATTAGTTATTGGTGGAATCGATTTTTTTATGAGTAAAAAGGCAGGTGACAATTGGGTGCAAATCTCAAAATGGTCGAATAACCCCGGTTTAGATCAGCTTTCTTGCTCATATGTGCATGCCGACATGCATGCTGCTATGTATAGCCAGGATGGAAAGCGTTTGGTGGTTGGTACTGACGGAGGCGTATTTTACGCAGATGATATTCGAAACAACCCTTGGAATAGCAGCACGGCATTTGTTGAGCGCAATAACAGGTATGTGATCACACAATATTATTCAGGAAGTATTTCACAAAAAAATGAAAACTTCATACTCGGAGGTGCACAAGACAATGGCACCAGTTACACCCAAGATACCGGATTTAACCCTAAAAACATATTGTTTGGGGGAGACGGTGGGTATTGCTTTATCCATCCAAATTCCGATGATGCCTTGGTGTTTTCCTATGTAAAAAACAATTTTTACAGCTATGTTGACTTTCAACTTTACTATCTCGCACAAGATAATAATACGGGTTCTTTTATTAATCCTGCCGGTTTAGACTTTGTTAATGACAATTTATTAACTCAAAAAGGGAAGGGGACCTTATACAGAAACTCTATAACGGGAAACACTAACAGTTTAGAAACGATTACTTTCGCAACGAGTGTTAACGATTTGGCCTCTGCTTTTCATGTCATTAAAAGAAAATCCAACGGCAAAGCACGACTATTCATTGGGTCTACTTTAGGTAATATTTGGTATTCTGACAATCCGGAAGCGGCCACACCTACATTTACGGCTTTAGGTTCGGTCAATGCTGGAAATATCAATGCTATAGAAAGCTTAGCGGGCTCAGAGGACACATTGGCATTAACCATTACCAATTATGGCGTTAATAACGTATATATCACAAAAGATGGTGGAAGCAATTGGATCGCAATTGATGGAAATTTACCTAACATGCCAGTTTGGGACATTGTTTTAAACCCATTTACCCGTAAAGAAGCCATTATTGCCACGGAACTGGGCATGTATCAGTGTTTAGACATTTACGCCTCGAGTCCAATATGGACACCAATTCACAAAGGTATGGGCGCGGTAAAAACAATGATGTTAGATTATAATTCCGCTAAAGGAACAATCATGGCAGCAACTCATGGTCGCGGCTTCTTTACGAGCGACGCATGGGTAAGAACCGAACCTGTTGCATATTTCAGCTTGAAAGACACAGTAATTTGTCAAGGAACCGAAATAACTCTAATAGATTCTTCTATAAATAAGAGCGATACACGCAATTGGAATATAACTCCATCGGGTTTTTCCTATGTTAAATCTTCCAATAAAAACGACAAAATTGCCTATGTTCAATTCAACGATGCTGGTACCTATACAATCAAATTAGAAATTGACGACAAAGGTATAAAAACAAGTAAAACCTTACAATTAACGGTTTTAAATACCCTTAGCAGCTCAATTAATTTAAAGCCATCTACCGAAGCATATTGCGAAGGAGATGATATTATGTTAAATGCAACATTGAGCGATGAAGCCTTGAAAAGTCTGAAGGATGCCAGCATTTCATGGTTTAGAAATGGCACGGAATTGCCGTCTAATAAAGGCAATTATAGCCTAAACCTGTTGGCGCCATTGGTAAACAATGAAAAGTATGAGGTGCATTTCACGGCTGACTATGCCTGTTTGAGTCCCAAAACTGCAATTTCGAACGAATATATAGTTGGTTCTGCTCAAAACACCGCATTGGTAATAACGAGGGTTTGGGATACTTTATTCAGTAATTATGTGGGTTCGGGCACTGTAGAATGGTATAGAAATAACATCAAAATTGGAACCGGGCTCAGATACAACCTAATCGACAATGGTACATTTCATGCGCGCATGATAAATAAAAATTGCATTGGGCCTAATTCTAATAGCATTGTTTATAGCAGTTTAGGAATTGACGAATTGAAAACATATTTGCAAATCGGGCCGAATCCAAGTAAAGGCGCATTGACAATTGTTTCAAATCATCATTCAGACTTGCAAGCCATTTTGATTAATTCCATAGGAGCCATAATAAAGGACGGATTTACGATCCCTGCCAACGGTCAATACCATTTAGACATGGAGGTCGCGAATGGAATGTACTATGTGATTATTTCGGATGCTACGGGTACACAAACCAGTTATAAATGGCTTGTTGAAAACTAGCCGAAAGAGTTTTATAATTTACATTATGTTAAATAGTGTATTCTGATGATTAAAAAAAAGCCGGCCACATCGCCGGCTTTTTTTATGATACTCTCCCGTCCTGAATTAAGTTAACCCACGGACGCAAAAACTGCGTTATCAACTTCATCGATGGAATACAACCGTATTAAAACCTATTTCCATACATTGTTCAAATAAATTAATCGGCAAATCGTTTAAGGCCCATATCCTTCAAGGCAATTCACTTAACCTGCACCATCCAGTGAAAACATCTTCTCTGCCTAACTACGAACCATTCTTATAGAATCGCATTCACCCACAGGATTTGAAATTTTAACAACTCTGTGAATATTCAAAATGTATTCGGATAATCCACAAAAAAAGGCTGCCCCAAAATGGAACAGCCTATTTCTCGATTTTAAAAGGGGTTTAGAACTTAATATATCCACGGGCGCCATTTCCAGAGATGGTTTTTTCCTCTATCGGCATTCCATTAATGATGATATATAAAGTTGCCTCTCCCTCGCCTTTGATAGTAACACTTAAACTTAGTAAATCGGTCTTATCGATGCTTTCAAATTCTTTCTCCCAAAATCCGTTCTGGTCATAAATAGTAGAATTTGTGTTGCGCGCATTTTGATAACTAATCTGCATTTTTGTTGCGTCTCCAACGATACGATACATAAACTTATCTCCAATTTTAAATTCTACACCGTTAAGGGAACGAACACGATCGCGTTGTTCAGCTGCGCATTTTTCATCGCCAATTTCTAAGCAACATGTACGAATTGCATTTGAAATATTGATCAATTCTTCTTGGGAATATTTTGCATTTTCAGAGGCAAATTCCAAGTAAGATTTCGCCGTTTTAAAGGTTTCCAATTTCTTGGATTCTAGCTTTGCTTTTTCGACCGCATCGTTAGTTTTTGATATTTGTTCTAAGATTTCATTGGTCTCATACTTCATTAAAGCCACACCCAAGTTCCAGTTTGCATCAAAACTAAATTCATCTAAGTCACGGGATTTTTGATAATCAGCAGTTGCTTCTGCAAAGTGACCTGCGCGCTCATTCAAATAACCGCGGATCCAATAATTTTTAGAATTTGGAACTTCTAAAATTTGAGCGTCTACCTCTTCCATCAACTGATCTTGTCGGTCAATGGCCAAATAATAATTCACCAAAACGTTAAAGATATCGTTGTTGTAATTAGATTTCACTAAGGCTTTACGAATTACATCTCTGGCTCCAGTTGTATCGCCTTTTTCCAATAGAATTCGAGAATAGCTCTCAACCACGAAAGGAATAGGCATTTCTTGAGTGATTAAATAGTCTAATTTCTCCAAACGCCTAGTCAGATCTGAATTGTTCATGGCATAATAAGCAATTCGCTCAACAAAATATGGGCGGTCTATTTTCTGACCTTTCAGATCGTTGGTCATGGCAGTATCTAGCTTTTGGTATAGTTCCAGTAAATACTCAAAGTATACCAACATCGTATCATTTAATTTAGCTTTAGCACTGTCGGTGGCTTCGTTTAATTGATCACTAAAATATTGGGTCTCATTGAAAGTAGCCGCGAAACAATTTCCTAATACATAACGCGCTTCTTCTTCATCAGTGGAAGATTTCTTGCCCGGAGAATTGTAATAATTCATGATGGATTTACCAGATTCCAATCCAGATTGGTATTTTATTTTCGACAACATGGGATTTCCGCGTTTGTCGAAAATATTTTGAAAAACCCGTGCCCTAACCAACCACATCCTTGGGTAGGTGGCCGTTTTGGGATGGATTTTTGCTTTTTCAATTTCCTCGTAAGCGATAATAAGATCTTCAGGACCACCGCCTTCTAGGGCATACTCCGCTGAGTTTACCGATCTTTTTTGCGCAAAACTCATTCCTATAAGTACGCTAGCAAATAGAAATAGTGATTGTTTTTTTAAATTGTAGAAGTTCATTATTTTAGGTGTATTTACTTAAACAGTTTGTTTACTCTTCGATAGGACCATCCACATCGTTTTCTAAGGTAGTTTCGTTATCGTCTGTATTGGGAATATCCGCAGAATCACTCTCTGAATCCATAACATTCAGCTCCTCTCCTTCCATTCCAATTACTTCCTCTTCATCCTCCTCCCGTGGGGTTTTAGCAATACTCGCAATAGCATCATTTCCTTTGATGTTAATGAGGCGAACTCCTTGTGTTGCACGACCCATAACCCTCAGAGAATCGATAGCCATCCTTATAGTCATTCCGCTTCTATTAATGATCATTAATCCATCGTTATCATTAACGCCCATAATAGCCACCAAATGTCCGGTTTTTTCAGTAACGGATAATGTTTTCACTCCTTTTCCGCCTCTGCCCGTAATGCGATACCCTTCAATATCAGAACGTTTTCCGTATCCCTTTTCACTTACAACTAGGATATTGGTCTTCTCATCATTATCTCTTGCACAAACCATGCCAATCACCTCGTCGTCTTCACTTTCTAGCGTTACACCGCGCACACCGGCAGCGGTTCTTCCCATAGGTCTCACTTTTGACTCATGGAAGCGAATCGCTTTACCGGATTTCTTAGCGATAACAATATCCGAATTTCCATCTGTAACACTTGCTTGTAACAATTCATCCCCATCGCGAACGGTTATCGCATTGATACCATTGGTACGTGGGCGACTGTAGGCTTCAATAGAGGTTTTCTTGATAATTCCTTTTTTGGTAACCATAACAATGAAGTTGTTCTCCAAGTATTCTGGGTCCTTTAAATTTTGAATATTCAAATAAGCCTTAATGGTATCTTCAGAAGGAATATTGATGAGATTTTGAATCGGTCTTCCTTTGGTTGCTTTGGCTCCCTCTGGAATTTCATAAACCTTTAACCAGAAACATCTGCCTTGTTCGGTAAATAACAACAAGTAGTTATGCGTACTGGCTACAAATAAATGCTCTACAAAATCTTCATCTCGGTGAGCAACTCCTCTCAAGCCTCGACCACCCCGATTTTGTTCCTTATATTCAGAAAGGGCCGTACGCTTAATATATCCTTTATGAGAAATGGTTATGACAACTTCCTCATTGGGGATTAAATCCTCAATATTGATTTCTTCGGCATTATACTCGATGCGGGTTCTGCGATCATCACCGTGTTTTTCTGCCATTTCTAAGGTTTCGTCTTTGATGATAGACATTCTCAAACCTTCATCCGACAGAATATTCTCGTAGTGCTCGATTTCTTTCAATACGGCATTGTATTCTTCGCGTATTTTATCAATTTCCAGACCGGTCAACCTTTGCAATCTCATATCAAGAATTGCTTTAGACTGAATTTCGCTCAATCCAAATTGCGACATCAAACCCTCACGTGCTTCTTCTGGAGTTCTGCTTTTTCGAATTAGAGAAATAACGGCATCCAGATTATCTAAGGCAATGATTAAACCCTCTAGAATGTGAATACGTTTACGTGCTTCTCTCAATAAATATTGCGTACGTCTTACGATTATTTCATGGCGGTGCTCCACGAAATATAAAATCATATCCTTCAGATTCAACATTTCAGGCTTGCCTTTTACCAGGGCAATGTTATTTACTGAAAATGAACTTTGAAGGGGTGTATATTTATATAATTGATTTACTACAACATTGGGTATTGCATCACGTTTTAATTCAAAAACAATCCGCATCCCCTGTCTACCACTTTCATCGCGTACAGCCGATATACCATCTATTATTTTTTCGTGAATTAAATCTACCGCTTTAATGATAATTTGTGGTGGCGAAACTTGGTAAGGAACTTCGGTTACAATGATCATTTCCTTGCCTGTTTTGGTCACTTCAATTTCGGCTTTTCCACGCATAACTACCCGACCTCTTCCCGTTTCAAAAGCATCTTTGATACCTTCAACTCCGTAAATAATTCCCCCTGTAGGAAAATCAGGACCTTTAACCGCTTCCATTAATTCGGAAATAGTAACTTCAGGGTTATCGATATACATCACAACGGCCGCACATACTTCTCTAAGGTTATGGGGAGCCATATTGGTTGCCATACCAACGGCAATACCGGAGGCTCCGTTTACCAATAGATTCGGAATT
>JAULUW010000115.1:0-3991 GCA_032111345.1 Bacteroidia bacterium
AGCGGTGCTACTGGAGATTTCCGGATTCTTATTTAAAGCTTGTTCCAATTGGGTAAGAGATATATCGGCCGCCGATTTACCTATGGGATTCCCAATAGAAGATTGAACCCGTTCAATTATTTCTTGATTTGTCAAAAACTGGAAGTCTTTAATGGGATTTTTTATTTCAATTTTAATGTCGGAAATTATTCTGTTTTTCCCTGCAAAGTTCATCCGATTCCAAATAAATAGAATGAGAATAATTGCGATAATTACCGCACTTAACATCCATTGTCTCTTGCTAAAAGCCATGCGTAATTTATCCATACAGCGTTATAATAGGTTGGCGCAAACGGTCTATATCGCCTGCTCCAAGGAGGAGTAAAACTTCGGGTTTTTGCCCTTTTAATAATGCTAAAATATCTTCCTGACGCACTACTTTTACCTCTGGATTTTGCATTAGGGAACGCAGGTACTCAGAGGTTATTCCAGGTATGGGCTTTTCTCTTGCGGGATAAATATCAAGCAAGTAAACGGTATCGAGTTGGTCTAAGGATTGAGCGAATTCTTGAGCGAAATCTCGGGTTCGGGTAAATAAATGAGGCTGAAAAACGCCCATCACTTGCTGCTGTGGGTATAAATCTTTCACCGAAGAAATTATCATATTCAATTCCGCGGGATGATGGGCGTAGTCATCAATCACCACGTAATTCTCCGATTGTACAAGATATTCGAACCTGCGTTTAACCCCTTTAAAATTCGCAATAGGTTTTTTTAAGGACTCAAAGGGGATGTTAAGGTATCCATGACATAAGGCAATGGCCGCCGCTGCATTCCATACATTGTGATAACCGGGTAGACCTGCTTTGAATGTATGACATTGTTCGTTATATTGAATTTGGAAATAATAATGTCCGTCTTTGATGTCAATTTGAGCAATGCAATAGTCTGATTGTGAATCTTCACCATAGGTTTTTCGACCTTCGGTTGCATCCCAATCTAACACTTGTGATAGAAAAAGGTGAGGTTTGTTGGATGGGATAATTTGAGAGGCAAAAATGTCGAAAGCCTCTTTAAACGCAGTTTCGGTTTGATAAATATCTAAATGATCGGCATCAATCGCAGTAATAATCGCCGCACTCGGATACAATTGATGGAAACTTCTATCAAATTCATCGGCTTCAACTACAATAATCTCAGGTTCCTGGCTGGCAGGATCCCCGCTGTTTCGAATGTAGTTCGTTCCGAAATTGCTTGAGATTCCCCCGAGAAAAGCGCTGAAATTAAAGTTCAGCTCTTTGAGGATGTGCGCCAAAAGGGTAGAAGTCGTGGTTTTGCCATGGGTTCCAGCCACCGCCAAACACGTTTTATTTTTGGTAATAATACCTAAAATTTCAGCTCTTTTATAAATAGGTACTTCCTGCTGTTGGAGCCATTTCCATTGGGGGTGATTGGCGGGTATAGCGGGTGTAATTACAAAAAGTGTTTGATGCAATTCCGCTTCAATCCAATCGGGGAAATGCGATATATCTTCGTTATAGGTAATCTGTATGCCTAATTCGGCCAACTCGCGTGTTAAAGGGGTTTCGGTTTTATCATATCCTGAAACCCGAATGCCAATTTCATGAAGGTACCTGCAGATAGCACTCATCCCAATGCCTCCGATGCCTAAGAAATAGGCGTGTGTATAGTCTTGAATGGGTTTCATATATGTTGCAGAATATCTGTTACGATGTCATTCGTAGCGTTGGGTTTTGCCACTTCTAGTAGGTTTGCTCGCATTGTTTTAAGCAGGGTTACATCCTTTAGGAGTTGGCAAACTTGAGACTCTAAAACGTTCCGGATTTGTGAATCGGGAATGAGTATGGCACCCTTGCTTTCTACCGCTTTTTGGGCATTTTTAGTTTGGTGGTCGTCTGTTACATTAGGCGATGGACAGAAAATGGCCGGTACACCGCAGGCCATTATTTCGGATACGCTTAAGGCACCCGATCGGGAAACCACTACATCGGCTAAATGATAGGCATATTTCATTTCAGATATAAATGGTTTGCAATACAAACGGGGATGTATGCGGTTACACGTAAAATGGGCGCCTGTTTGCCAAATAATGGCGTAACCTTTTTTGAGCCAAGTCCCAATGGAAAGCTCGGTTGCTTCATTGATACTTTTAGCTCCTAGGCTACCCCCTGTGATAAAAATGCACGGTGTTTTTTCTTGAAAATGAAAATATGAAAGCGCCTCTTGATCCTTTACGGGGCTTAGCAATTCGGTGCGAATGGGATTTCCAGAATGGATCCAATTGCCATTTGGAAACTGCGCATCCATGCCATCAAATCCGCAGTAAATGCGTTTCGCGGATTTTCGCAGTAGTTTATTCGTGAGTCCAGCGAAACTATTGCCTTCCCAAATAAACAGGGGAATATTCATTTTTGAGGCTGCTAAACAAACCGGTAAACTGGCATACCCTCCTGTACCAATTACCAAATCAGGATTAAAAGATCGAATGAAGGATTTGGCTTTTTGGTAGCTTTTAAATGCATCTAGGATTGTTTTGATGTTTTTCAAACTTAAACTGCGCAATAGGCCCCTCACCGGTAATCCTAGGATAGGATAGCCGGCTTCGGGCACGCGCTGCATCTCCATTTTTCCTAATGCACCAACAAAGTGAATTTCGGATTCGGGGTATCTTGCTTTAATGGCATTGGCAATGGCCACGGCTGGAAAAATATGACCACCAGTGCCCCCTCCTGTGAAAATTATTTTACGCGCCTGCATGTGTTTCCTCCTCTGAATTTTGAACGCTACCCGGTCCGCTTGTACTGGCTTTTAATTTTTCTTCCTGAATATAGCGGCTGATTCCCAGCATGATTCCAAAAGCGATGCTATTGAAAAGGATACTCGTACCCCCCATGCTAACAAGGGGAAGGGTTAAACCTGTTACAGGAAGCTGACCTATACTCACTCCCATGTGCACCAAGGCCTGAAAAGACGTACTGAAGGCAATGCCCAAAACAATGAGCGCCGCAAGGGACTTTGGACTTTCCACGACCATTTTGAGAGCTCGAATTATCAACCCTACATAACATAGAATCAAAACAAACCCTCCCAAAAGGCCATATTCTTCCACGATAATTGCAAAAATAAAATCTGAATATGGATGCGGCAGGTAATTTCGCTGGGTGGAATTTCCGGGTCCTTTACCCCAAAATCCTCCCGTTGCCACCGCAATTTTTGCTTGATTTTTTTGATAATTGCTGTCGCCACTTTGATCCATTCCAAGATAACTGTCTATGCGTCTTTCCCAGGTTGGGAGTCGGCTGTCCTGGAATTTTTCCATATCGATTACCTTCAAGAATCCATAAAAACTCACAGCAGCAAGTGCACCGGACAGTATCATTAAAAGGATGAATTTTAACTTGATACGGCCAATGAACATTAAGATAGTACTGGTGGCAATGATAACCAGTGCCGTACTAAGATTTTCGGGAATGATTGGGCCTATTACGAGAATAATCATGCCAATTAACTGCCAAAACACCTTGGCATTATGCACGCCGTCTTGTCGTTTACTAAGGAACCTCGCGATATACATCACCAAGAACACCTTAGCCATATCCGATGGCTGGAAGGTATATCCCAAAATTGAAATTACCCGTTGTGCGTGGTTGATTTTATTTCCCGCAAATAAGGTAACAACCAAAAGTAAAATAGATAAATATAAAAGTCCGTTAGAAACCTTTGAATAAAACTTAAATGGGATGTTATGCACCACGAACATGATAAACAAACCAACCACGATAAATCCTAAATGGCGAAGTAGGAAAAACTCGGTATCGCCTTCTTGCTTGGCGAAAGCGAGATTCCCCGTTGAGCTGTATACGGTTAAGACACCTATAGTCGATAGTATAAATACTATCGCCCAAATGTAGACGTCGCCCTTAAACATTGATTTTAACGTGTTCATTCTTGGTTTTTATAAATTTCTTACGGCTTGTTTGAATTTGCGTCC
>JAULUW010000116.1:0-1647 GCA_032111345.1 Bacteroidia bacterium
CCCAATTGAATCTTGAGATATTACCTCCATTTTGGGCCAGCTTATGGTTCAGACTTTTAATGTTGATGCTTCTTATTGGAGGTGTCTTTTTATTTGCCAGAAATAGGATAAAAAGAATCAGAGCGGAAGAACAGGAAAAAAATGAACTGCAGCAAAAGATTTTGGAAACAAAAATGGAAGCGTTGCGATCGCAGATGAATCCACATTTTACTTTTAATGCACTGAATTCTATTCAATATTATTTCTTAAAAAATAACGTGCAGGAAGGATTACATTTCCTTACCAGTTTTTCAAAATTAATACGTCAGACCATTGAAAATGCCTCGAAGGAAAGTATTTTGCTGGAAGAGGAACTCGATTATATCAAACAATATATGGCTATACAGCAATTGCGGTTTCCGGAAATAAAGTTGTTATGGGAAATTAGCGACGCGGTTGATATCCATAAAACCTTTTTGCCGCCCATGATTTTACAACCATTCATAGAAAATATATTTGAGCATGCATTTGGGGAAGGGAATGAAAAACAGCCGGTCATTGGGTTTAGGATTGACAAGACAGAACGAGGCTTGGAAATAAGGATCACGGACAACGGGATGGGTTATGAATCGGGAAAAAAAGTGAGTGGACATGTATCGAGAGGCATTCAACTTATTGAAGAAAGGATTTCCTTGTTGAACACCTCTTTGGGACGCGAGGCCTATTTTCTGGGCTTGACAGACCATTCAAAACAGGGAAAAGGGAAAGGGACAGAAGTGCTGTTTGTAATGCCGGAATCGAGTTCCATATCAGGAGCTGCACAAAACTTCTGATTATTTTATGTAATAGAATTCGCCTCATTTACGGACAGAGAACATTTCATTAATATTTCGAGCATAGCATCTCGTACCTCCTTATTGGGATATGCTAGTTGAAATAATCCTTCATTCGTTACATTTTGTATGGTTAGGTACCCTGTTTGAAATAGGATAGCTTCAAGATTAAGACGCTCCAATTCGAAGGTTTCCAAGCCATTTGGATTGATTGCAGGCAAATTAAGGTCAAATATCCCCTCTTTTTTAAGCAAATGAATTAGAAATGAGGGTGTTCCTGTGGAGAACCAAAAGTTTTGGAATTTATTTCTACTGAAAAAATGATTAACAGAAACAGGATTATACACTTTTTCGGCATTTTCCTCAAACCGATAGCCGTTATACCATTCCTTCATTTTGTCGAGCAGTTTGGTACGAGGCATATTCAAAAGGGTACCTGCCGTTTCAATTTCCCTGATAAAATTTGTTTCCAATTCTTTCTGGGTATAACCGAGCATAGTGGCAAACGCTGGGTGCATGGAGAGATCGTCCAGATTATTAAGTCCCGAGAAAATACCTGTTTTGGAAAATTTACTTACGCCTGTGAGAAAAACCAATTCAAGATACGCATCACTATCTTTTAGGACAGAATAAAACTCGCGAAGAACTTCTCTGTTTTCTTTTGCTTGTTCGATTTTGTTACCCAAATAATGAATCATCGGGGCATCGTATTCATCGACCAGGACAACCGTTTTTTGTCCACCTGCCGCTAAGGCAACAATAAGTTCACGAAATCGGGGAGCCAAACCCTCGGTACTAAGACTTATGCTATGTTCTTTAGCTTTCAGAGAAATTT
>JAULUW010000117.1:0-6707 GCA_032111345.1 Bacteroidia bacterium
ATTCAATACAATCACCGAATCGCAACCCCAAATGGTTTGCAGCGTATCGGAATATGTGCCGCTTTGGGTGTAGGTAAGTCCGGTATTCGACCACGTGTATGCATTGCAGGCTCGCTCGGTTAAAAGGGATTGTTTTGCATCAAAACTCAAAACGAGTGTATAGATACTGTCGCAACCAAATCGATTCGTAAAAGTATCCGAATACGTACCGGCAATCGTAAATGTTGTTTTCAGACTGGAATCATAAAATGATGTGCAGGCGCGAACCGCATTCGTATCTCTTTCCGTTGGATTAATGGTTAAAGCAATGTAATAAATGGAATCACACCCTTGAGAAGCGGGTATAGTATCTAAGAAATTTTGCGATTTATACAATATTCTACCCGATGGAGTTTTATAAGAAACGCAACGCGTTATTTGCAGCGAATCCACAAACGTATCGCAAGGAATGCGCGTTTGCAGATCTATCAGATACGCATCCGTACTTCCTTTACTGCTTAGAATTCTCTTAGAGCTATTGGGATCTGCATCGAAATCGAAGGTAAAAGCCCCCACAACGGTGATCGCATTTTTTGAAACATGAATGTCGTTGGCTTCATCGATACCGGCACTTCCAATAGCTGCATGATCCAATAATTTCCCTTGTGGGTTAAATACAGATACAAATACATCTGTACTGCCATAAATGGCAGGTAGTTTAAATACTGCAGTATCAGGATCAATATCTACGGAGTCGTTAAAAGTGCCTATTAGATATATTTGATCCTCTAAAACATCCAGTGCAGCCCCTTTATCGATCAATTTCCCTCCGAAGGAATTTCCCCAGACGCTATTGCCCGCAGAATCTATTTTAATTACAAAAATATCATCGTTACCTTTTGCAGTATGCGAAATCGAGGCACTACTTGGATCAAAATCGGCGGTGCCTCTGTAGTTCCCAGTTGCAAAAATGGAGGTATCACCAAGAACAGCCAAATCACTCAAATAATCTGTACCAGATCCTCCGTATTGCTTGCTCCAAATCCATTTCCCCCCGGAAGTATATTTGGCAATAAATGCATCTTCAGAACCATAAGGAGTGATATTTTGGGTATTGGCACTGGCATCGAAATCGGTGGTATTTCGAAACTGACCTCCTACATAAATAAAGTCTTTCGTATCAACAGCTAAGGCGGTTCCAATATTATTGCTGGTGCTGTTAATTTTAAATTGCCAATTAAAGGCACCGCTCGAATCCCATTGTACCACGAAGCAATCACTGTTTCTGGCGGTATCGTAATGGGTTTGTGTGGTATCTGGATCAAAATCCACGATAGCCTTAAAATAGCCAGTCATATTGATGTTTCCCTTAGAATCAACGACCACTTTATTGGGAATTTCATCGTTCAATCCGCTCATCGTTTTTGCCCATAGTAGACTGCCTGATTTGCTATACTTCACTACAAATGCATCGGTTAATCGGGCGGCGGTAAAGGCGACTACTCCTGTATCACCATCAAAGTCTACCGTGCCCGTATACCCTCCAACCGCTATGATATCGCCATTGGCCGTAAAACAAAGATCTCTGATAAATGAGGTTCCCGTGCCTTGAAAGGTTTGTACCCAATTTAAGGTTCTGTTATCGTTGAAAGCAGCAATATATGCTTGTTCCGTAGAAGTTTCCTTCACCGCTTTTTGGGAAGAAGGGTCCCAATCGATGTTACCGAGCATAAATCCTGCCATTGCCGTAAGTCCTTGAGCACTTCGTTTTACCGCCAAGGCCTTATCGTCACCGCCCAAACGATCTTGAATTACGAAGGCATTTACCCATCTACCGGTATCTTGATGCAAACGCCATTGGGTAACCGAATTGGTACTGCCCTGTGTACGAGCATTTAATACGCTTGAATCTGAATGAATATCTGCCAGATCTTTGATTATACCCGCTACACAAACCTCATGTTTCTGAACCAATAATCGATATCCCACATTGAATTTTGCTCCGCTAATTTGTTTTACCCAACGAAAGTCTCCATCACGGTCATAGGATGCTGCAAACCAATCGCCACTGGTAGATGTAAGTGATTGGGTAGCCGATGAAGGGTCAAAATCAGCGGTTCCCGCATAATTACCCGTAATATAGCAATTGGCCGAATCGTCTAATGCGATATCATAGGCAATATCCGAACTGCTCCCCCCTGCTGAAATTGCCCATATTAAGTCCCCCGTATCGGTGTATTTTGCTACAAAAATATCCTTATTCCCTGATGCCGTTAAGGTATACGTATTACTACTGGGATCCATATCGGCAGACGTAGAAAAATAACCGGTGACGTAAATATTGGAATCCGCATCAATTCGCGCCCCATAAATGCGATCTTCGTACTTCCCTCCTGCCCTTTTGGCCCATATTAGATTACCCGCCGTGTCGTAATCGGCCATGAATAAATCTAAATTTCCCTCAGAAACTAAATTAAAAACGGCGGTACTTGGATCAAAATCGACCGTATTATTAAAAACCCCAGTTGCCAAAATAGACCCTTTGGGCGTGATGTTTAAGCGATTTAATAATCCCGGATTTGAAGATCCCGACATCGAAAATCCCCATATAAAAACTCCCGATGTATCCCATTTCATTAAATAGGGATCTTGAAAAGATCCAGTAGCATAAATATCATAGGTGGCAGCACTGCTTGGGTTTATATCCGCTGTATCGCTAAAAGCGCCTCCTAAATACAATTGATTTCCCTGAATCGCTAAGGCCGATATATTGTCTACACTATTGCCCCCAATGGATTTCCCCCAGATAAAACGCCCCTGAGAATCGTATTTCAAAACCATTCCATCTGCATTATTCGAAGTAACGCTGTTAAGGCTGTAATTTAAATTTTTTGGATTCGGATGCAATGTACCCCCAAATGCGCCCACCGCATACACATTATCATGAGCATCTACATCCATGTCATACACATAATTAGAACTGCCCGAACTCGGCAAAACCTGCGCCCATAAAAGGCTGTCCTTAGCGGTATATTTAGCAATAAATATCCATCTATAACTCGTGGATGTAGTCGATAATACCCACTCTTCTTTAGAGGGGTCAAAATCAACCGAACCACTCACGAATCCCGACAGATAAACATTCCCCTTGCTGTCTTTACATTGAGCGCTTACTTCTTGATTCCCGCCGGTGCCATCTCCGAAAGCATGGGCATGCTTAAAACTGAATTTAATTTGACCTTGTGAAACCCAACTCGATAATCCCAGAAATAATAAAACTGCGTAATTCTTGAACATAATTCAAAGGTACTTATTGTATTTTAGGGCAATATTAACATCCCCCAATATGAGCAAAGAAATGCTAATTATCCGTCAAAAGTGACACTTTACCGACATGGTAAATCCGACCTTCCCATAATATCGTTTCAAAACGCAAGATATACCGCTCTTTTTTATACGAAATAGGAACTTCGATGCGTTTTATTTTATAGATTCCTTCGTTTTTATATACCAACCGATTATTCCAATCCATTTGAATTTTACCTTCTTTTAAGAGGTTCTTTTTTGCCCGTTTTTTGGCTTTTTGTATGCCCTTAAATACCCGCCAGCGGTATTGCTGAAATTGACCGTGAACCACCTTTTCGGGCGACAGTGAATCGCTCAATCGCGTCATTCTAAAAAATGCCTCTTCGCTCATCAAACCCGAATAATTATAGGGTTCCTTGCTAAATATCCAATGCGCCAAACTGTCGAATAACTCCCAATCATAACGGTATCCCACAGTAGGTTTTACCGAATCTGTTGCCATCAAAATATTGGATTCCCTTGTTCTATTTGGGGGAATTTTCCCAGTATCTTCCAGATTTTCCGAAACCTGTGAATTGGATAAAACTAACACTCCCGGCTCTAACTGCTCCTTGGCAATTGGATGGCTTTGTGACGGATTATCTTTTGGAATATGCGACTGTAATGCGGTAGGAATCGATAGAATTCCGAAAAAAGCCACCCAAAAAAGCGCCGATACCCCCTGATAATTCCGAACTTTGAAAATCACTTCACTAAAGTAATTCCAAAATGACTAAATCCCAAAATTCCCCTAATAACTTAATTGCCTCTAAAAGTCCCTACCTCCAACAACATGCTTATAATCCTGTTGAGTGGAATCCATGGTCGGAAGACATTTGGAAACGGGCCCAAGAGAAAAACAAATTGGTTTTGGTGAGCATCGGATATGCCACCTGCCACTGGTGCCATGTAATGGAACGCGAAAGTTTCGAGGATCATGAAACCGCTGAAATCATGAATCTTACGCTTCTTAATATAAAGGTAGATCGCGAAGAGCGCCCCGATATCGACATGGTGTATATGGATGCCTGCCAGCTTATGACCGGTAAAGGTGGATGGCCTTTGAATGTAATTTGTTTACCCGACGGTCGCCCTATTTATGCGGGAACCTATTTCCAAAAGCCGCAATGGCAACAAATCATCCTGCAACTGAGCACGCAATATCAAAGCAATCCCGATTCCTTCATCGAATATGCCGAGAAATTCATGGTCGAATTGCAAAAAATGAATCGCCAACCTGCAGCGGGAGATTTGCAATTTTCGCGAAAAACCATGGTCGAAATATTTGCAGAATATGCAAAAGACATCGACTGGGAAGAAGGGGCAAAGAAACGTGCCCCTAAATTCATGGTGCCCATTCAATTTGAATATGCCTTGGATTATCATTTATGCACAGGAGATCCCAACGCCAAAGATTACCTGCAATTGAGCTTACTCAAAATGGCCAATGGCGGCATCTTCGATGCCGTTCGGGGAGGCTTTTATCGCTACAGTACCGATGCCTATTGGTTTGCGCCGCATTTCGAAAAAATGCTCTACGATAACGCTCAGATGCTTTCGCTGTATGCCCGCGCTTATGCTTGGAGTCAAGCCGATATTTTTAAAGACACCGCCTATCGCACTTGGGAATTCTGCAATCGTGAGCTTAAAGATCCGTGCGGCGCGTATTATTCGGGGCTCGATGCCGATAGCGATGGCATCGAAGGCCGTTTTTACACGTTCACCCAAGCCGAACTCAAACACATCTTAAGCGAGTCCGAATTTAAGTGGTTACACGCCTATTCCAATATCAAAGAAGACGGCAATTGGGAGCACGACCTCAACATCATCCACAGTGCCAAGTCCCCTCTTGAAATCTTAGATATGCTAAAGATTAACGCCCAAGAATTCCACCAACTCAAGTCCCAAACATGGGAAAAACTCTTTGCTGCTCAGGAATCCAGAAACCGACCCAGTTTGGATTATAAAATTATTGCGTCTTGGAACGGTTTGATGCTCAGCGCGATTTCTAATTTATACACCTATATCGCCTCCGAAGATGCACATAAAAGCCGTGTTTTTAACGATGCGCTTGTTTTGGGAAATTGGATCCGTGAAACCCTTTGGCAGAACGGGATTTTATTCCGCATTCATGCGCAGGGCAGTACCTATAACGAGGGTTTTTTAGAAGATTATGCGGCTTGTGCCTTGGGATATTTAGACCTTTTTAAGGCCAGCAATGACGAGCAATGGCTGCTTTTTGCCAAAGAGTTGGGCGATGCGGCACTGGCGAAATTTTACGATTCCAAGCAGCAAACGTTTTCCTTTACGGCTCAAGATTCCCAAGAATTAATTTTGAGAAAATCCGATGCAACCGATGATGTTATACCCAGTTCAAATTCGATGATAGCGCTGGTTTTGGAGCAGCTTTTCGTGCATTTTGGGGAATTGGAATACCGAGATAGGTATATGGAACTGCTAAAAGGCGTTTCCCAACAAGTCGAAAAATTTCCAAGTTGGTATTCCGGTTGGGCGCGTTTGCATGCGATGCAAACGTGTGGCAATGCCCATATTGGAATTGCGGGTGACCTACCGGTTCCCTCCGCTCAGGAACGCGCACAATGGCCTTCGTGGCTGAGCATAGCTCCCATGCAAGCGAATTCCCATGCACTTTGGCTCAAATCAAATCCGAATACCCCAAAAGGGTACCATTTTTGTTCCGGCCTACAATGCTATGAGCCCATTCAAGAATGGGCTCATGTGCAGGAACTTTTAGAAGAACATTATAGTATGGAGGCCCTGGATTAAAGGGCCTTCACTTCTGAAACCAATTTGCTGATGCTGTCTTTCGCATCGCCAAATAACATGCCGCATTTAGGATCGTAGAACAAGGCATTCTCGATTCCGGCATATCCCGATTTCATACTTCTTTTCAATACAATTATCTGTTTGGCATTATCTACATCTAAGATAGGCATGCCGTAAATGGGACTGTTGGCATCGGTTTTTGCGGCAGGATTTACCACGTCATTCGCACCTACTACCAATACCACATCGGTGGTACTGAATTCGGGGTTGATGTCTTCCATTTCAATTAATTTATCGTAGGCCACATTGCTTTCCGCCAATAACACGTTCATGTGTCCGGGCATGCGACCTGCTACGGGATGGATGGCATATTTTACATCTACGCCTTCTTCCTCGAGCATCAATTCCAATTCATGGCAGGCATGTTGGGCTTGGGCAACCGCCAAACCGTAACCGGGCACAATAATCACTTTTTGAGCGTATTTCATCATGATGGCCACATCGGTAGCTTGTACTTCACGCACGCTGCCGCCTGGACCTTCAGAAGCGCCGCCGCCGTTAGAACCGCTTCCCACCATACCAATTAATACATTGGT
>JAULUW010000118.1:0-7549 GCA_032111345.1 Bacteroidia bacterium
TCTGCATTCGCGAGCTACTTGCAATGCCATTTCAACGTTATTGCGTTTGGCCATTGAAATTTGAGCCGGAGTTGCAGTACCATTATTCATCAATTGTCCCAAACGCAAGGCTAGGAGTTGTGCTTTTGTAATTTCGGTAAGAGCCTCGCTCAGTTTTTTTTGCTGTAGTTGAAAAGAAGCAATGGGTTTGCCAAATTGGTGTCTTTGTAAGGCATAATTCCTTGCTGTTTCATAACAATCCATGGCAGCGCCAATAACTCCCCACGCAATTCCATAACGTGCCGAATTCAAACAAGACAAAGGACCCTTCATGCCGGTAACCCCTGGCAATATGTTGGTTTTTGGGATTTTTACATCATGAAACACCAGCTCTCCAGTGGCACTGGCACGTAAACTCCATTTATTTTCAATTTTCGGTGTGCTGAATCCGGGCATACCCCGTTCTACGATTACACCTTGAACTTTACCATCGGGATTTTTCGCCCAAACTACAGCGATATCACAATAAGGAGCATTGCTGATCCATGTTTTTGATCCATTGAGGATTATAAAATCACCGTGATCCTCAAAATGGGTAGTCATACCACTTGGATTACTGCCATGATCTGGTTCTGTGAGTCCAAAAGCACCTAGGAATTCCCCACGTGCCAATTTGGGTAAATATGATATTTTTTGTTCTTCTGACCCATAAAGATGAATCGGATGCATTACCAAAGATCCTTGAACACTGGCGGTACTTCGAATACCGCTATCGCCACGTTCAATTTCTTGCATCATTAATCCATAGGCAAGATAATCGGATCCAGATCCCCCATATTCTGAGGGTACATGTGGTCCAAATACGCCTAAATCCCCCATTTCCAAAAGCAAATCCTTCGGAAAATAGGATTCTTGTGCACATTCATTGATAATAGGACTTAGTCGCTTTTTTACCCAATTGCGAACTGTACTGCGAATTTGCAAATGCTCAGCGCTCAATAAATCATCGATCTGATAAAAATCGCTGCCTTGAAAGGTATCGCGATTTGCATTAGATTTCCATAATTCTTCTAACTTTGAACGTTCCATGTGAGTTGCAAAAGTAATAAAGTGAATTTGATCTATATTTTTTTTTAATGAACAGTATGTTAATCCTTGTGAGTATTCAAAAATATCACGCTTTTCTACCTATCGGTTGGTATGAAGATGAAATTCGTGTTAAGACAGAAGTATATATCGACGTTGAAATCTCGTACCATACGGAATATCTGAATGACAATTTAGCGAATACACTCGATTATTCGGATATCCATAAGATCATTAAAAATCTTTCAATACGAAGTTTCAAACTTTTAGAATCATTTGGAGAGGCTTTTTTGGGGGAAATCTCCGAACGGTATGGCCATTTAGACTTAAAAGGCCAAATGATTCGGATCCACAAATCACAAATTTTAGAATCGGGAAGTGCTTGCGATGGCCAGTATATTGAAATGCGAACTTGAAATTTTCTCGATATATCGAATAATTCTGCTTAATTAAAAACCTGCCTTTTTCCTCTTCAAGAAAACATGTACTTTTGAAGGTATGTCATTGCGCCAACTTTTACTGATCCTTGGAATGAGTTGCCAAGTAATTTCGGCACAAAATCAAGCTGTGACAGGCTGGGTTTTTGACGAAAAAACCCTCGAAAATATCCCTTCTGCAATTGTAATTGATAAAGCCACTAATTTATATACCGAAGCTAATTCCGAAGGGTATTATCAATTGTTGACGCGAAATGGATTGCGAACTCTCTGGTATGCCGCTCCTGGATATAAGGCATTTAAAGTTGAAATTGATGTAAGAGGGGTGGTTATGAATAATGTTTTTTTAAAACCGGTTGAATTTGATGAACCGGATTCCTCGGCGGAACTTGCCGCGTTATATACCAGTAAAACTTCTTTCTATAAGGTCTTACCTAGGCAAGTACAGCAATACAAATCTTTGTTTGGTATCTCAGATCCAATTAAAATATTTCAATTCTTACCGGGTGTTAGCGGTGGGATTGAAGGATTGTCTTCCACGTATGTTCGAGGAAGTAATTCTGATCAAAATCTGATGCTCATGAATGGCCTCCCTCTTTATGGTAACGGACATATTTGGGGCTTACTTTCTAACTATAATCCCGATATCATTCAAAGTGCAGAACTTTATAGAGGTGTAGCTCCTGCGAGATTTGGAAATCGTGCAGGTGGGGGCGTCGTGGATGTGATTACCCAAAGTGGGAATGCCGAAAAATGGAAAGGCAATATCAATATTGATTTAGCCACCATTTCTATAGCTATTGATGGTCCCCTTGACAAACAAGGCAAATTAACAGCTTCATTCGGATACAGGAGGTCTTATCTAGATTTATTGCTTTCCTCTATTGTACCGCAGCTCAATGAAAGTTTGATTGGAAATATACACGACATAAACTTTAAACTCAATTACAAAAAAAGCAGATCCGAACATTGGAATTTTTGGATTTACAATGGCCGAGATAAATACGGACTTAATTTTGGGTCTTCCTTTTCAGATTCTTTGGGAAGGATAGTAGATCTGAACATTGGCTTGGATTGGAAATGGCAAAATACCCTGTCTGGAATTAATTATTTCAGAGAATTGAACAAAAGGCATTTTATGCATGCCTCTATCGGTATTTCGCGATATGCCTATGTAAGAGCTGAAAATTTTGCTGTTGCTACACAAAATTTGGGTGTAAATCAAAGTGCAGAAATTCGTTTTAACGAATCAAACAGTATCACGGATTTTAACGCTTCGGTTGATTTGGAATATTTGGTAGGTACTAAAACCAAATTACGATATGGCACGCATTGGGTGACCCATAATATGAAGCCGGGTGAATTGATTTTTACAGAATTAAGAGATGGTAACGTAGACACCGAAAATAAATATGGAACGGCGAACAATCAATTCCCTTCTGAATGGTCTAGTTATGGAGAATTGGATTTTCATTCTGATAATTACTTAAGCATCAACGTTGGTGCTCGACTATGGACATATTTGGGTAGAGACAATACTTTCGTTAGGATTGAACCGCGAATTACACTCAATCAACGTTTAGAGGGAAACAAAAGATTTCAGTTAGGCGTAGCTGTTAACAACCAAGGCATTCATCAGCTTTCCAGCGTAACTGGAATACTCCCTCAAGATGTATGGTTTCCAACCAGCGGAAATTTAACGCCTCAACAAACAACCCAATTTTCGGCTGCCTATATTCAACCTTTGAAGGGTGGATTTGAGTTCTCAATTGAGGGTTATTACAAATACTTTACGGGCTTAATGTATGTCAGAGAAAGTCAAGATGAAAAGTTATCCAAAGATTATTGGGAGCAAATGGTCAATCAAGGAACAGGGAACTCATCCGGTATTGAATTTCTCATTAGTAAAAAGTCGGGAAATCTCAATATGATTGCTTCCTACACATATAGCACGACTACACGCTTATTTGAGGATGTAAATGGGGGGGAAGCCTATCCATTTAGATGGGATCGCCCACACAAATTGGCCATGCAAATGGTATTCCAACCCTCCTCAACCTTTAATATTAACCTGAATATGGTTTTCATGTCAGGAAATCCAGTTACCGTACCAACCGGGCGTTATTTCACGGTTGATAATCGACTGGTTTACGATTTTTCTGCCGTAAACAATTATAGATTGCCCACTTACCAACGCATTGATGTTGGATTTACCAAGGAAATTAAGCCTGAGGAACATTTTGATACCCGTGAATTTTATGGAATTCATGTTTACAATTTGCTGGGGGTAAGTAATCCGGTAAATGCCGAATTTCAATTTAATGACCAAGGAGAAATACGTTTAACGGGCACCTCCTATTTTACCTTTGTTCCATCCATTTTTTATAGAATTGAATTTTGAAGCGCCTTAGTTTAATATCGGTTGTGTTATTGTTGTTTTCTTGTCAAGACGAACTTCCTATTGATACCATTGATTTTTCCGATAAAATGGTTGTAAATTTATTGGCAAATAACGATGAAGTGCTTAAAGTACACGTTGGAAAGACCTTGTCACTAACAGATTCCAGTGCAGAATTAAAAATTGAAGACGCCAAAGTTACCATTATCGATGAAAATGCCAATGTTTCACAATTAACCTACACGTTCCTATATGGTGGGAAATATATATCTGATTTTATCCCCCAACCCAATAGAACCTATCGCCTAAATATTACCCACCCGAAATATCCAACGGCTACCGCTAGTTTTAGAATACCGAGTACTTTTAAATCAACCGGTGCAACTTGGCAAGATCAAACCGGGACCGATTCAACCGGTTTTCCAACAGGAACTATCAGTTTTTCAATAAACGATGATCCCAACGAACGTAATTTTTACGAAATAGCTTTGTTCAGGTATGAAGAATTAGGTCCTGCTTGGGAAGTTATGCCAGTTATACCTGAGAATCCTGAAATTGCGGCAGATCCTATATTTAATCGCGATGGCGCATTAATTTTAGAAGATGCGGGTTTTAACGGTCAATCTAAAAACCTTCGGTTTTCAACGCCTTTTGGAAGTAATTTCGGAACACCTTATAAATATTTGGTAGTGGTGAAAAGTCTTAGTTCCGATTATTATAAATACTTCAAATCTTTAGATGATTACAGTCTTGAAGGTGGGATTTTCTCGGATCCATCCGCCGTCTATAACAATATCAAAGGAGGGGTTGGTATTTGTGCCGGAGCTTCGATTACCAAAGATACCATACGTTAATTTTTTTCAATTTTTATTAATATTCAATCCGTTACGAACCGTACGATATGATCAAAGAATCGGAAATTTGCATTAAAAATGCCCAACAACATAACTTAAAAGGTATTACCGTTTCAATCCCACAAAACTCTTTCACCGTAGTGACAGGAGTATCTGGTTCTGGGAAATCTTCTTTGATTTTTGATACATTATTTGCTGAAGGACAAAGGCGTTATGTTGAGAGTTTAAGTGCTTATGCGCGTCAGTTCATGGGCAGGATGAAAAAACCCGCTGTCGATACCATCGATGGTTTATGTCCTGCAATTGCAATCGAGCAAAAAGTGAATACACAAAATCCACGCAGTACGGTCGCCACTTCAACGGAAATATACGATTATTTGAAGCTGCTTTTTGCACGTGTTGGACATACGATTTCTCCAATATCCGGGAATGAGGTTAATCGGGATAGTGTTCAGGATGTATTTAATGCGTGTGTTCAATTACCCAATGAACACATGTTGTTGGTTTTGTATCCCATTAAAAAAGTGGAGGGTAATATATTGGAATTGCTTCTATCCAAAGGATTTAATAGGTTGTTTGTGCAGGGTGAAATGTTAAAAATCGAAGATGCCATAACGAAAAACCTGAAAATCCAAATGGGAGATTACGTTATTGTAGACCGTTTGAAATCGGATTCTGATTCGGATGATTATAAAAACAGGCTATTTGACAGTATTGAAACGGCCTTCTGGGAGGGCGATGGAGATTGCAGCATCTATGATTTTACCGATAAATTAAAAATCGATTTTAACAATCGTTTTGAATTAGACGGTATGGAGTTTGAAATTCCGAGTAAGGATTTTTTAAGTTTTAACAATCCTTATGGTGCGTGTAAAAAATGCGAAGGATTTGGTTCTGTTTTAGGGATAGATGAACATTTGGTAATTCCCGATCGCTCAATAAGCGTTTATGAAGGGTGCGTAGCACCGTGGAAAGGCGAAATTATGGGCGAGTGGAAACGTCATTTTATTCAAAAAGCCGTAAAAATAGATTTTCCCATACACCGTGCTTATAATGAATTGACCGCCGCAGAAGTTAAGATTTTATGGGATGGAAAAAAAGAAATATTGGGGATCCGCGATTTTTTCAAACATCTCGAAGAAAACAACTATAAAATCCAGTATCGGGTTCTCGGAGCCCGTTACCGAGGAAAAACCACTTGTCCTGATTGTAAAGGAACGCGTTTGCGATTAGATGCTTCGTATGTGAAATTGTTGCATCAAGGTACTGATTTACCAAAGCAAATTAGCATACAGGATGTACTTCTTATGAGTGTGGATGAAGCCCATCATTATTTTACCAATCTCAAATTAAACGCAGTCGATGAAGAAATTTCTAAACGAATCCTTGAAGAAATTTACCGACGTTTATTCTATCTGAAAAATGTGGGTTTGGGATATTTAAATCTCAATAGATTAAGCAATTCATTAAGTGGTGGTGAAAGTCAACGTATAAATTTAGCGACTAACTTAGGATCTAATTTAACGGGTTCTATGTATATTTTAGATGAACCCAGTATTGGCTTACACAGCAGAGATACCGACAGATTGATTGAGGTGTTGAAAAATTTACAACAAGAAGGCAATACCGTTATTGTTGTAGAACACGACGAGGAAATTATGCGTCAATCGGAATACATCATTGATATCGGTCCTAAAGCAGGTAGTTTGGGTGGGGAATTGGTTTTTGCAGGTGATTTTCAATCGATGTTATTAGATGAAAAAAGCTTAACTGCTGCATTTCTCACTAATCGAGAACGCATTGAACCATTACCACAACGTGTATTGTCGCATTTTATTCACTTAGAAGGCGCAGCCGCTCACAATCTCAAAAATGTAACGGTAAAATTCCCTCTTACTTCATTAACCTGTGTTACCGGAGTTTCTGGTTCGGGAAAAACAACCTTAATTAAACAAGTCCTGTTTCCAGCACTTTCTCGGAATTTTGGACAATTTACAGCCCAATTACCGGGAGGTTATAAGCAACTCAAAGGCGATTTGCATTTGTTAAAATCTGTGGAGTTTGTAGATCAAAATCCAATAGGAAAGAGCTCAAGAAGTAATCCGGTTACTTATATTAAAGCCTATGACGATATTCGAGAACTCTATTCTAAAACTACGGTTTCTAAACGGATGGGGTACAAACCTTCACATTTTTCATTCAATGTAGACGGGGGGCGTTGTGATAATTGTCAGGGAGAAGGAGAAACGGTCATTGAAATGCAATTTATGGCAGATATAAAACTACCTTGTGAAGTCTGTCATGGAAAAAGATTCAAAAGGGAAGTTCTTGAGGCACAATACAAAGACAAAAGCATCTTCGATGTTTTAGAAATGACGGTTGATGAGGCTATTGTGTTTTTTGAAGAAGAAAAGGGTATTGCAGAGAAATTAAAGCCCTTACAGGATGTAGGACTCGGATATGTGAAACTTGGACAGGGCAGCAATACGCTCAGCGGGGGCGAAGCACAACGCGTAAAGCTCGCATTCTATTTGAGCAAAGCTTCCCCTTTTAAAGAGGGAGGAGTTATGTTTATTTTTGACGAACCTACTACGGGACTGCATTTCTATGATATTCAAAAGTTGTTGAATTCATTCAATGCATTAATCGCCAAAGGGAATACCATCGTTTGTATAGAACATAACCTGGATGTTATTAAATGTGCCGATTGGATTATTGATTTGGGACCTGAAGCAGGAGATAAGGGCGGCAATTTGGTATATGAAGGGGAGCGTTCAGGAATGAAAAACTGCCCG
>JAULUW010000119.1:0-4767 GCA_032111345.1 Bacteroidia bacterium
AAATGGCCAATATTTGGGGATTAAAGTAACCTTGGGCGATTTGGTATTGCAAGCGCAATTGTCGGAACGCAATGAGGGAGCTTCCCCAGATTACGTGGATCGGTATTTTGCGGTGAATTCTGCTTTTACCAATTGGGAAGCCCGGCAGCAGTTTATTTCAAGTCGGTATTCTAAAAAATTAGGAGATAATTGGTTCTTTTACAATACGGCGTATTTTCGGATTTCAGACTTTGGAGTGGATTCTCGTTTAACTACATTTCGTGGATTTGCTCAAGGGAATTTGGGCTTTTCAGACTTTATTGCAGGAGTGAATCCCGCTTGGGAGCGGGTATCTTATTACCAGCAATGCAAACAGTTTCGCGATGAATTTCGAGCACAATATATAATCAACGATCGACAGGATATCCTTTTAGGGATAGAGGTTCGTAATGGGATTTTTCAAACAAATTATCTAACAACGAATAAGAGTAATAATGCAATTTTAAATGGAACAGTGCCTGCTGAACCGGGTGGAAACAGCCCAGCCATGTTTGATATAGGTGCATTTTTCAATTATTCTTACAGCAATCCACAAAAGTTTATCAATGCATCTGTCGGAGGACGTTGGGATAAAAACGTAGTTGCAGAGAGTCAATCTGCGGGTTACAGTCAGTTTAATCCGCGTTTAAGCATGGTGTATTATCCGAGATCATGGGTTTTTAAGGTCATTTATTCGGAAGCGATTTTTGCCTTTCCCAGTTTTGTTAAATTTTCAACAAGTGTAAGCAGGGTTCGTCCTAAAGTATTAAATCCAGAAAAAGTGCGCAACGCGGAATTCAGTATTTTTAAAGGATTTTGGAATAATACACTCAGTTTAGAAAGCGTTGTTTATCATTCTCGATATTCCAACCTTCTAACCACACGAAAAGTGGATGGCAAAGATCAATATGCGAATTTAGAAAATTCAGAAACACGGGTTTTAGGGACCCAATTTGTGGGTAAATGGAAAATGACCCCCAATTTAGACTTCAACATGAATGCTACCTATAATCAATCTCGCCTGCATTTGTTGAATCAGTCCTATGATGGGAGCGATTCTATATTGAGAACCGCACAAATAGCAGACTTTACCTTGTACGCAGGTTTGGGTTGGAATTTCTTTAATAAGAAGGCCTATATATACGTAGCCACGAATATAGTAGGGAATAAATATACCGGTTTGGGTACTACGGTTAATAATTCGACGACTATGGAGGAAATTCCAGGTTATCAATTAATAAACGCGAACTTGCGTTATCAAATTAAGCCCCAAACGTCCATTCAAATAATTGGGAGGAATTTACTGAATGTGCTGTATGCTGCTCCGGGTATTCGATCTGCGGCAGGTTCTCAAAGTGGTCTGATTCCTCAAGCGGGCCGTACAATCGATATTGCTTTGAACTTTAAATTCTGATGGCAACTCTGGGCAATCGATTTTTCGGTGAATTAGAACCTCAAAAAGTTTGGTTGCTAAAACGCTTGTTTGCGCAATCTTTTTTTACCGGATTAGCAAGTGCATTCTTTTTTGTGGCTGCATATGCTTCGATGCTCTCGGTTGTGGAAATAAGAGATATACCTTATGCCTATTTGATATCGGGGTTGGGGGGCGTAATATTAATAAAAGGCTTTCAGTGGATCCAGAAAGACTATGGGGCTGCAAAGGCACATTATATTCTCACCGCTATTTTTTCGTTTTGGTTGCTTGTTTTATTTGGTTTAAATACCTGGGTAGAATTGCCTAATTTGAAATGGTGGGTGGGAATAATAAGTTTTACATTTGTAATCCCTTTTAGTGCTGTTTTTGCATTAAACATAGCAACAAGTTGCTTTCAAGTTCTAGGTGTAATACATGGGAAAAAATGGGTCGCCAAACTGGGAATAGCAGAAACTTTAGCGGCTATGATGGCCTTTATTTCAGCCCCTTTGTGGGTAGATTTATTGGGAAGCGCACCCTCCTTGTTTTTTGTTGGAGGATTGGCAATATTACCGCTGTCGCGATTAACGGTAATTGGACATATCAAAATTAAAGGCAGTCAATCCACCTATTCCCTGCAGAATAAGGTGGAGCTTAAAACGCTATGGAAAATGCCTTTTTTCAAATGGGTAATTGTGGCAACGAGTATTTCCGTTTCGATGATATATTGGGTAGACTTTACCTATATCATCTCGGTAAGAACGATAGCCAAACTCAACAATATGTCGAATTCGGAGGTGGTTTCTGTGTTTTTTGCCATTGTTAAAGTTGGAGAATTGTTGGGATCTTTATTTTCGGCGGAAATTATTCGGCAATTGGGCACTCAAAAATCCCTTCGTGTATTTGCATTGGTGATGTTGGTTGTTTCCATAGGCATTGGATTTTTGCATTTTGTGGCCCACATGCCATTGGCTTCAATCATTGTTTTTATCATTAGTCTTAAATGGTTTGAACGGGTTATACGCAGAACCGTGGAAGTTCCGGCCAATAGAATTATGTTGCAAGTTGCCAAACCTGAGGAAAAACTGGGACTGCAAACCTCATTAGAAGGTATAGTGAGTCAATTTGCTACCATAGGAGCAGCCTTGGTCCTTTTGGTTATTTCACAGAATCACCCAGCGGTAGATCGTTTAGATTTCTTGATTTTCATTGTCATGCTAATAGCGGTATCAGCGGCATTTTGGGTTACGCGTGTATTAACCGTATCTAAATTATATACCTTGCGTTTGTCTAACTATTTGAAAGATATTGCACTTGAGCAACGAAATCAAACGGATTCAATTTTGAGAAGGGTAGTGGATGAACAGAAACCAAATATGGATGATACGGTCATCGATGTCAATGAAGCGATTCGGCGCTTATACAATCCAAGTTTGCAACGTCAATTATCAGGCGTTAGGGGAATTCCCAAAGAAATTGAGGAAATAAGCAGTATTGTTGAAGTTACAGATGCAGCACCCCTGTTGTTTAAAGCCGATGTTTTAAAACGATTCAAGGGCAATATGGATGCGGCAGATATGCCTGCAAGCATGCAAACCAAGTTCAATGTGATGCTCATGAACATAGGCGAATCCATAGTTTGGTTGGATTTGAGTATTGCTGATTTACGCGGGGAAACAGAATCGGAGTATTATTTATATGTTTCCCTTCAAAAAAGCCGTGATCTCTTTATCAAGCAGTTATTTACCCTGTTATCTTGGCGATACAGCGCGGAAGAAATGCGGGTTATTGAAGGGTTTATGACGGGGGAATCCTCCGGTGCCGACGATGCCCAGTTTGCGATGGAATTGCTCGATACCATTTTGCCTCCCTTGTTGAAGCCTTATTTATTACCCGTATTTGAGTCTGCCAGTATCGAGACCAAGTTGAGTCGCTGGAGGATGTATATTCCTGCTTATCGATATAGCAACGAAGAGCGTTTACGCGATATTGTAATGCGGGATTTTTCATTAGTAACGATTTCTAGTAAATTTTGGGCGCTGCGCATTTTATCCGAAATGAAGAATCAAAAGGAATTTACCCATCCCTTCAAAACATCCTCCATGAATTGCTTGCGGTTGGCTTCGGAATCAAAAGTTTCCACTTTTGGCAGCTTTATGGATTCTTTTGAGAAGTCATTAGATTTCCGTAAAACACAAGATTTGTTTATTAAAAGTGAACTGTTATGCTATTGGTTAAACGAGCAAGTTGAATTTTCCAATTTGAACAAATTACGGACTTCCTATTCTGAATATGAGAGATTGCACTTCGATTCTATCAACGAACTGTTTTAGAACGATTCTTCTATAGATTTTAAGTCTTCGGGTTTAATTCCTTTCTGTATCAAACGATTTTTCTTCACTTTGTTGACCTCGATTCCTTGTACGTTTAATTTAATTTCGGGAAGTTTCTTTTCAGAAATACAAAGACGATCTTGATATCGAATCACAAAACGTTCACCAATAACGGTATCAGGAAATAAATAATAGGCATCCTCCTTGGGTTGTCGTACAAATCGTAAAACAGAATTTGCCGTTTCTGCAAATTGAATCCACAAGGTATCTCCATTTTTTAGAATCAAAACACCCGTACTCATAGGTGTAAAAACAAATTCATCGATATCCCTCTGACGGTAAATAAAATGTCCCGTTTTATTTTGTTGGAAGTCAATTTCCTTTTTTGAAGCTTGCAATATAAAGGAACAAGCAGGAACATAATTAAGCTTATAAAGCCAAGCGGAATCTGAAATATAACGTTCTACAAATTTATTGGAGAAACGCTTAGATACACAGGCATTCAAACCCAAAAAAACCAGCGCAATCGCTAAAAGCGAGCGAGTTTTAAGGTGTATTTTCATGGGTATTTGCTTTTTTCTTGGTATAGCTTTGGAAAATATAATGCACCGCCAAACCAAACAGTCCGCCAATAATGAATTCCATCCCGCTGTTTAATATCAATCCAAACATGCGCAACGTAATGGTGATTAGGATCATTACGGCCGGAATTATGAACAGGTACAGATTGTCGTAGAAGAACAACATTCGTATTTTCTCGTCGAACATGGCAATCGCTAATCCGAGTAAAGCACAAATGGTTAAAATGGTAAAAAACATTCCTAAGGTTTTGAGTAGATTTTTGTATTCAAACCCATAGGCATTTACTTTTTCCAACTGGTTTACATTCGGATTCTCGGGCAAAAAGGGGTTGTCTGTAAGGTTTATTGCCGACATGATCAAGGCTTGATTGACCGAAAGGATGGAGTCTATGTTCGCGTCGACTGGAAGTTGGCCATATTC
>JAULUW010000120.1:0-12927 GCA_032111345.1 Bacteroidia bacterium
CATAGCACTCTCCTAACACAAAACGACTTTCACCGGAAGGAAGCTTCAAGGCCACATATTTGCCTTCTTTTGCCATTAATTGCGCATAAGTTCCAGCTGAACGACAAATGCGTCCACCTTGACCAGGTTGCAATTCTATGTTATGAATTAAAGTACCCAAAGGCATTTCTTTCATAGGCATTGCGTTACCCAGGTCAGGAGATACTCCAGAACCTTGAGAAATTACTTGACCTACTTTAATACCTCCTGGTGCTAAAATATAGCGCTTTTCGCCATCGGTATATTCCACTAAGGAAATAAATGCAGAACGATTAGGATCGTATTCTACCGTTTTAACTTCTCCTGTTACGGTTACGTTATTACGTTTAAAATCGATTATACGGTAACGACGTTTGTGACCACCACCTATGTAGCGCACAGTCATACGTCCCTGATTATTACGACCACCAGATTTCTTGATTGGTAATAATAAACTCTTCTCTGGCTTACTTGCTGTAAGTTCTTCGAAAGTATTTGCTACTCTCGTTCTTTGTCCAGGTGTGATTGGTTTTAATCTACGTACTCCCATGTCTTAAACGTCTTTGTAAAAATCAATGTTAAAACCTTCCTTAAGTGTTACAAAGGCCTTTTTATACTTGTTAGTATAACCGGAGATTTGGCCTGTGCGGCGATTTTTGCGCGCTTTCCCCCGCTGAATCATGGTATTTACCGATTCTACTTGAACATCATAGAAAGACTCGACGGCTTTCTTGATCTCATCTTTTGTAGATTTTGTATCTACGATGAAACCAATCTTACCCTTCTTGTCCATTAATGAACTAGACTTCTCGGTTACCAATGGCTTTTTAAGTATCATCTTATTTATTCTCTTGTAACTTGTTCAATGCTCCTTCTGTAAGTATAAGGCTCTTTGCTTTCAATACTTGATACGTATTTAAGTCTGCCGCACACATTACATTATTATTTGGTAAATTACGACCTGATAAGTACACATTGGTGTTGTTCTCTGATGTTACCACCAAGGAAGAACCCTGTACTTTTAATGCCGCTAACATGTTTTTGAATTCCGCTGTTTTTGGTGTATCCATGTGTAGATCTTCAATCACCAAAATTGCATTATCCTTTGCTTTATAGGTTAAGGCCGATAAACGAGCCAAACGCTTAAGCTTTTTGTTCAATTTGAAGCTGTAATCTCTAGGACGTGGTCCGTGAATACGTGCTCCACCTACATAAATACCCGCTTTCAAAGATCCGTGACGTGCTCCACCGGTACCTTTTTGACGGAATACCTTACGCGTTGAACGGTGGATTTCTTTACGCTCTTTAGTCTTATGCGTTCCTTGACGCTTATTCGCCATGTACTGCTTTACATCTAAGTAAATAGCATGATCGTTAGGCTCAACTGCAAATAGTTCGGCTGGTAAAGTTACCGTACGACCGGTTTCTGCACCTAGCTTATTTAATACTTTAACTTCCATGACTTATTTCTCGATAAAAACGGTGGAACCATTATGACCTGGGATTGAACCTTTCAATACCAAAACATTCTTTTCGGTATCAATTTTCAAAATGGTCAAATTAAATGCTTTAACGCGCTCACCGCCCATACGACCTGCCATGCGAGTGCCTTTGAATACACGGGCTGGGAACGAACAAGCTCCGATAGAACCTGGCGCACGTAAACGGTTGTGCTGACCGTGAGTAGCTTGTCCAACACCACCAAATCCGTGACGTTTAACAACCCCTTGGAAACCTTTACCTTTTGACGTACCTACCACGTCAACGAATTCACCTTCTTCAAAGATGCTTACGTCGATGATAGATCCTAAGGTTACATCCATATCACAATCACGGAATTCGATAACATCCGTTTTTGTGGTGGTGTTTGCTTTTCCAAAGTGCCCTTTTTCAGCTGCGTTTACTTTGCGTTCTTTCTTTTCACCAAATGCCATTTGCACGGCATCGTATCCATCGTTATCTTGTGTCTTAACTTGAGTAATTACACAAGGTCCCGCTTGTACCACTGTACATGCAACACGCTTACCGTTTGCATCGAATACACTGGTCATACCTAATTTTTTTCCAATTAAACCGTTCATATCTCTTACAATTTAATTTCAACTTCAACACCACTAGGAAGTTCGATCTTCATTAGTGCGTCTACCGTTTTAGTGGAACCGTTAAAAATATCGATGAGGCGCTGATAAGTACAGTATTGGAACTGCTCACGTGCTTTCTTATTTACGTGAGGAGAACGCAAAACCGTAAAGATTTTTTTGCGCGTAGGTAGAGGCACGGGACCGCTTACTACAACCCCCGTCGTGCGTACCGCCTTTACGATCTTCTCTGCAGATTTATCTAACAGATTGTGATCGAAAGACTTTAGTTTGATTCTTATTTTCTGATTAACCATTATAGTTGATTTCTAAATTATCCGTTAACTTTCTTTAACACTTCATCTGCAATGTTCTTAGGGGTTTCAGCATAATGACTGAACTCCATCGAACTGCTTGCGCGGCCTGAAGTGATGGTACGTAAAGTGGTTACGTAACCAAACATTTCGCTTAACGGCACTTTTGCTTTTACTACTTGTGCACCTGCACGCTCATCCATACCTTCCATTTGTCCACGACGGCGGTTCAAATCACCCATTACATCACCGGTATTTTCATCAGGAGTTACTACTTCTAACTTCATAATCGGTTCGAGCAATATCGGACCACAGTTACGGGCAGCATGGCGGAAACCTTGTTTAGCTGCAACTTCAAACGACAATGAATCAGAGTCAACTGGGTGGAAAGAACCGTCGAATAAACGTACTTTAATACGATCGATGGTATAACCCGCCAAGACCCCATTTTGCATTGCTGCTTTGAATCCTTTTTCAACGGATGGAATAAATTCACGTGGAATAGAACCACCTACTACTTCGTTCACAAACTGTAGACCGTCACCAACGAATGATTCATCTGCAGGACCGATTTCAAATTGGATATCTGCAAATTTACCACGACCACCTGTTTGTTTTTTGTAGGTTTCGCGATGTGTGTAATTCTTGGTCAAGGCCTCTTTGTAATTTACTTGAGGAGCCCCTTGATTACATTCTACTTTAAACTCGCGACGTAAACGGTCAACGATGATATCAAGGTGTAATTCACCCATACCCGAAATTACCGTTTGTCCAGTTTCACTATCCGTGTGTACTTTAAAGGTTGGATCTTCCTCAGCCAATTTAGACAATGCCATACCTAATTTATCGGTATCCGCTTGTGTTTTAGGCTCAATTGCCAATCCGATTACTGGATCAGGGAAATCCATACTTTCAAGTATGATTGGGTGTTTTTCATCACAAAGGGTATCTCCTGTTTTGATATCTTTAAATCCAACGGCTGCACCAATATCACCAGCGCCCAAGAATTCGATAGGGTTTTGTTTATTGGCGTGCATTTGGAAGATACGAGAAATACGCTCTTTATTGCCCGTACGCATGTTTAACACATACGAACCTGCATCTAACTTACCTGAGTATGCACGGATGAAACACAAACGGCCTACGTAAGGATCGGTAGCAATTTTGAAAGCTAAAGCTGCAAAAGGCTCGCTATAGCTAGGCTGACGGCTTACAGGTTCTTCAGAATCAGGGTGCGTACCGGTAATAGCTTCGATATCCATAGGACTTGGCATCAATTCCATAACCATATCGAGCATGGTTTGCACACCTTTGTTTTTGAAAGATGAACCGCACATCATAGGAACGATTTTAAGATCGATTACGGCTTTACGTAAGCAATCTAAGATTTCACGTTCGGTAATACTTGCAGGATCTGCGAAGAATTTCTCCATGATTTGGTCGTCGTATTCAGAAACGGCTTCGAGTAATTTTTCTCTCCACTCTGTTGCTTCTTCAACCATATCTTCTGGAATGGGTATTTCTTGGAAAGACATACCGTAGTTTTCTTCATCCCAAACGATACCGCGGAAGTTGATCAAATCAACCACACCACGGAATTTATCTTCAGCTCCAATCGGAAGTTGAAGGGGTACTGCATTGCTTCCTAACATAGATTTCACTTGTGAAACCACGTTTAAGAAATCAGCTCCAGAACGGTCCATTTTATTAACGAATCCGATACGTGGAACTTTATAGTTGTCGGCAAGGCGCCAGTTGGTTTCTGATTGAGGCTCTACCCCATCTACAGAACTGAACAAAAACACCAAACCATCTAGTACACGCAAAGAACGGTTTACCTCTACGGTAAAATCTACGTGACCAGGGGTATCGATAATATTGATGTGATAATCGTTATTACGGTATTTCCAGAAAACGGTTGTTGCAGCAGAGGTAATGGTAATACCACGCTCTTGCTCTTGTGCCATCCAATCCATGGTAGCACCTCCATCGTGTACTTCTCCTATTTTGTGGTTTACACCCGCATAGAAAAGAATACGCTCTGTAGTTGTTGTTTTACCCGCATCGATGTGAGCGGCAATTCCAATATTTCTGGTGAATTTTAAGTCGCGTGCCATCTATTCTTAAGCTCTAAAATGTGAGAATGCTTTGTTGGCTTCTGCCATTTTGTGCGTATCTTCTTTTTTCTTTACTGAAGCACCTTCGCTCTTAGACGCTGCAATAATTTCAGCTGCTAATTTTTCAGGCATGCTCTTTTCGTTACGTTTGCGTGCGTATCCGATCAACCACTTCATTCCTTGAGCAATTTTTCTCTTTTGTGGAATTTCAGTAGGAATTTGGAAGGTGGCACCACCTACACGGCGTGCTTTAACCTCTACCGAAGGCATTACATTGTTCATGGCTTTTCTCCATGTTTCAATTCCAGGCTCTTCTGTGATTTTCTTTTCAACGATGTCTAAAGCGGTATAGAATATACCTAAAGAGGTAGATTTTTTTCCGTCGTACATCATACCGTTTACGAAACGTGTTACCATCACGTCGTTAAACTTAGGATCTGGTGTAAGAATGCGTTTTTTGGCGCGCGATTTTCTCATGACTTATTTTTTTGCTTTTGGCTTTTTGGTTCCGTACTTACTTCTTCTTTGGTTTCTTCCGTCAACACCCGCAGTGTCTAATGCACCACGTACGATGTGGTAACGCACACCAGGTAAATCCTTTACCCTTCCGCCGCGCACCAACACAATACTGTGCTCTTGCAAGTTGTGACCTTCACCCGGAATGTAAGCATTCACTTCTTTACCGTTGGTCAAACGCACACGAGCAACCTTTCTCAATGCTGAGTTAGGCTTCTTAGGCGTTGTGGTGTATACACGGGTGCAAACCCCTCTTCTCTGAGGACAAGAATCCAAAGCAGGAGACTTACTCTTAGTCTCGATTTCCTTGCGTCCTTTTCTAATTAACTGTTGAATAGTAGGCATATTTTTTCCCAAAAAGGACGGCAAAATTACATTTATTTTTTCTCAATATCAATAGGGTGCGAAAAAAAAGTGCTTTTTATTTTCAACCTGCTCCTACCCCCTCTAAAAATCACCCGTTCTATGTCTTCCCAAGAGATAATTCCCCCTTAAAACCTATCAAATATACCTATATTTGTAAACATCAAGCAACTATTCGACGGGCTCCGTCCGTCTTAACACGTATCACATTCCTATGAAACGTTTCTTACCGTTAAGCAATCCCCTATTAACCATCGCATTTGGCTTAATCGCCATAATGCCTAACATCACCCTATCTCAAGTTCCTGGAGACGATTCCAAGCCCGGAATTTACTTCCGAGAAAGAGAGCATGATTTTGGCGAATTGCAGGAATCCATGCATTTTGCCACCCACCGTTTCGAATTCATTAACAGAACACCCAAACCCATAATTGTAAATAGAGTGGAATCGAGCTGTGGCTGCACCGCCCCCAGTTGGAGCAGCGAACCTGTTATGCCCGGTGAGAAAGGGTATATTGAAGCTCGCTACGAAACTACCAATCGCCCTGGAAGTTTCGACAAAACGCTTACCGTTTATACCAACTCCCCGCATAGCCCAATATCCTATTTGGCTATCAAAGGAAACGTTGTTCGCACTCCCCCGCCTCAACCCTCCTATACCCCTCCAGCTATTGGCCGTTTGGATTTTGACAAATACCAGATTGCATTCGACCCCTTGCTCGATAATCAAACTGCCATGAAGGAAATTCGCGTTATCAATAACTCGAAATACAGTTCTCAAATATACTTGGTAGCTCCCGAACGCGTGCCGTCTTACGCGAAAGTGGAATACCCAAAATCACTCGAACCGAATGAAGTTGGTCGTATTCAAATTTCTATCGACGGTAAAATTGCACCCGGTTATGGTTTCGGAGGATTTGAGCTGGCATTTCAGTCTAACGCCGCAGGCAGTCTCATGACGCCTATTCAAGTTAATTACACCCGTTCGCAGTATTTCCCCGAGTTGAGTAAAAAGCAGCTTAAACGCGCTCCTAAAGCCGTAATTGAGCCCAATACATACGATTTTGGTAAGCAAGAACGATCAGGTGGGTTTTTAAATGGCAGCTTTACCATTACCAATACGGGCAAAAACGTTTTGGAAGTCAAACAAATCAACCCCGACTGTCCCTGTATTCAAATCTCACAATTTCCAACTAGCATCCCAGCTGGTAAAACCGTTGAAATGAAATTCCGTTTTGATACGGTTACCAAAACCGGAGCGAAAAGCATTGGCATCCGTGTAATTACCAACGACCCCCAACAACCTGAACGCTATATCTGGGTAAAAGCCCAATTTCCCGAAAAATACGAATACAAGTGTCCCACTTGTCCCTAACAAATAAAAAGGCCCCTAGCGTATCTAGGGGCCTTTTTTATTAGGTTCGTTTGCGATAATTAACGTAGGTTGTGATATACGTTTTGAACGTCTTCATCTCCTTCTAAACGCTCTACCAAATCAAGTACTTCCTGCGCCTGTTCTTCTGTTAAGTCCACATAAGAATTGGGGATATATTGCAATTCAGCATTTGCGGTTGCAATTTGCATGTCTTCCAATTGTTTTTGCATCAATCCAAAATCGGTAAAGCTGGTGTAGACATAAACATCTTCATCATCAAAAGCGAAATCGTCGAGACCGAAATCTATTAATTCAAACTCCAATTCATCCAAATCTTTGTCGCCCAGCGTACTTTTGGAGATTTTAAACACTCCTTTGCGGGTGAAGTTGAAATCCAAAGAACCGGTTTTTCCCATTGTTCCTCCGCCTTTATTAAAATGCATACGCACATTGGCAACGGTACGCGTTGTATTGTCGGTTGCTGTTTCAACTACAACTCCCACACCATGAGGCGCATAGCCCTCGTAACGCACTTCTTCATAATTTCCTTCCGCTTTATTCAACGCTCTTTTAATGGCTGCTTCTACCCTATCTTTGGGCATGTTAACGGCTTTAGAATTCTGAATTGCCACGCGCAATCGGGGGTTATTGTCGGGATTCTCCCCACCCATTTTTACCGCAATTGCAATCTCTTTGCCGAGCTTTGTAAACTGTTTCGCCATTTTGTCGAAACGTGCAAACATTTTATGTTTGCGTTTTTCAAACATCCTTCCCATTGCTGCAAAAATATTGCATTTCAAGGGAATCTAATTACCTAATTGCATAAACGCGCCGGAAATTAGCCACAGTCAGGTTTATAGATAGGGAATTCTAGGGGTTCTAAATCGATGATTCCAAATTAAAACCGGTCTGTGACCGCCGGTAAAGTAAAGAAAAACGCGTATTAATCGGGTTGGGTTGGGGCTTCCATAGAAATCACCCCTTCAATTAGATTCGCCGTTTGGCGCATCGTTTCGTTGATTTTGATAAAACGCGTTACGAGTTCCTTTAAAGAAATACCGTTTTCTTCCAAAATTGCTGGGATCAAACTCTTCCGTGGGTGCATATTGGGCATGGTATTTATATCGAGTATATACATGTGTCCATCGTATTCGCGCACATCCACACGAGACATGTAGTTGAGTCCAAAAGTATTGTGCGACATCACCGCAGCTGTTTGCAATTCGCGCTTCATTTCTTCACTTAATTGGGGATGGAAGTCGCGTTGGGTTGTTCCAAATGCGCTGCCTGCGATGAAAACATCTCTAGCCGGGAAGGGTACTATTTCTACTGGGGGAAGCACTTCATAACCGCTACCGTCTGCTTTGGGGATTACACCAACTGAAAATTCTCTGCCTATTAAATAAGGTTGAAGTAAGGTATCGGAATCGATTCCTGCAGCTAGACGCAACTGGGCCTCTTCGATATCCATAATTTCAATCCCTCTGTGGCAACCACCAAAACGGGGTTTTTGGATATAACTTCCGAACGAAAGCGGAGAACTCTGTGAAAGGGAAACAGGAGTGCGTACGCCCTTTTCTAGCAACAATTCCTCCACCGCTTTTTTATCTTGAGCCAATAGTTGGGCATCGCCGCAACTACTCAAATGATTGATTCCCTGTAAATCCAGCCAAGCGGCTACCTCCGCTTGATTATAATTCCCAAATCCGTAACACAAATTCAATACAAAGTCGGCACTTTTCAGCAGCGCCGCCAACTCGTCATTGGGTTGCATCATGTGCACTACCAAGGTTGCGTACTCTTCACTCAAGGCCTCAACAAAGGAGCCAACAGTTTCAAAATCTATATTTTCTTTCCAGGGGGTATACCGACTTTCGGCATACAAAATCGCAACAGTAGGCTTCATAAAAGGGGCGCAAAGATAGACCAAGCACGGAGAGTTTTTTTACCTTAAAATTAAGTTTATATCAACTTTATATGGCAATCCTTTCCTTATGTCCATAAAACACGCAAAATCAAACATCTGGAGGGAATGGATTATTCGACAAAAGAACGCAGAAACAACACAAACCCTCGACAAAGGACCTGTGATGTCTCTGCGTTTAATGGTTAATCTTCGTTTATTGGTTAAAAGGAATAGCTTAAGGTTGTAGACAGGTTTCTGCCGGCTGCGGATATTCCACTTGCGAAAACGCGGTATCGCAAATCGAAAAGATTTTCTGCTGAAATTTGGATCTTCCAACGCTCCTTAAATTGCGCACCTCCCCTAAGATTCACGATACCCCAAGATGGATTCCCCATACTGTTTCCGGTTGAAAATCCAGGTGTATATTTCAGATTGTCTTCTCCGCTGGGGGAATATTCACTCAAGGGTTTTGCTCCGTTAAACAGGTATTGTGCCTCCGCCCAATACCCACTCTTTTGCCATTTAATCGATAGCTGACCATAAAAGGGGGGAATATGATCCATAGGCAACCAATTCCCATTGCCGTATCTCACCCTACCTTGGGTTTCCGTAATTCCACCTTTAAACGTCCATTGACGCGCAAATCTCCATTGTAAATTTGCGAAAAAACCTTGAATATGGCCCTGCCCTACGTTTTGTATTTGGTATATGGGGGTCATTATGCCATCCCATGAAATGGAATCATTGCCCGCAATTTCTCCAAATACATCGGACATCAGATCGTTCACCACGGAGTAGTATGCGCCCGCCTCGATATAGACATTCTCTCTAAATTTATAATTAAAATTCAGGTCAAATGTATGGGCCACTTCGGGTTTTAAATTTTGCGACGGGAATAGCACTTTCAAACCGCGTTGCGATTCGAATACCTTTGTCATATCATCGATATTCGGGTTTCTAAAAGATTGATTGAGGGACGCTTTTACCAAAAATTGCTCATTTATTTTTTGAACTATTCCCACATGATAACTGGGGGCAAAATGCGAAAAAGATGTGTTCTCAAAGGGCAAATCCCAAGGATTTTGGGCTTTAAATGCTGCGGTTAATTGATAATACGTTAAGCGCAATCCGCCAATCAGGGTCGTATTTCCCCAGCTTCTTTTTAGCTGCGCAAAAGCAGCCACAGATTGGGTAGAGGCAAATGAATCGGCATACCTGGATTTCGAAGTCGTTTCTTCATTTGTGAGCACATTTCGCTGGGTTCCCGTGCTGTTAACGTGGTTGTACACATATTCAAACCCCGAATACAATTCCCAATTCCCAAAAAAATCCTTCCGATCGTAATTAAAACTCGACATGTTAATTCGGTCGGATTGCAAGCGCTCATTTGGCTTGTTCCAGGCTCTTGACAAACGGCCTACTTCAAAAATTTGATGGGCCAAACGAAAGCGCTGTTGCGCCGGGTCTTGCGCCTCATAGGTGTAGGCAAAATACATGCGATTTTGCGGTGCATAAGACCATGTGCCATATTCTAAAGGCAGATAATTCGGGTCGGAATTGGGAGCCCAATATTGCAAACGGTCATACCTTGGAATATTGCTGGCAAAGGACCCTTGTAGATTCACCGTGTGCAATCCCTTGTCTTGAAAGCGATATTTCAACATAAGATCGGTTTGCTCGTATCCGGAATTAGGCTGTACATAGGGGTCTTCATTTGGGATTATGCTATCAATACGGCCCGAACCGCTGTAATTAGAACCCATTTTAAAGGGTTGGAGTCCGAAACTATCCTCCCCTTTGGCAAAAGAATTCTTGCCCATTCGCAAGTCTCCAAAACGAGAATGGGTCAGATTAAACAAAAGTGCATTTTTATGCCCTTGATACTCCAGCGACGCATTTCCAGTGATGCTGTTGGATGCAGATTGGAACCTCAAGTTAGCGGCTCCAATTAAACGTGGAGTTAAGACGAGAGGCTTTCCTACCCCACGAATCCCATCGAGGGATGTCGTCAGTTCGTTTAATAATTTAGGATCTCTGGTTTTCATATATAAAACCCCACCCATAGCATCCGAACCAAATAATGTAGAGCCTGATCCAAAATTAACTTCCAAGCGTTCCAATGCGAAGGCATCGATACTCACGATGTCTTGCAAATGGCCGGCTCTAAAGGTGGCATTGTTCATGCGCACCCCATCGATAACCATGAGCACGCGACTTGCTTCAAAACCGCGTAAAACAGGGCTTCCACCTCCCATTTGACTTTTTTGCACAAACACTTTACCAGTAAGTTGCAGTGCATCGCCCAAATTGGCGCCTTGCAATTCTCCAAGTTTTTTGGCACTTATAAGTTCAATTTCATGCACCGACTGTTTTCTCATCGATCCGTAACGGTCGGCACTTATCAATATTTCATCGAACGACTCAATGTCGCTGCTATCTTTTACTTGCTGGGCGCTCAACATTCCGCTGATAGCAATTCCCATAATACAAACTAATTTTTTCATCGTTCCTTAGGAACTTCAAGAGGTAATAAAATGCAATGTTGTACAGAAAAGAAGATGTCTTTTCTGTAAACCGTTGATTAGGAAGCATAAAGCTCCACTCTATTAAGAAAAAAGAAGTTCTGGGGGTTGCGTGTGTTTGCAGGTAAATCCCACTTGAACCGCATCGTTTACCCCCTTGCAAAAGGGTGCCCAAAAACGGGTATATGCAAACGCAAACGGTTTGATTTCCTCAAAAAACAAGTTATTGGGAATTTTAAAATTAGGCGAGGTACTCCAAGGGATCTCATTATGGATTCTTCGGGATATAGAATCCAACAATTGCTTTTCCTTAATATCTCGGAATGCAATTACCACAAGCCCTTGGGAAGTGCATTCTACGGTTAATACATCGTACATCATACCGTTCACTTCAATTTCATCTTCTGCTCGAATTTCTCCCTTAGAATATTTCTCAAAGATTAGGGTATCGATATTTTCTGCTTGGATGTTTCTATTGCGAATTTGCTTTTTGATGTCTTTGCGGTGTTGGTTCAATTGTTGTCCTTGCCAAATAGGGCTAAAAATCCCACTAAATAGAAAAAGCACACACAATATGACTGTCAATTTATGCATCAACACACAAAAATACCCAAATTAATATCTTTCCAACCATTAAATTTTGCGACCTTTGTGTCATGAATTCGGTATATGTAGTGGATATTTTGCGCACCGCCGTTGGGAAATTCGGAGGCACTCTAGCGTCAGTTAGGCCCGATGATTTAGCCGCAGTTGCAATCAAAGGAATCATGGCTCGAAATTCGGGCATCGATTGGTCGGAAGTTGACGATGTGATATTTGGAGCTGCTAACCAAGCGGGTGAAGACAATCGGAATGTAGCTCGTATGGCTTCTTTATTGGCTGGCATTCCAGAAACCGTTCCAGGATATACCGTTAACCGCCTTTGCGCATCGGGTTTACAATCCATGCAAAACGCGTACATGGCCATAAAAAGCGGAGAAGCTCAGATGATTCTTGCGGGTGGCACGGAAAGTATGACGCGTGCCCCTTTTGTTATGGCAAAAGCAGAAAATGCGTTTTCCCGCACTCCTGAAATCTACGATACCACTATAGGTTGGAGATTTACGAACCCAGCTCTTTCAAAATTACACCACCCTTTTTCAATGGGTGAAACGGCCGAAAACGTAGCTGAAAAATGGAATATCAGTCGCGAACGTCAAGATCTTTTTGCCTTGTCTTCCCAAGAAAAATGGCTAGCCGCTCAGGCAAAAGGGGCATTTAATAATGAAATTGTTCCGGTTGAAATCCCCCAGCGCAAAAAAGATCCCATTATCTTTAATACCGACGAACATCCGCGATTAAGTTCTTTGGAAACTCTTGCCGGATTAAAACCTGCTTTCCGTGAAAATGGTACCGTTACAGCGGGAAATGCTTCGGGTATTAACGATGGAGCCGCCTGCGCTTTATTGGTGAGTGAAGAAATACTGAAACGGTATAATCTCACCCCGATGGCCAGAATCGTAAGTTTTGGAGTAGCCGGTGTGGATCCCGCTTATATGGGAATCGGACCGGTTCCCGCAAGTCAAAAAGCCCTTAAAAAAGCCGGACTGCAGATTAATGATATCGATATTTTGGAATTGAACGAAGCCTTTGCCGCTCAAGTATTAGCGAGTATGGATGAGTTGCAGGCGGATCCCGAAAAAGTAAATTTGAACGGCGGAAGTATCGCAATAGGCCAC
>JAULUW010000121.1:0-9679 GCA_032111345.1 Bacteroidia bacterium
TTTTCTGGGGGAAGTTATTTTCTGGAGCGTTACTATGATGTAGAGGCTTCCGCATTGCTTACGAACGTACTAAGTGAACGGAATTTTGACCTGGTACATATAGAAGGATTGTATTCCTTTCCCTTGTTGAGTAAGCAGATGAGTTGGTGGGGAGACATATTAACGCAATCCATAGAAAACATACAAGGGCAAGGCATACCCGTTGTGTACCGGGCGCATAATGTAGAACATGAAATTTGGTCGCGTTTGGCCCAAAATGAATCTAATTGGATTAAACGTGCGTATTTGAAACTACAGAGCAAGCGCTTGCGCAAAGAGGAATTAACCTTGATACAAAGAGTAACGGCCGTTATTGGGATTTCGCAGAACGATTGTCATTTTTTCAGTGCCAACACCTCTAAAAAGGTACATCTGTATCTTCCGAGTGTGAATACGGCACTCAAGGCGGATTTGAAAATACAGCCCGACGCTTTGTTTCACATTGGCTCCATGGAATGGGATGCCAATGTACAGGCGCTACAATGGTTTTTGTCGAAAATTTGGCCGCGATTGAAAGCGGAATTTCCCGATTTGATATTTCACGTGGCAGGGAAAGGCATTCAAGCCCATTCCCATTTGTTTTTTCAGTCTTCGGTAATCAATCATGGCGAAGTGGCAGACGCCAAACAGTTCATGAAATCTCACGGCGTATGTGTCGTTCCTTTAAGGGCAGGCAGCGGCATTCGAATGAAACTGATTGAGGCACTTTCTCTAGGTATCCCATGCGTAGCAACGGATATCGCGGCTCAAGGCCTTCCGCTTACCCATGAAAAAGAATTAATGATTGCCACAAATGCGGATACTTTCGTTGCCGCCACCCGCGCGCTTCTCAATAACAGGAAGGCGATGGTAGATATGGGCAAACGAGCCCATGCGTATTGCTTGGAAAATCACAATCCCACGAAAAACACCTCTGAATTATTAGATTTTTATGATTCCCTAATAAAGGCGAATCAAAGAGGCTGATAGACCATTTTGAAATGTTCGATGCCGGCTTCGTTAAATTGCGGTCCCATTGTTTTGAATCCGTATTTTTCATAAAATGGGACGGCCTGCAATTGACCGTGTAAATAAATGGTTTTTGACGTGTCTCCAATTTTTTCCAAACATTTTTTCACCAATGCAGCACCGATTCCTTTACTTCGATAAGGTTTCAAAACGGCAAATCTCTCGAGCTTAATGCCATTTTCGGTTTCTCTAAATCGGCAGGTTGCAGCGGCTACACCCTTGTATTTAGCGATAAAATGGGTACTGCTTTCTTCGAATTGGTCGTATTCTTCATTGGGGTCTACCTCTTGTTCTAAAACAAAAACATGACGTCGTATTTCGAAAATGTCCATCATTTGTGAACCTTTACGTACTTCTTGAATCTCAATCATTGGGAAAAATGGTTATTTTTGTCCAAAATTAATCGTTTAAACTCAATTTAACATGTCTCAAACAAACATTGAACAATTGCTAGGAAAAGATGCTTCCTATTTGCTAGGTCACACCTGTGCCACCATTCCAAAAGAACACATTCACCTTCCCGGTGGAGATTTCGTAGATCGTGTGTTTGCACAAACCAATCGCAATACGCAAGTTTTGCGCTCCCTGCAATCCCTATATGGCAATGGTCGTTTGGCAAATACGGGTTATTTGAGCATTTTACCGGTAGATCAGGGTATCGAACACAGTGCAGGTGCCTCTTTCGCTCCCAATCCGATGTTCTTCGATCCAGAAAACATCATTAAATTGGCCATTGAAGGCGGTTGTAATGCTGTTGCGTCTACCTTCGGGGTATTGGCAATGAATTCACGTAAATACGCGCACAAAATCCCGTTTATTGTTAAGTTGAATCACAATGAATTTTTGAGCTATCCCAATACCTACGAACAAATCATGTTCGGAAGCGTTAGAGAAGCTTGGAATTTAGGGGCAGCTGCTGTGGGTGCGACCATTTATTTTGGAAGTGAAGACAGCAACCGCCAAATTATTGAAGTGGCTCAAGCCTTTGAAGAAGCCCATGAATTAGGAATGGCTACTATATTATGGTGCTATACCCGTAATAATGGATTTAAAGTAGATGGTGTTGACTATCATACTGCAGCGGATTTAACTTCACAAGCAAATCATTTGGGAGTTACCATTCAAGCAGATATTATCAAACAGAAATTGCCTACTAATAACGGCGGTTATTTAGCTACCAAACACGGTAAAACACATCCAAAAGTATATTCAGAATTGACCACAGATCACCCCATCGATCTTACCCGTTATCAAGTAGCCAATTGCTATATGGGTCGCGCAGGATTGATTAACTCAGGTGGTGAAAGCAAAGGTCAAGGCGATATCGAAGAAGCAGTAACCACCGCGGTTGTGAACAAACGTGCGGGTGGTTCTGGACTTATCCTAGGTCGTAAAGCATTCCAAAAACCCCTGAACGAAGGTATTGATTTGTTAAATGCCGTTCAAGATGTGTATTTGGATTCTTCTGTGAGTATCGCTTAATCTTCAATCCATGTCTACGGTAGAGCACGGTTTTGACGAATTTGACGACATGCACACTTCGGATTCGAAGTGGTATGTGCGTACACTTTCGGGTATCTTAACCAAAACAAAAGATAAAAAACCTACACCCGACGGACTTTGGGAAAAGTGCAAGCGTTGTAAGGAAGTGCATCCTTCGAAAGAATGGATCGATCAATTGCATGTATGTCCAAGTTGCCATTACCATGAAAGAATTGGCTCTGAGGAATATTTTCAAATCTTATTCGACAATGGGAAGTATACGGAAATAAACGCAGGTTTATCTTCTGGAGACCCATTGATGTTTACCGATTCGGCGCCTTATGTAGATCGCATTAAAGTGGCTCAAAGTAAAACAGGTTTGAAAGATGCAGTTCGCACGGCATACGGAAAAATGAATGGCACGCCGCTGGGTGTGGCTTGCATGGATTTTGCATTTATAGGCGGTTCAATGGGTTCGGTTGTGGGCGAGAAAATTGCGCGTATGATCGATCATTGCATCGAAACACAAACGCCTTTCCTGATGATCTCAAAATCGGGAGGTGCCCGTATGATGGAAGCTGCATTTTCACTTATGCAAATGGCTAAAACCTCTGCGAAATTGGCCCTTTTGAGTAAAGCCAAGGTGCCGTATATATCGTTGATGACAAACCCTACCACCGGCGGTGTTACCGCGTCATACGCGATGTTAGGAGATTTCAATATTGCCGAACCAGAAGCCTTAATAGGCTTCGCCGGTCCACGTGTAATTAAAGAAACCATCGGTAAAGACCTTCCCAAAGGATTCCAAAGTAGTGAGTTTTTATTGGAACACGGCTTTTTGGACTTTATCGTATCGCGTCCCGAATTGAAAGAAAAATTAAGTACGCTATTATCAATTATTTGGAATAAAAAGAAACATTAAAAATCCCATATTATGAACTTCCCTGAAAATTTAAAGTACACCAAAGATCACGAGTGGATTTTGGTAGAAGGCGATGAAGCAAAAATCGGAATTACCGAATTCGCTCAAGGAGAATTAGGAGACATCGTATTCGTTGATATAAGCAGCGAAGGCGAAACCTTAAACTCTGAGGAAGTTTTTGGATCGGTTGAAGCCGTAAAAACCGTTTCTGAATTGTACATGCCCGTAAGCGGTGAAATTTTAGAAGTAAACGCCGAATTGGAAAATGCACCTGAAACCGTTAACAGCGATCCTTACGGACAAGGTTGGATGGTTCGTGTTAAATTGAGCGATGCTTCTCAAGTAGACGGTTTAATGTCTGCCTCTGAATACCGTGAAATGGTTGGCGCATAAAAAATGTTTTTAAATTTCGATCCGAAAAATCGATCTTTCTTATTAATCCCTGCGGTAACGTGGGGATTTTTAATTTTGTTCCTGACCCTCAGGCCTAAATCAGACAGTACGGCAATCAGTTTGCCACTTTGGATTTCCTTTTTACCTATTGATAAACTTGCGCATTTTATTTTCTGGGGGATTTGGTACGGCCTCTTTCATGTTTTTTATCTCCAAACGGGACTGTCAAAGAAGTCGAATCGAGGGCATTTCTCGGACCCAGCCACTTTAAATCGGCATAGAGCCTATGGCATAATTACCATGATTTTGATAGGCGGAATCATCGAAATTCTGCAACATCAACTGCAATGGGGTAGGGAAGCAGAATGGTGGGATTGGGCAGCAGATACCTCAGGTGTTTTGCTATCTCTTGGAGTTTTCAAGGGATGGCGTTTTTTTACGCGGATTTCCCATTAATTCTTGTATGAAGGCCAAGCTGGCACCGGCTCTTTCCAATTTGGAAATATATGTTTGACCGATACCATGTATACTCACTTTTTTGGTTATTCCGGCCTTTATTAAGGCATTCTTGAAAATAACTTGTACACTTCGAACGGTAAATTGATCTACAAATGATCCTTCAAAAAGGTAGTTTTTGGGTTGGTATTCGTAAAGGTAATCCTGATACAAGGGTAACATCCGCTTTGGAAACTTTACATAGCGATCTCTGTCGTCTTTTCTGCCAACGATAAGTACCTGCATGTCAACTAAATTTATATGTTCCAATTTTAAATTGATTATTTCAGTCACCCGCAAACCAAACCCGTAGGCCATTTTTAAAATGAGCAAATGTTTCAGGTTGTACGTGGTTTGATAAAGCTGTTTGATTTCCTCCGAACTCAATACATTTTCAGGTGTTTTTGAAACCTTAGGCCGAACAATCGAGTCAAAAATTTTAGTTTCATTATGAACCAATTGGAAATAGGATTTTATAATATTCCTGCGTCCATTAACATGTGATTCCGAATAACGCAATTTTTTTATGCAATAGAGAAAATAAGAGTTTAAATTATCTGCCGTTAATTGGGTAACAGGAAAGTGTTTGAGTACTTGTAGTAATTGCGCAAATTCAAATAAGTACGTTCGAATAGTACTCTCTGAATAGGCTTTTTGCCGCATTATAGTTCTAAATTTGATGAATTCCTCGCGGTTAGAACCCATTATTCCCTTTAACAATTTATCTCCCATTTCGGGAAGTGGGATGTTTAATTGCTTTCGATTAGTCAGATTGTCACGCAAAAACCAAACCTTTTTAGATCGGCTCCATTTGGCTTCCGGATAGGATTGTTTAAATGCCTCAACGGTTTTCGGGTCTTTCTCAATGTAACATAAGATTACTTTGATATTTCGATGGTAAGCAAGTTCGATTTCCATAAAGTAAATAAGTAAATTAAGTAAGCACAAAGATAACCTTTATTTTAAGTGATCGTAATAACGAAATTGGTATAATTCGCAGTGCATTGAATGCTCAATATTTCCATAAAAATGGAATTTTACGTAAATTCGATTCATAATTGGAATTGCGATTTAAGGACATTGATAAACCTCAAAGGCCTTCATATTTAGCCATGGATTGATAAAATAACATTCGCCCACATGAATATTGATAAAGAAAAAGCCTTGCAGTCTATTTTGGATAAAACCGTGGATGATAAAAAGATTTTTGGAACATCTTTTAGCTTAAAGAAAGATTCAATGATTTGGCATGGTGCATCTGGGGATTTAACCCCCGATAAACCTTATTTTATTGCAAGTACCACCAAATTATTTACCACGGCCATAATTTTAAAATTAAGGGCTGAGGGTAAACTTTCACTTGATGACAACATTAGTAATTATTTTGAGAAGTCCTTGCTTAACGGTCTTCATTTCTACAAAGGCATCGATTATTCGGAATCTTTAACGGTGAAGCAGTTACTCTCTCATACAACCGGACTTCCTGATTATTTCCAGGGGAAAACAAGTAGTGGGAGAAGTTTAGAAGATGAATTGATTTTAGGGAATGACCAAAATTGGACATTTGAGCAAGCCATTGAACGGACCAAAAACATGAAACCCTTATTCGATCCTGCTTCCAAAAACAAGGCAAATTATTCGGATTCCAACTTTCAATTATTGGGGAAAATTATTGAGGCCATAACCCATAAGTCCTATTCTGAGATTTGCAAGAAAGTGATTTTAAATCCGCTTGGATTGACACAAACCTATATGTATCAACAGGAAACCGACGCCATACCTAAGACGCTATATTATAAGAGGAATCCCTTGCATATTCCCAAAGCCATGACCTCATTTGGGGCTGATGGGGGAATGGTGTCAACTTCAAAAGATATGCTGGTTTTTATTGAAGCCTTCTTTACAGGTGCGCTATTTCCTGCGGCCTATTTGAATGAATTACAAGAGTGGAATCCTATATTTTTCCCTATGAAGTCGGGTGTTGGTATCCATTTATTTAAGCTTCCTTGGTACTTTAATCCTACAGGGGCTGTTCCCTACTTTATAGGTCATTCTGGACTGTCTGGCGCTTTAGCCTATTACAGCCCCAAGGAAAATATATATATAGTGGGAACGGTAAATCAGGTCGCGTATCCAGAAATTTCTTTCAAAACAATGATTAAATTGGCGCAAAGAGCCTTGAAAAAATAAGAGCTATAAAGAAACAAAAAACGCCCCATTTAGAGGCGTTTTTCGTTTTTAAAGAGGTCGGAACCGGATTCGAACCGGTGTAAAAGGTTTTGCAGACCTGTGCCTAGCCGCTCGGCCATCCGACCTTATGTTTTTAAGGACTGCAAAAATACCACCTTTTTGATGTTTCCGCAAACTTTATTTCATTATTGTGAGATAATTTCGCCGTCGGCCATTACAATAACGCGATCCGTTTTCTCTGCGAAATCTTCATCATGGGTCACTATCAATAAGCTAGTGCCGTTCACTTGGCATAATTCTTTGAAAATTTCAAATACCAATTCGGCATTTTTTGAGTCTAAATTGCCTGTGGGTTCATCACCCATTATGATCTTGGGTTCATTGATCAAAGAACGCGCAATCGCTACCCGTTGCTTTTGCCCTCCAGAAATTTGTGTAGCCATTTTCTTCGCCTGATCCTCGATTCCCAATAATCGCAATTGCTTCCTTGCGTCGAATTCGATTTCTTGCCGCGATTTTTTGCCCAATTTCAAAGCCGGCATCATCACATTGTCTAAAACACTGAATTCCGGAAGTAGATAATGAAACTGAAATACAAAGCCAATTTGTTCGTTTCTTAAAACAGCCAAGTCATCGGCGCTTAAGGATCCGTAATGAACATCACCCAGCCACACATCTCCGGTATAGGAGGTGTCCATCGTGCTTAAAATATACAACAATGTGCTCTTTCCGCAACCTGACTTCCCCATAACAGAAACAAATTCGCCTGATTTCATTTCAAAGGAAAGTTCCTTTAACACCTGAACTTCGATGGGATCGTAAAAAAACTTACTTACATTTCGAACTTTTAACATGATTATTGGCCTCTTAAGATTTCCACAGGATCGATTTTACTCGCTTTTCTCGCTGGCAAATAGCCCGCAAAAAAAGTAGTTATCAGCGCAAACAAGGCCCCACCTACATAATATAAGGTATTAAAATTAACCGGGAAAGTTTTAACAGTGGGTAAAGCATCGGTTTCGAAAGGACTTTTACTGATGCCATACGACATTAAAAATCCAATGCCTAAGCCTAAAATTCCTCCAATAATTCCGATAATCAGGGCTTGATAAATAAAAATGCGGCGCACATCGCCAGCAGAAAATCCGGTGGCTTTTAAAATCGCGATGTCGTTCATCTTTTCGTAAATGAGCATATTTAAGATATTATAGATGCCAAATCCGGCAACGAGTAAAAGTGTAACAGATACCGCATAGGTAATTAAATTACGAATTTCTGTACCCGTTTCAAATTGGGCATTGGCCCGTTTGATATCAATACTGCTCACGCCATAAACGCGATTGATTTCTGCACTCATGGCAGCCGATTTTTCTAAATCATGGAGCTTTATATGGATGTCAGTGACATATCCCGTATTTTCACCAGCCACCAGTTGGGCCGTTTTTATTTGCGCATAACTTTGTAAGTTATCGACCTCTGCAAGCCCACTTTGAAAAAATGCCACAATTTTTAATCGTATGAGTTTACTTTGGGCATTGCGAATGGCAATATAATCGCCCACCTTCAAGGATAACTTTTTTGCCACGCCCGCACCCAAAATTACCCCTTGGGTGTTTCCCGCTAAATCGCTGGGTTTACCCCCTATAACGTATTGATGAAATTGAAACAAGGCATCTTCTTTGTTTGGGTCGATCCCAATTAAGTTTCCATTCAATAAAACAGAACCCGATTGATAAAAAATGCGTGCCGATACTTGAGGCGTGATTCCTTTAACCCTTTTATCTTGAGCCAATTCCGTCATAATACCGCGATTATTGCGAATATTGGACAAGGTTTTTTTGGGTTTTATGGAATGAATAGTGTGTAGCGCTGAAGAATCTGAAAACCGAGGATCCAAAGTAATGGCTTGTCGGTCAGACGGTTTTATTTCATTATATATGCGAATATGCGGGGTTCTATTAAGGATCAATCCGTCTAACAGTCCATTCAGACCGGTCATGAAACTCATAAGCGTGATATAGGTTCCGATGCCAAAGGTAACCCCCAAAGCGGCAATAGCCGATTGTTTACGGCGCGCCCAAACGTGGGTTTTGGCAATGTTAATGAGTAAGGAATTGCGGCTCATTGGGGTAGCAAGATTTCGGTATTCTCATCGATGCCCGATAATACTTCTACAAATTGTTCATTGCGCAACCCAATTTTAATCGGCTTTTTTCCTTGGGAAGTTTCCACGTAATCGCCTTCTTGCAAAGCCGCCAACGGCAATACCAACGCATTGGTTTTTTGTGTTAGAATGATATTGGATTCCGCTGTTAAACCCGGATAGAAATCGGGATGGTCTTCTATAAACAATGCATCTGCGTGAAACGTTTGAGTTTGCAAATCGAGCCGGGGAGTTATATGCGCAATTTGAGCCCGGAAGGTTGTGGGATAGGCATCGAGTTTTACAACCGCTTCTTGACCCACACGAACTCGAGAAATATCTCTTTCGTCGATTTCCATAGTAACCTGGAATTTATGGGCATCGCCAATAAGTGCGATGCTTTGTTGCGGTCCTACTAATTCTCCGCTCACCGCTTTTAATTCATATACGCGGCCACTTCGAACTGCATAAATGTAATAGGCATCGCGTAGCTTCTGTGCCATGGCCACGTTTTGTTCCGATTGTTTGAGCTGTGCTCGAATTTCCCCCGAAAGGGTTTTTAATCGCATCATCAGACCCGACAAGGCACGTTTACTTTGCTCGTATTTTAAACGGCGGTTTTCTAGTTGCTGTAAACTGCCAACCCCCTTATTTTGCAGGCGCTTTTGTCGGAAATAATCGTTTGAATCTTGCAAAGCAAGTTCGCGGGCACTGCCAATTTGCAGTTCGATTTCCTTGAGGCTGTTCGCACTTGATAGGGCTTGTTCTCTTTGAAATTGGGCAATTCGCAAACGGGTTTCGGGATCGATGCCTTCTAAAACGGCAATAAGGTCGCCGCTGTTTACGGTATCTCCTTCTTTTACGGCATATCGCAACAAACGACCGTTTACTTCTGCATGGTGGGCATATTGATTTAAGGCCTCAATTTTTGAGCTTGCATAAATGGATTCTACCCAAACACGGCGTTCCGGCTTTATTTTCACCTGTGTATCCTTACAGGAAAATAC
>JAULUW010000122.1:0-2185 GCA_032111345.1 Bacteroidia bacterium
CCTTTCAAATTTGATTTTTTCACACTTCCCAAATACTGATTTCCGCTTGGACCATAACCGCAAACTGCAATGCGATCGCCCCAAAAAGTGGCATCCGTTACCAAGAATTTCGGATTGAAAGAGCCTTTTGTTTCCGCAGCAAACTTTCCCGCTTTATTGGGAACTTGATATACGGTACAGCCTAAATTTTTCCAGTTTTTACTCAATAACAAAATCCGATCTCCATCGATCAACAGCGCCTCACAATCAAAATTATGCAACTTTCGAACTTTGAAATTTTTTTGCTTGGGATATTCAAATGCAATTTCGGTCCACCGCATCGCCGAACGATCTATACGAATCGCACCGCCACCGCTAACATGTAGCAGCGAATCCACATTCAGATTTCCCCATAAATCCTTCAAAGAAATTTTCAAAATCCGCAAATCTTTTCGATTGCCGCGATTGTTGCCAAAATCTCCCAAATACAAATACGTGCCGTCGCTCTCAAGGGCTTCCCAATCTACATTTTCGGCCGAAATAGTGAAGCGTATAAAATGGGCATCCGAAAATGAACGCATTGAATCCCGCCATAATCGATAGGCCGGCTTTTTGAATAAAATGAGTTCCGATGGATTCTGACTGTCATTTATGGACCAAATGCCATGCGTGGTTTCACATAAAGCCGATGTTTCCGATAGGAAAGAGGGCAATTTGTGCACGACGATTGCACTTTCAATTGACTGCGCTTTCAATCCAAATTGCGAAAATCCCAAAAGAAATCCGAAAAATCCGTTCAAAAAATGGGTAGCGCTCATGATGATGAAGTTTTTAATTGGATCATTTTGGCAATTTTCAACTGAAAATAGCTGAACATCTCATATTGCGCGCGAATTTCACTTAAACTTAGATTCCAATCTATGCCATAGGATGCTATGGACTTTAAAACTGCCGGATCTATCAATTCGATCGCTTCTAAAGACCCCGTTTCCACCAATTTAGATAAATGGGTTTCTACCGTTGATACCGCCAAACTCCGCTGTTGTGCAATTTCTCTCGCGTTTTTAAAGCGTTTCCAAAGTTCCAAGGTATGCAAGAGCGTAGGAGTGGTGTCGGGCACTTCATCCGCGTCTTCCGATTGGTTTTGGGGTATATCGGCCTTGTCAAATACGGGAACAGTAACCGTTTCTGGATGCAAAGGCTGATTCAAATACTTCAATTGTAAAAGTTGTTCGCGCTTGTTTACCGTGGCACGCACCAATTCCTCTACTGCCAAATGCCACCGTTTACTTTTTGATTTTTGAACATACGAGGCCGATAATGCCATGGAAGCCTTCAATAAAATCTGGTCAATTTGAATCACACAATAGGCAATCGCTTTTTTAGCACGCTCAAATAAGGCAATCTCCATATCTTCCACCGCATCCTGTTCCTTGAAAATCTGTGTCAATTCCGTTCTGAATTTCAACATAATTCGCTCCAATTCATTCGTTTTGGAAATATATAATTGGTACAGTTTCGAAAATTCTGCCGGTAGTTTATCGGCATGCTTACGTTCCAATTTATAATACCAATTGCTGCAATAGGTGCGCAAAAGTTCAAACTCAAACTTCTGAAGCAATTTTTGTTTGGCATGTTGGCGTTTTTCAGACTCTAATAGGTTGGGCAATTCATCTACAGGTGCATTTTTTGCCGAATATTCAATTATGCGCGAATCGATGATAATATTCCGACCGGTTATGCCGCTTTTCAAATACAAGCCGTCTAAAGAAACCGCCCGGCTTAAAGCCACATAAACCTGACCCGGGGCAAAGGATCGCTCTGCATCAATGATCACTTTTTCCAGCGTCAGTCCCTGGCTTTTATGTATGGTAATGGCCCAGGCCAATTTTAAAGGGAAATGTTTAAAATTGCCGATTTCCTCCTGTATTACGGAATCGGTGCCCTTGTCAATTACGTATTTTAAATTCTGCCAATTCTCCCGTTCCACCTCAATCAAACGACCGTTTACCGGATCTTCCACCACAATTTTATCCCCACTCAATTCCGAAACAATCCCAATTTTTCCGTTGTAATATTTCTTTTCTCCGGTAGTATCGTTCTTTACAAACATCACCTGAGCCCCCACTTTTAATTTCAAAATGGGTTCTATGGGATACTGATTTTCAAAGAAATCGCCCTGAATTTCAGCATGATAAGTCGTATG
>JAULUW010000123.1:0-3683 GCA_032111345.1 Bacteroidia bacterium
TTGGTAAACCGGGTTTTGAATGATTTAGGAGACAATCCAGACCAGTTGCCAATTTTACAGCATGCCTTGATGCGGGTTTGGGATTATTGGCAGCAAAAGGGCATCCAACAAGCAATTGATGTATCGGATTACGAAGCGATTGGGACCTTGAAGGGTGCCTTATCGCAGCATGCGGAAGAAGCCTTTGAGGAGCTTCCCCAAAGCGAAAATAACGAATATCAAGAGCGGTGTAAACAAATATTCAAGGCATTAACCGATCGCGGAAAGAACAATCGGGGTACTCGCAGGCCCACGCAGGTGCGCGAAATTATGCAGCTCACCGAATCTACTTTTGAACAAGTACGGTTGGTAACAGACGTATTCAGGCAACAAGGACGTGGATTTTTGACTCCCGATTTTGGAGTGGCTTTGAATGAAGATCATATTTTAGATATTTCTCATGAAAGTTTGATGCGTGTTTGGTCGCGTTTGGTTATTTGGGTCGATGAAGAAAGTGAGAGTATTCAAATGTACGAGCGATTGACTGAGGCGGCCGAACAATACGAGCAACGGAAAGGAGGTTTGTGGCGAAATCCAGAATTGTCATTGGCCATAAAATGGAAAAACGATAACAAGCCCAACGCGCTTTGGGCGGGCCGCATTAATAAAGATTTTGAACGCACCATGTTGTTTTTGGATTATTCCATAGACCAACAACGCAAAGAAGAGGAGTATAAAGAGTTCCAACAAAAGAGCCGGTTGAAGCGAGCTCGGATATTTACCATTACGGTGGGTTCCATTGCAATGGTGGCGATTGTCTTAGCGTTTTGGGCGAATTCCCAAAAGAAGAAAGCAGATATTGCCAAGGAAGAGGCGAAGTTAGAGCGGGTAAAAGCCGAAAAGAAATCGGAAGAATTGAACGTCGTTAATGGAGAATTGGTTAACAAGGAAGCACGATTGAAAGTGGCTGTTACGGAAGCGAAATTAAGTGCCGAAAAGGCCAAGCGCAGTGCCGAAGAGGCCTTAAGAGCGAAGGCCATTGCCGAACAACAAAGGGAAAGAGCCATATTGTCTGAATCCCAAGCCCAAATGGAACGGAAATTGGCAGATTCTGCAAGAGGAATTGCCGTAGTGGCAATGGAAGAGGCAAAATCGGAGCGTTCTAAGGCGGAACGTTTACGCTTGCTATCGGAAGCAAATGCCAAGGCTCTGGCTTCGGTTTCAAAATTTGCACAGAGCGATTTTGAACAAAGCAATGCTCTTGCCAAAGAGGCCTATATCCAAAATAAACAATACAGTGGATCGGAATCTAAGAACAGTATTTTGAACGCCTTGTATTTGAATTGGAACAAGGCATTGAACCATAAAAATGAGTTGGCCGTGCACAATGCTTCGGTACGAATTGCCTCTTTTGATGAGTCACGATTAGAAATGGCCAGCATCGACGACCAATTTGTTTTGCATCTCTCAAAGCTGAATAACAATCAATTTACTTCGTATTTTCAATACCGACTCAACAGGCCGGTGGCGGGTTTGCATTTGGTGACTTCAGAAAAAGGCAGGATTTTGATCTTATATAATGACGGGCAATTGGTTTCCTATAAAATAAAAGATAAAAAACTGATAGAAGAGCGCTCCCTTGCCCAATTGGCGCCATTTTTGGGACGTTCGAAAATCAGAGACTTTGGAAACACCTTATTAATTACAGGTGGCGGCAATTTTTTCCGAATTAGCGATTGGTTCCTAAGTCCAAGAATTCAGCGTTATGCCAATGTAACGGCCTTTGATATTGTAGATTCTAAAGCCTGTGTATGGGTGAAAGACAATCGCATCCAAACCTTCAGTGATTTGGCCGATTTAGGCGCAAAGCCATTGGCAGATGTGCAAATGGTGGGGATCGCAACCGCTGCCAGCATGAGCCCGGATGGCACCCAATATGTAGTAGGAACGTATTCCGGGAAATTGATTTTGGGGGAAACGGGAACTAACAAATTGCATTATTCTGAAAATACCAGTGATTTTCCACGCATCCATTTATCTTCCATTTCTGAAGTGAAATGGGTTTCTGGTTTAAATGGGGAATCTGCGATTATTACATCGAGTTATGACAATACGATTAAGTTGGTAAAATTGTCGGATTTTATTCAGCATAGATATGCTTCAGAATTGGTTCGCTTAGATGTGCATAAAGCTTGGGTATTTGGATTTATATGGGTGCCGTCAAAGCAAGGAATTATTTCCTTTAGTGAAGATAAACGCGTTGTATTTAGTTTGCTGGCCGCAGACGCACTTTTTAATAGTTTGGTGAAATGAAAAAAGGATGGATTTTCAGCATCATGCTGCTATGGATTTGGGGTATTGCTGCCCAAAGTACAGAAAATTGTGATTTTCAATTACGCAATCATATAGATGAATACGATTTAGGGCGTTTCGATGCCTGTATTGATGGAATAAATGCCTGCATCGAGTCGAATGGGTACTCCATGGCCTCGAAAATTGTGGCTTTGAGTTATTTGTCAAAATCCTATTTGGCTATTGATTCTATACAATTGGGAAATCAAGCGATTCGGGAAATATTGGAGCGTAAAGACAATTATGAAGCCGAAATTAACGATCCTATTCGATTCAAAAGGCAATTGGAATACGTTCGGGCTCAATTGAAGACCAATTTGATCATGTCGGTTTCAAAAAAGGCTGAAAAATTAGAGTTGGCACCGGCTACATTGGTGGTATTAACGGCCGAAGATATTCTCAATCGAGGATATAAATCCTTAGATGAAATTTTGGATGATTTACCTGGGGTAGATATCGCAAAAACGAATGGATTGGTTGATAAATCCTTCAATCAAAGGGGGTACCGTTCTGCGAATATGAACGACAAAACGATGATTGTTTTTGACGGGGTTGAAGACAATGAAATGTACACCCAATTTGCTTATATCGGAAAGCAATTGCCCGTTCAGAGTATCAAAAGAGTAGAAATGATTTACGGGCCTGCCTCAAGTTTATATGGGGCAAATGCTTTTTCCGGTGTAATAAACGTGGTTACAAAAGACGGAGCAGATTTATTTGAGCGTAAGAAAAACGCATTTGAAGAAATTCAACGAACACAATATACATTGGAAGGCCGTGTAAATGCGGGTAGTTTTAATACCCAAGCTCTTGAAATGGACGGCGCGGTAAAATTAAAGAATGGAATTGTGATGCAGATGTTTGGTAAATACCATGTTTCAGATGAAAATGATTTGAGTGCATTTAAGGATTGGGATGGAAAATGGACAGAATCAGATTTTGGAGAAAATCATTATTTAAAACAAATGACCACAAACCGAACCGCATCGAACCGATTATATTGGGATAGTTTACTTTCTCGAAGGGACCCAACAGGTAAGTACTATTCTTATAATACGGATTCTACCCAAATCATACCCACGCAATTGGCCTTAGACGAAATTTCGCAAAAAGACCAGCAATTTTATAATACCATTCCGATTATCCCAGGTTTTATTGATAGAACAGCAGATCCAAGAAAGTTCAGCGATCAATCAAATGGCCAATATTTGGGGATTAAAGTAACATTGGGCGATTTGGTATTGCAAGCGCAATTGTCGGAACGCAATGAGGGAGCTTCCCCAGATTACGTGGATCGGTATTTTGCGGTGAATTCTGCTTTTACCAATTGGGAAGCCCGGCAGCAGTTTATT
>JAULUW010000124.1:0-15056 GCA_032111345.1 Bacteroidia bacterium
CTTCTTGTTCTTGTAGGGCAATCCGAATGTTGGGTAAGCGGCCTTTCTTGGTCTCCGTCCAAATGCGAGACCAATGGTCGACGGAATCTTGAGGTTTATTAGAAAATGACGCTGTTTCATTTTGGATTTTAGCCTTACTATAAGCTTGATAACTCAACCGCTGTTGCAGATTTTTCAAGTTTTGAATAGCCATAGGTTCTTTTATTTCAGGTTGATGTGAGGTGGAACGTGAAGGGTCTAAGGACTCCTCAATGAATTGGAAAAATGCCGCATTGCTGATATAGGCTTTTGTGGCATGAACCTCAGGCTTGCTTTGAATCTCAATTCCTGCGACTTGCAAGCTTTGTGTATGTGCCGCTTTTGGGTATTCCGCCTTCTTAACCAAGGTTTTAGGCATGAATGTATCCGCAATTGCGGTTCTACGAGTTTCCCTTTTTTTGGATGACTTCTCTCGACCGCTGTTGTTTATTGAGGCTGAGGCGTGTTGAATTTCCCCCGAGATTTTAGCCTTAGAAGCGGGCTTGTCGTCTTTTCTTTTTAGGGAATTTTGACTTTCACTTATAATTGAGTGTTGTTTGTTTAGGGTATTGGGTAAACTCGATTCTTGCGCTACAATGGGAATGGAGGGTTGCCATATAGTGTAAGCACCCCAGAGGACCAACAGCACCGATGCGGCGGCGATATAGCGACTGCGGTAGGAGAGGAATACGGATTTTTTCCGATACAGGAGTTCTTTTTTGGGGTAATGCACCGTTTCGGGTTGCAAAAAGCTCGTTTTCCAACGCGAATAGGCCAAAGTCCATTTAGGATCGTTTTGAATAAGAGCTTGTACGTATTGGGTTTCAGCAGGATCTAAATTTCCTTCAATAAATTCGAAGAGCGTCCAGTCCATATCGGTATGCAGGTGCTTCATATTAAATCCTCCAATTTGCCTAAAAAGGTTTGCAGTTTTTTGCGGCCGCGGAACAGTTGAATTTTCACTTGTGATTCATTGATATTTAAGATTTGACCGATTTCCGCATAAGAATATCCTTCATAATCGCGCAGCAAAATGGCATTTCGCTGTAATATGCTGAGTTTTTCTAATGCCGTTTCTATAATTTGGCTCAGTCCGATGCTTTCGTTTTTCATCTCTTGTTGAGGTTCGTGGGTGATTAAATCGAGTTCTGTTTCGCGTTTTTGTTTGCGCAGGGTATCTATAATATTATGATGGGCACAGGTATAGAGGTAAGATTTGGCTTTATCTGCAGGGATTTGATTTCGGTTTATCCATAACTTTTCGAAACTGTTTTGAACAATTTCTTTCGCCTCTTCAATTACTTTTATATTTTTGAGGGAGAATCGATACAGGGCATCTGCATGTGCATCTACAATGTGGTTAAACTCTGATGGATCCATTCTCTAAACCTAAAACGGCGTTACAACCCGAAAGTTACACTTGAAAAAAAATATTATGGCACCTACTACAGATAATTGGTTTGAAACTTGGTTCGACACTTCCTATTACCACGAATTATATCGGCATCGGGATGAAGAAGAGGCGAGGGTTTTTATCGCAACCATGGTGATGTACTTGGAGCTGAGAGCGGGGGAGCGCGTATTGGATTTAGCCTGCGGCAAGGGTCGACACAGCCGCGAATTGCAAAAACACGGTTTGGAAGTAGTAGGCTTAGACCTTTCTAAAAATAGCATTCAAGAAGCCAAAATTTATGAGTCGGAAGACATGGTATTCGATATCCATGACATGCGTAAAACCTTAGTGAAATACGGGAAATTTGATGCTGTTTTCAATGTATTTACCAGTTTTGGGTATTTCACCTCGCGGGATGAAGATGTAAAAAGTTTGAAAAACGTGGCGAAGGCCTTGGTCCCAGGCGGTCAGTTTGTGCAAGATTATATCAATGCAGCGGCCGTTTTAGATTCACTTCCCGAAAAAGGAGAAAAAGTAGTTGAAGGCTTGCGATTTACTTGGCATAAATACTTGAAAAATGGGTATATCATTAAAGATATTGAAGTTACGGATTCGGGTGAAATCAAAAAGTTTCAAGAACGCGTAAAAATCTATTCCATCGAAGAGCTCAAAGATATTCATAAAGAAGCCGGGTTGAAGGTAATGGCCGAGTTTGGGGCCTATGAATTAGATCCCTACAACGAGAAAACCTCACCCCGAATCATTCTAATTTCTGAAAAATAGTGTTAACCTGGTTTTTAGATCTAGACGATCGCTTATTTGTGGCCATCAATCAAACTTGGGCCTCGGCGTTTTTGGATCCCATCATGAAGTTGCTCAGCAGCAGCCTTACCTTTATCCCTTTTTATATTTGGGGAATTTACCGACTTATAAAGCGCTTTCAAAAGAGCGCCATAGTGCCCATTTTGCTAGCCGTTTTGGCCTTCGCCTTGGCAGACAGCATCAGTTCGAAAGTGTTAAAACCCAGTTTTAAACGCGTCCGTCCGGCTTTTGAAACGCATTTAACCCCTCGAACCCCGGCGGGTATGCCGGGTGGAAAGTATGGCTTTGTGAGCTCTCATGCGGCTAATGCCTTTGCCTTATATCCCCTATTGGTGGCCATGATTTTTTACAAAAAAGATTTGCGATTTTCGCAAAATTCAGCGCAGCGCATGTCGGTATTTATGGCTTTTTTTGTAGCCTTTTGGATTGCCTATTCCCGTGTTTATCTCGGTCGGCATTATGTAGGTGATGTCTTTTTTGGCGGTTTATTGGGAATGCTTATCGCTTATGGCCTCTGGCGCTTTTATCGCAAATGGGCAGCAGAAAAAGAAGGTCCTACTGCAGATTTGGCTTAATTTTGCGACATGTCGTACGAATTCATTTTAGTAAATCCTCAAATAGTACCTTTTGTAGCTACCATACAACTCAACAGACCCAAGGAATTAAATGCACTGAATTTGCAATTAATGGGGGAAATCCGACACGCCTTAGAAACCTTTGATGCAGACGATGCTATTCGGGCTATTGTAATTCATGGGAACGAACGTGCCTTCGCAGCCGGTGCCGATATCAAGCAAATGGCAGGCCGCACAGCCGTGGATATGTTGCAAATTGATCAGTTCAGTACCTGGGACAGTATCCGCAGAACCAAAAAGCCCATTATTGCCGCGGTTAGTGGCTTTGCTTTGGGCGGTGGTTGCGAATTAACCATGTTGTGCGACATGATAGTAGCCAGCGAAACCGCACAATTTGGTCAACCTGAAATCAATATCGGGGTAATGCCTGGAGCGGGTGGAACCCAGCGCTTAACGCGAGCAGTTGGAAAGGCGCGCGCGATGGAAATGGTGTTAACGGGGAATTTCATCTCTGCACAAGAGGCCAAAGAAGCAGGGTTGATCAATAAAGTAGTACCCGTAGATTTGTATTTAGATGAAGCCATTAAACTGGCGCAGAAAACGGCAGAGAAATCACCCATTGCGGTTCAATTGGCTAAAGAAAGCGTGTTGAAGGCTTTCGATACAGGATTGCAAGAAGGCTTGTATTTTGAGCGTAAGAATTTCTACATGCTGTTTGCCACCGAAGATCAAAAAGAGGGCATGAATGCCTTTATAGAGAAGCGCAAGCCGGAGTTCAAGAATAGATAATTGGGTTTGGATATCCCCAATTTTCGTAAATTTCTCGGCAGTCCAAATCCAGAAAAAATCTAAATATTGTATTGCATAAAAAAAGGCCAACTCTTTGGAGCTGGCCTTTTTTATAAAGAGATACTTAATTATTTTACATCAGCAAAAGCACAATTTGAGTAGTATGCTTTAGATTCACTAGGATACCATTTCCAAACGATAGCAACGACAGCAGTATTGCCCGCGCTGTATTTCCAATTAGAGTAATTGGTTCCAAAAACATCAGCCCATTGTGTAGTCAAACCTTTATAGGATGCAGTTACTACTTTCTCAACTTCAGAATTTGCAACAGCAGATCCATTAAACGTTGCATTGATGCCGGTGTAACCGTTTTGAGGAAGACCCAATACCGGAGTTTTAAGACCGTTAGAAGCAATTCCGGTGATTGCACTGGTTCTCAAAATATTCTTAATGGAAATATCTCTAAAGTCAGTTGAACCTACGGCTTGACGGGTTGTTCCGTTCTTTTCCAATACCAAAACAGATACATAATATTCGGCACCAGACTCAGGAGCAAATGCCTTTGCCTTGTAGGTTACATTGATGTTATTGCCAGATGCGCTTGCTTTAACGGCAATACCTACTTCAGGGGTGTTGGATACATAAGAGTTTGCATTGTTTAAAATATCATCCTTTGCTGCAGTAGATCCCATGTTGGATCCAACACTGTAAAAGTAATTGATTGGGAACCCGGATGTTGGAGGGTTCATGTGCGATAAAAGCACGTTAGAAATTAAGTTGACAAACGGGGTATCGTTATTATCCTTAAAGAAAAAAGGTTGTAAGTAAGGAATGATGGCATTTCCTGAGTTAGGATCAACAACAATAGGCTGGTAGGTCAAACCCACTATAGAATTTGTATTGGTAGAAGAAACCACATCGTTAAAAATGGGGATGTTTACCTCAGCTGCATTGGTAGCGCCATAAACGGCAGAATGCCCTATATAAGAAACCAAAGCACGTTGCTTTTGTTCAACGGTTAAAGGGGCAGAGCCGCTATCAATAGGCTCATCATCACCACAACTGTTCATCGTTGCCATCAAGCTCACTGCTGTTAGGGCAAGTAGGATTTTTTTCATGTTTATAATAAATGTTTCGTTAGTTCTAATGTACGAATTACGGATATTTTGAAGCCATTTACAACTTATTTTTCTCATAATGGGGTAAAACTCATTTGAGTATGGGTTTGGACTTTCTTAAGGATAATGCCTTTCTTTGTAGCGAAAACAATCACATTCAAGCGATGTTAAATTTGATATTATTTGGCCCTCCTGGTGCAGGAAAAGGCACACAAAGCGAAAAATTAATTGGTGCCTACGGTCTGATGCATATTTCTACAGGCGATTTATTGCGGGCAGAACGCAAAGCCGGAACCGAATTGGGTTTACAAGCCGATGCTTTTATTTCTAAAGGCGATTTAGTTCCCGATGAAGTGGTTGTTGGCATGGTGCGTAATTTTATGAAAGAGCATGCAGATGCAGAAGGATTTATTTTTGATGGATTCCCTAGAACAACCCCACAAGCCCAGGCACTGGATAAGTTACTTGCCGAATTTAATACCCAAATTCACATCGTTTTAGGTTTAGAAGTGCAAGAAGATGAATTGGTGAAACGTTTGTTATTACGCGGACAAAGTAGTGGCCGCGTTGACGATCAGGACGAGAACACCATTCGAAATCGTTTTCAAGAATATCAAAATAAAACCTTACCGCTGCAAGATTATTATCAAAAAGCGGGAACCTATAAAGGTGTGGCCGGAATGGGCGAAATAGAAGACATCTTCCAGTCACTTTGTGCGGAAATTAACGCCTTATAAATGTTGAAACACCCGCTTTCGAAGAAAACGCTTAAGTGGGTGTTTTTCGATCTCGACAATACCCTTTGGGATTTTGATGCAAACGCCCGAGAAGCCCTAATTGTCCTTTTTGATCGGCATCAATTGGCCTTTCATACGGGTTATCAGGTGGATCAATTTATCGCTTTATATCAGGATGTAAACGCCGCCTATTGGAGGCGCTATGAGAAAGGAGAAGTGAGTAAAGACGTGCTACGTACCGCCCGATTTACCGATACGTTTGCGCAAATGGGGCTTCCCCCAGCATTATATCCCACAGATGTATGGGACGAATATTTAGACATTTGTCCGCGCATGACCGTTTTGATTCCACATGCGAGAGAATGCTTGACATTCTTTAAGCAACACGTTAAAATTGGAATTTTAACAAATGGCTTTGAGGAAACGCAAAAGATAAAACTGCAAGAATCGGGCTTGAATCGCTTTATCGATTTCGTACAAAGTTCAGAAGCGTTTGGAACTGCCAAACCTGCGAAGGCCTTCTTCGATGCCGCTCGCGCACATGCGGATGTCGCAACCGATGAATGCCTCTATATCGGCGATAACGTGCAGACCGATGTATGGGGAGGTATTAACGCGGGAATCCTAACCTACCGGTTTTGTTATCAGGAAATTTTGTTAGATGCTGAACTTAAATCTAATCCGCTTTTTGGGGGTGAGGTGCATTCTTTGACTCAATGGTGTCAATCCCTGACATGATTTTCTGCGATTTATTGGTTATTTTTGTAGGTATGAAGAAAATCAATGCGTTTTTGTTGGGTTTATGCGTGTTTGGCTTTGCTCAAGCTCAGCAAACCCTAGGTTTGGTTCACGGTAACGAAGAAACCTTTTTTGTTGATGAAAATCTACCTGATGGTTTCAAATCCTGTAAAATTAAATTCTTCAATAAAAGTCAATCGGATATTGTTATCAATTACAAACAAATTTCCCTAGATTTTCCCGAAACCTGGTTGATCTCGTTTTGCGATAATCGCGATTGTTTGCCTAATTTCCCTTTAACTGGAACTTACGCAGCCATCAAGCCAGGCGATACTACGGATATGAAATTGGATGTGTTTCCTTCTGGCGCCGCCGATTCAGCGGTAGTAAAATACGCTGTTTGGGATGCCAATAATTCCAGTATTATCGATACGCTAACCTTTAATATATACGCACGTTGGGGTTTGAATACAACAAAGGTGAATACTTTGCAAACGCGCGTTTTCCCAAATCCTAACGCAATTTCTGATTTGAGTATTACAGGAAATACGCTCCAGCATGTGCGCATTTTTGCAATCGACGGCCGTAAAGTATGGGAGCAGTCCTTAGATAATCAGAATGAAGCAATCGTGCCAATGAATGCCCTTTCTAACGGAACCTATTTCTTGAAAGTGCAACATGCTATGGGTGTTGATCAGCACACCTTGCAGGTAAACCGTTAATTACTAACAACTTTAATGCAAATACCCGCTTATGCCTGGCTCATTTCGGCGCTTTTGGGCATCGGATTGTCTTGGTGGGCGTATCGCTTTCTGTTTTTCAAACACATAGCATGGAAAATAGCGGCTGTTTTGCGGGCATTTGCACTCTTTTTGGTGATTCTGTGGTTGTTTGATCCCCAAATTCAATTCAGCACCCATGAAACCAAAGCCCCCCAATGGGATGTCTATATAGATGTTTCCAAATCCACCCAAACCGATCAAGCTGCTTTAATGGTTTATTTGGATTCCTTGAAAAGGACGAATCCAAAGGTTCAATTTCGGATGTTTGCCTTTGCAGAAAACCTGCTGCCTTATGCGAATGCACAGCTTCTCGGGGGAAATACAACACGCCTTGAACCTGTTTTTGCGCACATGCAAGCGAATAAATCCCAAACCAAATTGCGGATTATTTGCAGCGACGGTATCGTGAACCAGGGGCGTATGCCTGAATTCTTTGACTATTCCGAATTAGGACCCATTGCAACCCTCGGACTTGGCGATACAAGTTCGTACACCGATTTGCGCGTTAAAGATTTATTGTCCAATCCAGAAGTATATCAAGGAAATTCCACTGAAATAGAAGCCAATTTAGAAGCTGTTTCCGTTAAGGGAAAGTCGCTCAAAATTGTATTGATGGTCAATGGGGAAAAGGTTCAGGAAGATATTTGGATACCTGAATCTGAACGTGCTCAAAAACGATGGTCATACACCCTGTCGGCCTCTCGAAATAAAGGGAATTACATCAAGGTGGATTTTAAACTTGAGCCTTTACAAGGGGAGCGGAATATCCAGAATAACTCGAAGTCTGTTGTAATTAAAGTATTAGATTCTCGTAAAAATATCGACATTGTATATGGTGGACCTCATCCGGATATTAAAGCCCTGCAATTGGCCTTGTTGGATAAAGAGGCATATAGCCTGCGGACATATCCCGAGTCTCAATCCTTGAAAACAGACGCAGACGCGTATGTATTACACGGTATAACGCGTTCGGAAATTAGAGATGCGGTTTATAAATCGAAGAAGCCCATTTGGTGGTTCGCATTTAATACGCTCGCTTTTTCTTCTTTAGGAAGTGCTGCAGAATCTGCCCTCATCCGTAAGGGGCTGAACGGATTTCAAGAGTCGAATCCCTTAATCAATGAACAATTTCAATCATTTGAATTGCCTCAACAAATAGAAATCGCAGCGATTTGGAATCGGTTGGAAACGCCCTTAATGACGTTGAAGGTGCCTGCTGAACAAGTTCAGATGTATCAAATTTGGAATGGGGAAAAAACAGAAGTGCCTTTGATGCTTTCGAGACAAAAAGAACGTCCTGAGCATGTGTTTTTAGGCGCGGGTGTCTGGCGTTGGCGCATGAACGAATCGAAAAAAGATGGCTTGGCTCCTTTGTTTGATGCATGGGTAGGAAGAAATGTGCAATGGTTGCTGCGTTCCAGTACCGTTCGTAAGGGGTGGAATTTTATTGCTCCTGAAGGAAATTTGGTTTTAGGGGAAAAGCAGAAAGTTAAATGGATTTACTATGATGAATCTGGCGAAAAACAAATTCCCAAAGGAATGGAGGCCATTTTAACAGATAAAAATGGTAAGAAAACACCATTACCATTATATATAGAGAATCAAGAGTTTGTAAGTTATGTGCAGGCCTCACAAAGTGGAATTGTTTCTGTACACGTGGAAGGTGAAAATGGAATTCCACAAGGAACAGGTGTCTTGCAAGTAGAGGCCCAATATTTGGAAGATTTGCAAAATCAGGCAGAACACGATTTCTTGGCGAAAATTGCAAAAAAATCAGGCGCCTGTTTTGGCGATTTTCGCGGTAAACGCCGTGATTGGATTTCCCAAGTGAATGCTTTGAATTTAGATGTTGGAAATATCCAAACCATCAACCGTTTTTTGCCTTTTGAGCGTATTGGCTTGTTCCTATTGTTGCTTATTGGATTGTTAAGCGGAGAGTGGTTCATTCGAAAATGGATGGGTAAAATATGACGAGGACAAAACAAAAGGTAGTTGTGGGAATGAGTGGCGGTGTCGATAGTTCGGTGGCCGCTTACCTGCTATTAGAACAAGGGTATGAGGTTATTGGGTTATTCATGCGCAATTGGAACGATGCCAGTGTTACCCTAGAAGATGAATGTCCATGGATCGATGATAGCAGGGATGCCATGATGGTGGCCGAACAATTGGGAATTCCTTTTCAAGTAGTAGATTTTAGTGTTGCGTATAAACAGCGCATTGTGGATTACATGTTTAAGGAATACAAAGAAGGAAGAACGCCCAATCCCGATGTGTTGTGTAACCGAGAAATTAAATTTGATTTGTTCCTGAAGGAAGCATTGAAGTTAGGTGCGGATTTTGTCGCTACCGGTCATTATGTGCGCAAAGGAACTTGTATGGGTGCAGATGGAAAAACGGAATATCAACTGTTGCGGGGCTTGGACTCCAATAAAGATCAAAGTTACTTTTTATGTCAATTAAGTGCGGAACAATTGGAAAGGGCCTTGTTTCCTATCGGTGAATTGCAAAAAAGCGAGGTGCGGGCATTGGCCGCTAAAATGAATTTAGTGACTGCCGATAAAAAGGATTCCCAAGGCTTGTGTTTTATTGGAAAAGTAAGTTTACCCGATTTTTTACAACAACAATTATCGCCCAAAATGGGGGATGTTATTGAAATTGACGGGCAACAAATTGATGTTAAAACGTACGAAGATTTTGTTTCGGCTCATACTTCTAGCGAAGCCGCATTGATGCGATTGAATTTAAATCCTGAAATGGGAGTTAAGGTAGGTACCCATAAAGGAGCACATTATTATACGCGAGGTCAAAGGCGCGGATTAAATATTGGAGGTAAGGTGTTGCCTCTGTTTGTGTTGCAAACCTCTGTTGCTGATAATATTATTTATGTTGGACAGGGAGAGCAACACGGGGCCATGTTATATAGAGGATTGAAAGTGAAAAAGGAAGATGCACATTGGGTTCGCCCAAGCCAAAAAGAATTGTCGGTTAAAAGTAAAAAATTAACGTGTCAAATTAGGTATCGACAACATCCTTTTTCTTGTGAAATTAGGGAAGATGAAGGAGGGGATGTGATAGTAATTTTTAGTAATCTTCAGAAGAATGTCACACCTGGTCAGTTTTTGGCTCTGTATTCCAACGACGAATTGATATTCAGTGGAGTTATCGGTTTATAAGTCTATAAAATGGGGGCAACGTTTACACATTTTTTTGTGTCTTATACATAACAAAAAACTAATATATTCGTTAGTCATTAACACGCAGCGATAATTAAAAGATATTGATAAGATGATTACTAAAATATTGAAGCCTTTTGCGAAAGGCATTTTCGCATTGGTTCTAATTGGATTAGGGTCAAAGCTAAACGCGCAGATCAGTTCTACGGGAAAAGAGTTTTACATGTCATTTATGGAGATGGAAACTCGAAACGGAGGATTTCCGGATACTTTGTTGATTTTCGTGACTTCGGATGTAGACACGAAAGTGGCCATTGATAATCCACGACTTACGGGTTCAAAGGTTACCTACAATATCACCAAAAACAATGTGAATCGAATTGCGGTAGATAATAATTACTATTATCCCATCGGTTCGGAATTTGGGGGGGCTGATCAAAATTCAAAAAAAGGCTTACGTTTAGTTGCCGATGCGCCCGTGAACGTTTATTGTATGAATCTGGAATTAAACCGTTCCGACGGTACATTCATTTTACCCTATGAAAGTATTCCTGCAGCCCCTGAATTTTTTGTTACGAGTTTTCCTCCAAATGTGAGAAACGGAACCGTTTATACAGAGAGTCAGTTTTCAGTAATTGGTATGGATAATGGAGTAAAAGTGGAAATTACTCCTGCTTTCCGAACAAAAGGGGGAAAAGCAGCGGGAACGCCCTTCACGGTCACCTTAGCAAAAGGGCAAGTTTACCAAGTTCAATCTAATACCGCCGATGGTACCAACAACACAAATCCTGCGGCCTATTCTTGGACTGGAACAGGGGCAAAGAGTGGTGATTTAACAGGGACACGAGTACGTGTTATTGAAGGTTGTGGAAAAATCAATGTTTTTGCGGGTACACGCAGTTCGTTTGTGACGCGCGGGAACTGTGGCTCCGGTGTAAATGGTAAAGACCACTTATACACGCAAGTATTGCCCATCAACGCATTGGGAAAAGATTATGTTTTAATGCCTTATGCAAACCAGAATAATGGATTTGTGTATCGGGTTGTTGCTGCATACGATTCCACGTATGTGAAAATTAATGGTTCGAATTATACCATGCTTCCTAAGAAAGGAGATTGGATATCCTTAGAACAAACGAGTAATAACGCTGTTTGCGTAAATACAAGTAAGCCCGCTTATGTACCTCAATATATGAAAAACGGGGTTTGTAATGGGTGGAGTGGGAGCCAAGATGGCGACGCGGCAATTTTTATTTCGCCAGATGTAAATCAACGATTATTGAAGACAATCGTAGGAACTGCAACCACGAGCAATATGCGCCGTCACTGGGTAAATATTTTAGTAGATAAGAGTGCGACTCATGCCGTTAAACTCAATGGAACCTTTCTTAATTCTAATATTTTCAAAGCAGTATCTTGTGGCGACTATGCTTATGCGCAAGTATCGGTTCAAAATCCAAGTTCGAATGTAATAGAATGCGATAGCGGTTGTATTGTGGTTGCTTATGGTACAGGACCTTATGAAAGTTATTCCTATTCAGCGGGCGCTCTTTTCGAGAGTGTGGAATACGATTTTAAAATCGCGCGTAAGGGTAAATGCCCCAGCGAACCGGTGACTTTAACGGCTGAATACACCAATAAGAATGTTACGGGAATTCGTTGGAATTTTGGAGATGGATCAGCAGAAATGGATGGCGATACTGTCGTTCATGAATTTGAAAAAGTGGGTACCTACTATGTAATTATGAAGTCCGTAGTACTTAATAACTGCAATAAAGTTGATACCATTTACCGAAGTAAAATCATTAACGTATTGCCAGGGCCTATTTTTGAATTTCCAGATACTACCATTCAGTGTGCGAATTCTCTGGATGTTTTGATGGAAGCGCCCGTTTCGGTGAAATATTTATACAAATGGCAGGACTCATCTTCTAAGTCCACCTTTAAAGTAACCAGTGACCAAAAAGTTTGGTTACGGGTTGTTGATACCGCTACGGCCTGTGCCGCTATTGATTCGAGTTATGTGATGCGTGCCAATCTTGTTTATGCAGGAATAACCGGGGATTCGGTGGTTCAGTGTAACAAGGAAAATTATTTCAGATTATCAGACGGTTCCACATATAAAGATGATTCTTGGAAATCTTCTCGTTGGGAAACCGTTAAAAAGTTAACTTTTGAATATGTGAGTAGCGATTCCTTTACCTTTGATATCAAATACGATTCTGCTAGTGAAAACGTATTGCGATACATTGTAGAAACCCAAAAAGGATGTCGCGATACTTTAGATACCATGCTTGTGGTGCATCCGTATCCCATTGCGAAAATGGAATTGCCTTTTTCTGTTTATTGTCAGAATGCACCCTCCGTTTTTGTCGATGCATCTGAATCTCCAACAGGCCGTTATATTTCATATTGGTCATTCAGCGACGGAGGTGTAGATACCAATTTTACAGCTCGCTCCGATAGCAGTATTTCATATACATTTGGGGATTCTGGTACCCTAGGTATTCGTTTGATTACGTTAACCGATTATGGATGTAGAGATACCATAGACTCCACTTTTGTGGTAAATCCTATCGCTCAGGCGGTAATTGGAACGAGAATAATCGATAAATGTTTTGCCAATAATGCGTTTGAATTTAGCGATAATACCTTATTTGGTGAAAGTTTCGATGATCAATGGATTGTGGAAGGCAAAACTTACAACAATCAAGGAACCTTAAATCATACATTCAAAGATACAGGTAGACATGTTTTCTCCTTGGTAACGATTACACCAGTAGGATGTCGCGATACCATCGATGCATCTGTTTTTGTGGCTCCTGAGCCTAAAGCAGTTATGAAAGTAACGGATTCTTTGCAGTGTTACGATAAGCACTTCTTTAAATTGGAATGTTGGAGTACCGCGCCCTCTAATGCAACGCTTACGGCTCGCAGTAATTGGTTATTCCAAGACGGTACCAATGCCTATGCAAAAATTATTCCTAACAAACAATTTCCAGCGGCCGGTTCCTATTGGGTACGTTTAATTGCAGAAACGACCGACGGATGTAAAGATTCTGTGCAAAGAAATGTAGTTGTATTTGATGAACCGGATGCATCTATAATTCCCGATTTCGCTACACAGTGTTTAGATGGGAATAGTTTCCATTTTGTAAGTGCCAAACCTTGGAATGTTGCGGGTGTAAAGGTTAACCATTTCTGGGATTTAGGTGATGGTAAGGATACCAATTTAGATTCAATTGATCACAGTTACTCAGGAATCGGCACATATTTAGTGAAACATGTTATGACTACTGCAAAAGGTTGTAAAGACAGTGCCACTACCGAGGCGTATGTCGTAAGCAGCCCTACCGTGGATTTCATAAGCAATAAAGATACTGCGTGTTTTTATTCACAAGGATTCAATTTATTGAATCGCACCAATTATGCGGGCACCTTTACCAATAATTGGATTTTTAGCGATGGAACGAAAGATGCCAATTTGGATGTTACAAACAAAAAGTTCTTGGCCCCTGGTTTGAAATTGGTAAAACTGGTAGTTACTACAGATAAAGGGTGTAAGGATTCCATGACCAAAACAGTCGAGGTATTCAGTGTCCCTCAAGCGCAGTTTAGTATCAATTTGAAAACACAATGTATTTCCAATAACGTATTCACCTTTGTAAATACAACATTGGAGAATGGCAACCCCGGATCGAAATACGATTGGGCAATTGTGGGCAAATCACCGGTGGTCTATAATGGTAAAGACATCCCCAATCAGACTTTAACAGATACAGGGTGGCATGATGTTTATATGTTGGTGACATCTCCAAAGAATTGCATGAGTGGATTTCAAGATCGTATTTATGTAGCAGAAACCCCGCTCGTTTCTATAACCGCTAAGGATGCCTGTCAAGGTGAACCCTTGCAATTTGGACGTAGTTTGGTGTTGAATTCTGGAACGCCTTCCTATGCTTGGGTGTTTGGCGATGGCGGAACGTCCACCCAAGCCAGTCCCTTACATACGTACAATACAGCTGGAAGCTTTACAGCGAAGTTGACCGTTACGAGTGATAAAGGATGTATTGGACAGGCGATAGATTATCCGATCCAAGTATTTACCAAACCAAGTGCGTCATTTACTTCGGAATATTTATTATCTCGAGGTATGGAAACCGATTGGAAATTCACCTATACCGGTTCGGGAGCGGATCAGCTAAACTGGAAATTCGAAGACGGACAGAGCGATATTGGTTTAGCTCCAGTGTTTAAAACCTTTAATACAACGGGTGACTTCAAAGTTGGTTTATATGCAAGTACGGCTAACGGATGTCGAGATAGTGCCTTTAGCAATATTTTCCTGAAGCCTGAATTGCTCATGTGGTTGCCGAATGCGTTCACGCCTAACGTGGATGGATTAAATGATGATTTCGGCCCAAGTTCCACATTTGGACTAGAACGTTATTCCTTCAAGATATACGATCGTTGGGGCAATAAGGTGTTTGAAACGAACAATCCTGAAAATCGTTGGAACGGTTTAGAAAAAGACGGTTCACCCATAATGGAAGGGGTATATGCCTATGAGCTCCTGTTCCGTTATGTTGATAATAAATTGTATGTATATAAAGGTACGGTTTTAGTGGTACGGCCTTAATGGTTTAGAAGGAAGCATTCACAATCTCCAAACATAAAGAGGCCCGAATTTATAAAATTCGGGCCTCTTTTATTTGTTTTAAAGGGAAACTTCTTCTTGAAATCCATTCGCGCTACATGTAGCATGGATTTATGGGATACTTCTATTTTAAGAAGTGGATTAACCCAAATAGGTTTTAAGGATTTTACTTTTGCTTGATTTGCGCAAACGACGCAACGCTTTTTCCTTAATTTGGCGCACACGTTCGCGGGTAAGGCCAACTTTGTCTGAAA
>JAULUW010000125.1:0-4075 GCA_032111345.1 Bacteroidia bacterium
TAACACGGTAATCGTTGATAGCCGCTTTGATGGCGTCTTCCGCCAATACAGAACAGTGAATCTTTACCGGAGGCAATGCCAATTCTTCAACAATTTCCATATTGTCGATTTCCAAAGCCTGGTCAACGGTCTTTCCTTTTAACCATTCCGTTGCCAATGAAGAGGAAGCAATAGCCGAACCGCATCCGAAAGTCTTAAACTTCGCATCTTCGATTACTCCGTTCTCGCTAACCTGTATTTGCAAGCGCATTACGTCTCCACATTCAGGAGCTCCTACCAACCCAGTGCCAACTTGTGCGCTTGATTTGTCTAAGGTTCCAATGTTTCTTGGATTGGTATAATGATCGATTACTTTTTCTGAATATGCCATGATTTGTATTATTAGTGGGTTTACTTTTTAATTGTTTAACAAAATTATTTAAAATGTTTCTAAATTACAATTCGTTCGTCGAAAGCTTAATGTTCGGACCATTCTATGGACTTCAAATCAATGCCCTCTTTGAACATTTCCCATAAAGGACTCATATCGCGAAGCTTGTTCACTGCATCGGTTACACATTTAATTGTAAAGTCGATTTCCTCTTCGGTAGTGAAACGCCCCAATCCAAAACGGATACTGCTGTGTGCCAATTCATCGTCTAAGCCCAAATTCTTCAATACATAACTTGGCTCTAAAGAAGCAGACGTACATGCAGATCCCGAAGAAACGGCAACATCTTTGATCCCCATCATTAAACCTTCTCCTTCTACATATTTGAAAGAAATATTCGTGGTATGAGGTAAACGCTGTTCTTTATTGCCGTTGATATAGGATTCTTCTAATTGCATTAATGCATTTTCCAATTTATCGCGCAAAACACGCAAACGTGCTCCTTCTGCTTCCATTTCTTGCATTGCAATTTCACATGCTTTTCCAAAACCAACAATACCCGGAACGTTCAAAGTTCCACTGCGCATTCCACGTTCGTGTCCGCCACCATCCATTTGAGCGGTCACCTTAACACGAGGATTCTTGCGACGCACATATAAGGCCCCAACCCCTTTAGGTCCGTACATTTTGTGTGCCGTAAAACTGAGTAAATCTATTTGATCTGCAATAACATCTACGGGTATCTTACCTACGGCTTGAGTTGCATCGGTATGAAACAAAACGCCATGTTCTTTGCACAATGCACTGATTTCACGAATAGGTTGAATAACGCCTAATTCGTTATTGGCATACATCACCGATACCAAAACGGTATTCGGTTTAATGGCCGCCTTAATTTGTTCGATGGTAATTAAGCCATCTTCACCTACAGGCAAATAACTCACTTCAGCACCCAATTTTTCCAAATGTTTGCACGCATCTAAAACGGCTTTATGTTCGGTTGAAACGGTAATAAAATGATTTCCTTTGGCTGCATACATTTCGTAAACTCCTTTCAATGCCAGGTTATTACTTTCTGTTGCGCCACTGGTAATGATGATTTCTTTTGAATTTGCGCCAATAATTTTGGCTATCTGTTCGCGGGCATAGTCTACCGCTTCTTCTGCTTTCCAACCAAATGCGTGACTCTTACTGGCTGCGTTTCCGAAATCCTCCAAGAAAAAGGGAGTCATTGCTTCGAATACGCGAGGATCGCATTTCGTAGTTGAATTGTTGTCGAGATAAATAGGTAATTGTATCATTTTGCGTAATTTGTGGGTCGTGGGTTGTCAAATTTAGTTATTTAGACATTTTCTAAACAACAAAATTAACAAAAGGCAAGCATAATGGTTTAACTTTATGGTTTATTTGTAGTCGAAATTCAACAAATAAACGATTTATGCCTAAAAAACTTGAACATATTGGGATTGCGGTGAAAAACCTTGACGACGCGGAAGTGCTCTTTTCGAAACTGCTTCAAATTCAACCTTATAAGCGGGAGGAAGTAGCATCAGAAGGTGTTATCACCTCCTTTTTCGACTTAGCAGGGGTGAAATTTGAGCTGCTCGCCGCCACAAATGCAGAAAGTCCAATTGCAAAGTTTATTGAAAAACGCGGAGAAGGCATCCACCATTTGGCCTTTGAATCAGCCAACATTCACGACGAATTAACCGAACGTAAATCCCAAGACATTCAACTCATTCACGAAACGCCCAAGGACGGCGCCGACAATAAACAGATTGCATTTCTACACCCCAAAAGTACCGGTGGGGTACTGTGGGAATTGTGCCAAGAAAAAACTGGCCTTAACAACCCTGAGGCAGAACAAACTGCACCCAACGCCTAAAGCTGCGGCCATTAATTTCACCTTCTAAACGAAACCAATGATAACCAACACCTACTGAAAGCGGGTAATGGGCTTTCCTACTCTTTCGATGTTCTAAATCCATATTTCGCAATAAATCGGCCCATTCAGATTGACCCTCTAGAGAATCAATATGTGCAATTAAAGTTTCGTAATTGATTGGTCCAAATTCAAGACGTTCATAATCCACCGACTTGGGATGAAATCTGTGATCGCCTATAGGTTCCGCACTGGTATACGCAGTTGTAAAGGGATTCCATTCGAATAAGTCTAAATGTGGACCCTCATCTTGAATGCTTAGTACATGAGTTCGTGCTTCTTCAACACTTAATGCTATGGGAGTTTTAGATCCTTTAACAGCGGCAAAAAGGTGTGCATTTTCCAAGCTTAAACTCAAGTCTAGTTCCATCGCAAAAGTATCCCCCTTGCTAGTAAGCTCTTTACTTCCAACAACCCGATCATTTACCAATTCGAGCCCTACCACAAATATATCCAAATCGGAGAAATGAATGCAAAGGGTATCTCTTGAAACCCCATTATCCATAGAATCCTTTGCAAGCGCTGTACTGTCTACTCCTACCGTTTGAGTATTACCTCCATTACCACAAGCCGCCATTACCAGGGTAGCAGCGCTTGCCCAAATTATACCTTTCATATTGGGAAATTACAAAAAGAAATGGAAACTATCACCTCTAAGCCCCAGACGCAATGTTTCTAAGGGAATAACCTCACTTGGGGCAATATTTCCAAGGTTTACGTTGCTTCCATACAGCTGAATAAACCAAACTTGTTGCGATTTCTGTGGAGCTTCCCACATTACTTTATCTATAGGAATTTTTCGGATAATTTCGGCCACCAATCCCGATCGAACCTCACCCGAATTTCGAAAAATACCTACCGTTCCAGACTCACGCGCTTCGCCAATTACTTTCCAAGCACCTGCCGACAATTCCTTCTCCATTTGTTCAATCCACTCATATGGGGGTATGATTTTATCGGCATCTTTAGAACCTACTTCACTTAAAACCGTATAATTTTTTGCAAAATCCGCAATCAATTCGCATTTTTCATCGTGTGGAATTTCCAAAGACCCATCACTAACCTCAACATATGTTATACCCGTTTTTTCTAATAAACGACGGTAATCGTCAATCTGATTTCGCACCAGATAGGCTTCAAATAAAGTTCCCCCAAAATAAACGGGTATGCCCGCCTCTTTATACAACTTCAATTTATCGGATAATCGAGGGGTCAAAATTCCAGTACCAAATCCCAATTTTACGATATCCGTATATGCCGCAGATACCTCTATGAAATTTTCGACTTCTCTCATTGAAAGTCCTTTATCCATTACCATACTCATTCCACTATTTCGCGGTTTAGCAGTACGTTCGGGCATGTTTTTCAGCCCAAAATAAGCATCTGTCATCGAGTTAATTTCCTTGTGTAAATTTGCCAATAAGCGTTAAAATTTTAACTGAATTCTTCAACTCTGGAGCAAATGTGAACATCCCCATATACTCCGTAGAATCAAATTCGAGGGCTTTCTCCAAAACCATCAATCCCATATCTTTATTACCTGTGAGGTAAAACAAAGCAGCCAAGCGATATAACAATGCAATGCTTTGCGGATTGTTTTCCAATCCTGACTCTGTAACGTCTAACGCTTCCCCACTCTCTCCGTTCTCATGCAAAGCTACACCCCAATCTAACCATAATTCCGGCTCAAAAGGGAAGGTTTCGCTCAATTCCTCATACAAACGCTTCCATTTTTCAGTGAGATTGAGACCAAAATAGGTACT
>JAULUW010000126.1:0-2620 GCA_032111345.1 Bacteroidia bacterium
CATCCTAAGAATTTAAACATCGCACCTACGAGTACTACTGCGGCACCAAATCCGTAGATAAAGGTAATTGCATCGAGTTTGCCTTTTGGTTTATTGCTCATAACTTATTTTTTAATTATTAATGATGTGGATTATTTTTTTAACATGTGTTCCTGGAAATCATTCCAGTTGGATGCATTTTGACTGAGTGCTTTTTGGGTAGCTGCGCGACTCGCCATTGTAAATACGATTACAAGTACCACTATTCCTGCTGCGAACAAAAGCAACTGATTCATGAATTTCGACTTTATTTCTTTTTGTACTCCTTTCACAGTTTCATTCTGCTTTTCAAACCTATCTGAAAAACCGTCTAATGCTAAATTCATTGACCGCTCGTTTTGTGCTTGTAATTCCTGGCTTTTCGTAATTTGAGAATTTATTTCGTTTTTGTAAACCGCCAAATCGTTGCGCATCGCAAACAAAGCAGATTCCAATTCCTTAACCCGGTTGTTTAATTGGACGTTTTTCTGTTGCAAGCGCAACAGCTTTTCTTCGTTTAAAACCGACTTCTCAGTCTGCGAAAATCCGTATGAGGTCGAAACCAAAACAACGATAAACAAAATTATGCGTGACATTTTCATAAATGCTTTATTTAACAAATTTATCGCAAATATAAGGCTTCTCGTCAAAAAACAAAGTAGCGCATTGGTTAATTGCGTGTTAAATATAAAAAAAACAATTTCATATCGACTTTGATTTGTGACATACAACCATAATTTACCTAAAAGTATCGCAATTTTAGTAATTTTGCTTTTCCATGAGAATCTACAAATTATTGTTCCTTGTTTGTTTCGGACTTTTCATGCAATCCCCTACTTTCGGTCAAAGTGTCTATAAAATTAATATACTTGTTTCAGAAAAAACCTCAGGCGATCCCATACCCTTCGCCACACTTGCCCTTAGGTTACATACCCTTCAAATAGAAACCGATTTTAATGGCAAAGCGCAAATTGCCGTCAATCCCGCTTTAAAAGACACCTTGTATTGCTTTTTTTCTGGATACCAAACGGCCCGAGTCCCTTTGGATAGCCTTTCCAACTCACGACTCATTAAAATAGAGATGGAGCGCGAATTTATTAAAACCCAATCCGTTTCTATTTCTTTGGGAATTAATCCTGCACATCGATGGGTCCGTTTAGCCCAACAAAATCGGAATACACACAATCCCCTCAATTTTCCAGACCATTCTGTATTACTCCGTACCCAAAATACCATTGCCCTAAATAATATATCTCCCAATTTCTTTAATAAAAAACTGGGTAGCTCCCTGCATGAACTTTCCGATACACTTGCTTATGTTACAGGGGATTCGGCTCAACGCGTATTGCCGGTTTTTCATTCAGAAACCATTAGCCGCATTTTCCAACAATCCAAGCCCTACAAACAACAAGAAATCATCATTGGAAGTCGGGTTCACGGTGTCGGAGTAGATCAAGGTGAGTTTATTTCTCAGTTAACCGGTTCGGCTCTTCTTACTTATAATATATACAAACCCGTCCTCATCTTTCTTGAAAAAGGTATTCCCTCTCCCATTTCTGATGCCGCATTTAATGCCTATAATTACGAACTTATTGGGGTAGATAAATCCAAAAAATTACGTGAATTTTTAGTCCGTGTAACACCTCAAAACGAACAAGATGTGGCTTTCAGTGGGATCATCTGGATCCAAGAAATCTCGGGTGCCATTACCCGTTTTGTTCTCGAATTACAAGGTACCGCGAACTTGAATTATATCGATCGGATAAAAATTTCCCAAGAACATCATATCGATACCACATTCCAGCATAAATGGGTGCTTAAACAAGGTAGAATTTCCTTTGATTTAGAAGATGTAAATAAACAAGCCGCAAGCGTCATCGCCCTTAACGAAATCAATGTTCTTTCACAAAGAATTGAACCCCATATTTCCGATAGCCTCGGTGTACAACGCATTGTTAGTTCCGAGGATGCACATAAAAGAGATACCAGTTTCTGGTCAAAATTCAATTCCTTAAATCCCAATGAAGCATACAAACGGATTCACGAACAAATTGATTCGGTACGGGCTATTCCTATAGTCGCCAAAGGCGTAAGCCTCATTAATGTCATGGTCGATGGTTATTATGGACCCGGTTTGCCCGTTGAATTTGGCCCTTATTTTTTAATTGCCGGATATAATCCTCTAGAAGGCCTGCGCACGCGCCTTGGGTTCCGCACATCCTACCGACTTACGGAAAAATGGCAGTTTGAAAGCTTTATTGGTTATGGACTGCGCGACAAGGAAATCAAATACGGTGCAAAATTCAGTTGGCACCCGAATCCAAATTCGGGTACCTATTTTAAACTTTCCCATTCACAAGATGTGGAACTCATTGGATTTTCCGATAACGACGCCGTTTCCAGTGGCGATGCCTTGGTAACAGCCCTGAATATGTTTGCCAATACTTCGGTTACGTATTGCGAATCTGAAAAGTTTGAATTAGGTACCGATATTGCCCGCGGACTTACCCTTTCCGGCGTATTCTCTCATCGCCGCTATTCCCTTCCCAGCAAACAACGCGTGCAGCTCGCTTGGTATGACTCCCTGCCCGGGCAAAGCGTT
>JAULUW010000127.1:0-10089 GCA_032111345.1 Bacteroidia bacterium
TGGGACGGCCTTTGGCCTAGTGAGATGTTCGCTACGCTCGCGGATAGACGGCCTTTGGCCTGGTGAGATGCTCGCTACGCTCGCCGTGGGACGGCCTTCGGCCTGGTGAGATGTTCGCTGCGCTCGCCGTGGGACGGCCTTCGGCCTGGTGAGACTGCCATAAGATCAGTTATTGCTCCTATAGGGTTGATGTGATCCCCGAGGGATTTGAGGAGGTACGACGAGAATTGTATCGAGGGGCGCTGGTTAGGCGGACATCATTTTTTCGCGGACGAAACTTTGAGCCAGAAGAACGATTTTTTGGCTGTTCGGAATTCGGATGCGGCTATTCATGATATCGTGGGCTGTAGTGCGTTCGATTTTTTGTAAAAGCTTCAAGTAGTAAATATAAGCAGTATAAACCCCTAAACGGGCGCCCATTGGAAGTTTTACAATGCCCTTGTACGCATGTTCAAAATCCTTTTTTACGTCTTCGATAATCAACATTTTATCTTCATCGGCGAAATGTGAAAAGTCCACCCCCGGAAAATAAACCCGGCCTCGGTCTTCCACATCGCTTTTGATATCTCTTAAGAAATTAACCTTTTGAAAGGCCGCACCCAAACTGCGTGCAAAAGGCAACAAATCGGTATACTGCCTTTGATTTCCTTTGCAGAATATTTTCAAACACATCAAACCTACGACTTCCGCGCTTCCGTAGATGTATTCCGAATAGGATTTGGCATCGTGGGTATGCGTGTCTAAATCTTCTTCCATACTTTGAAAAAAGGGCTCGATGAGGTCGTTGGTAATGCCAAACTGATTGGCTGCCAACTGAAAAGAATGCAAAATTGGATTGGTACTGATGCCCATCTCAATGGCTTGATAGGTCTGCTGCTTGAATTCGCGCAACAAACGTTCTTTATCGAAGCCATGGAACGTATCGACGATTTCATCCGCAAAGCGCACGAATCCATACGTAGCAAATACCGCCCAACGGTACTCTTTTGCTAAAAGTTGAATGCCCAAGGAAAAGCTCGTTGAATAATTCAAGGAAACCTTGCGGCTGAGTTCTTTGCTCGTGGCGTTATACAATGGGATGCTCATCTTCTATGCGTTCTAATACTAATTTTGAACCTATTACTACGATGGGAAGACCGGTACCCGGTACCGTGCTGGCACCCACGTAATACAGATTGTTGAGTTTTTCGTCTTTGTTGGAAGGTCGGAAGGCTCCAATCTGATTCAAGCCATGCGCCAGACCCAAACCGCTGCCTTTGTACAGATTAAACATCTTCTGCCAATCTTCCGGAGTATAAACAACTTTTGTAAGGATATTGTTTTTAATATCGAATCCGACGCGATTGCCTAAATCTTCGATGATTTCTGCCGCGAGCGTTTCCGCATCGTCCCAATTCGGTTTTACCCTTCTATCGGGAACAGGGCACAAAATAAACAAATTTTCACATCCTTCAGGTGCGCTATCGGGATTGCTTTTGCTTGCCACATTCACATAATAATACGGCTTTTTAGGCGTTACCGTGCTTCTGAAAATGGTATCGGCGTAATCGCGGAAATTATCCCCCAAGAAATAATTGTGGTGGTGGATGCCGTCAATTTTACCCTTAATGCCCAAGTAAATGGTAAAAGGCGCGAGGGTCCACTCGAGCTTGTCGAGCTTTTCTTCGCTGTATTTAGGCCGGTTTAAAAACTTCCCCCGAAACCAAGCCGCATCGGCATTAACCACAAATACATCTGAGGTATACGTTTGTCCGTTTTGGTCGGTTAAAGAGACCAAAGTTTTTTGATCGTAATTGGCTTTAACGATTTCCGTATTGTAGGTAATGCGCACGCCTTTCTTTTCGAGCAACGGAAGGATGCCCTCAACGATTTTGTACATGCCGCCTTTTACATTCCAATAACCATCGTGTTCCAATTCGGTGTAATTCAATAAATTGTAAACAGAAGGCGTATTAAATGGCGTTGCACCCAAGAAAAAGGCCACCAAAGAAAAGATGATTTTCACTTCTTCGGATTCAAAATGGCGTTCCAATTCCTGCCAAAAAGTGCGGAATAATTTTGGCAAATGTTTGAGGGGAACTGTAGACATCGACACCAAAAATTGAAGTACAGAATCAAAGTTTTTCTTGATAACTTTATACTCCGTATCGTGGAATATGTCTTTCGCCCCTTTTAGATATTTGCGCGCTTTTTCCTCGAAATTATCTTCTATGCCACGGAATTCAGCAGCTAACTTATCGAGGTCCTTGTAAATTTGAAACACGCGGTCAGAGCCCGCGATATTAACGGTGTAAAGGGGGTTTAATTCGTTCAGTTCAAAAGGAATGGGTTCGCCGATGCTGTTGAACAGTTCGTGAAATTCATAACTCATTGAAAAGAAAGAGGGACCTACATCGAAGGTAAAGCCATCTTGTTTGAGGATATTGAGTCGGCCTCCAGCATTGGATTGTTTTTCGATGATATGCACATCGTACCCCTTATAAGAAAGGCGCAATGCGGTTGCCAGAGATCCAAGTCCGGCTCCAACGAGGGTTACGGTTTTATTTGCCATTGAAACGTTTGTAGAATTTAGGGAGAACGAATAAGAAACCAAAGGCTTGAGCGCCCTGTTTGGTATGCACCGCATGGTGCAGGTGGTGGGTTAGGCGCATGGCTCTGAAATAGGGCACTTGGGTAGTTTTGAGCCATTTCACACGTTGGTGCACGAAAACATCGTGAACGATAAAATAGGCCAAACCGTACAAGGCAATTCCAAGTCCGGCGTAAAAGCGCCAATCCATGTTCTGACTTCCGTAAACGATGAGCAAAACAGAGGGTAAGGCGAACATAAAACCAAACAGATCATTCAATTCGAGAGATCCTTTACGGGGTTCGTGGTGGGATTTGTGCCAGATCCACAAGGAACCGTGCATGATGTATTTATGTGTAAACCAAGCAAATCCTTCCATGAAAACAAAAAAACTCAACAAAACGAGGGTATTCGTTAAAGCGTTCATACAAATAGTTAAACAAAGTAAGCGGTTATTGGTTTTGTAAAAAACAGAAAAAAGCGAAAAATTCGTCGATTTAGGGGGGTTGGTGAGAAACCACCGAGTAACTTCAATAAGTAAGGCAGTCGTATTTTTACTTTTGGGATATTCTATTTCTTAAGTCCATCCGTTCATGCAAAATTCTCAGCACTTCAAAATCTTGATCATTCAAAGCGTTAAAAAAACGATGTATTTTCCACTTCTTATCCCAAATAAGTTGCTTTGAATTTTTTCATATTTTTTTGTACTATTCGGCAAGTCACCGATATGAGTGCAAACCAATTTTAGGGCGGAATAATATGTATCTGCCTGCTCTTCAGACCATTCCTTAAAGGTATATTCCCAAATGGCATTCAAATCATCAATGGCCGCCTGCCTAAGCGTAACTATAGCCATATTAGACTTTCTTTTTCTTTAGCATTTTCAAGTTTTCGTCAAAATCGAAATTATCCACTCTCGGACTTTCTAATCCTTCTTTGATGGCCGCTCTTAAAGCCAACTTTTGGCTTTCGTCATCTTCCATTAAACGGAGCGCAGCGCGAATAACCTCACTGACATTCTTATAACGACCCGCAGCAACTTGACTACTAACGAATTGATCAAAATAGGATCCAAGAGATATAGAAGTATTTTTCATTTTTAGACGCTATAAAAATATACCTAAAATTGGTAACAACGCAAATATTGACCGCCAAGGGTATAATCTAGGTCTGTGGTTTTGCAGAATTATAAGCAAGTATCCCCTACCTACCCTCGAAAGTGATATTGATTGATGCAATAACAATGGAAATTAAGAAAATCGGCAGGAATCAACAAATCCATATCCCTAAACACTGTAATTATTTTCCGTTCTTTGTATGGTGAAAGCTCCTCAATCACCTGTTTCCCTCAAAGCATTCAATACCTTCGGATTCGACGTTCAATGTCCCGAATTGCATACCGTAATCCAAATTTCAGAACTGCTCGAATTATACGAGAAAGGCCTGTTTCAACAGCATCCCAAAATTATTTCGGGCGGATCTAACCTCCTCTTAACTTCCGATATTCAAGTACCCGTAATCCTCAATCGCCTTAAAGGCATCCGCATTTCGGAGGAAACCGAAGATCAGGTCATTATCCATTTCGGAGCAGGTGAATCTTGGCATGAATCGGTTTTATATGCCGTTGCCCATAATTGGGGCGGTATTGAAAACCTCAGCCTCATTCCAGGCTGTATGGGCGCCGCTCCTATTCAAAATATCGGTGCTTATGGCGTGGAACTTAAAGATGTGTTTCACGAATTGCAGGCGCTGGACCTACAAACCGGCACATTCCAGGTATTCGACAAAGAAGCCTGCAAGTTTGGATACCGCGAATCGGTTTTCAAGCATACATTCAAAGACCGCTATTTCATTACCGAAGTGGCCCTCAAACTGTCGAAAAAACCGCAAATTCATACCCAATATGGCGATATCCAGGCCGTATTAGACCAATTAGGAACGCAAAATCCAAGTATTGCCGATGTAAGTCGCGCCGTAATCCAAATCCGACAGTCCAAACTCCCCGACCCTTCCCAAATCGGAAATAGTGGCTCCTTCTTTAAAAACCCGGTAATTCCCGCCGAACAAGCCGCCACCTTGCAAGCCGCAAATCCGAGCTTGAAAGTCTTCCCCCAGAATGAAAAAGAAGCTAAAATACCTGCCGCTTGGCTCATTGAGCAAGCAGGATGGAAGGGTTTGCGCCGTGACGAAGTGGGGGTACACGAAAAACAAGCCCTGGTTTTGGTGCATTATGGCGGCGGAAAAGGGTCACAAATCCAACAATTGGCCACCGACATCCAACGAGATATCCAAGAGAAATTTAACATTACCTTGGAATTCGAGGTAAATATTTGGTAATTTGAACTTACGTATGAACTTAAGAATATTTTGGCTATCGCTGTTCATCCCTGCGGGGTTGTGCGCCCAAGTTAACATCCAACGCGATGTGCGCATCCCCAAAAACAATACCTTTAATCCGGCAGATGTTCCTGAAATATGGACGGAAAATCGTTCCGAGCCAGGGCGAGAAATGCCTTTACCAGAAGGAATCGACGAATCCTTGCGCAAGAAAATCGACGCGCATAGAGAGTCTCTTATTCGCAAAAAGCGCATTTCCCAAAGAAAAAAATACCAAGCCCCTCCTACTCCACTCGATAAATTAAACCCCGTAATCGAAAATACTTTCGACGGACAATATTTATCGGGGGAAGGCACGCCGAACGATAACGATGTGGCTGTGGCCAACGACGGTACCTTTATATCGGTGCGCAATACCCGTATTTACGTGTATGACGACACCGGCGGCCGCTTGCAATCGTGGTCCATGCGTTTCTTTCCTGTATTGCAAAACAAAGTGGATGACCTTCCGCCACTCGAACGCTTTTACGATCCGCGCGTTACCTACGACCCTTATACCGACCGATTCATTTGCTTGTATATGCACGGCGTAACCGATAAAACGAGTTTCATTGTGGTAGGATTTTCAAGCCCCGGAGATCCAACGGCTCCATGGAATGTGTATAAAATACCAGGTCGGCCTATCAACGATACCGTTTGGAGCGATTACCCCATCATATCCCAAACCAAAGAAGATTTATTTTTAACGGTGAATTTATTGGCCAACGGTTCGAGTTGGGAAGAAGGCTTCCGCGAGGCGGTAATCTGGCAAATTCGCAAGGAAGACGGTTATAATGGCGACACGCTACATACGAATTTCTTCAATGGAATCAAGTACGGCGACAAATCGGTTTGGAGTATTTGTCCCATTCAAAATGGCCCCATGCCCGATGGCACCGACAATTACTTTTTGAGCGTGCACCCTACCGCAGAACGCAGCGATACGGTTTTTATGCACCGCATTACCAATACGCAGAAAAGTGGCTTGGCGAACTACGAAATGACCACCTTGAGAAGTCCAAGTTTGTATGGATTTCCGCCCAGCGCTTTGCAACCGGATACCTCCTTGAAGCACAAATTGCGCACCAACGATGCTCGCGTATTAACCGGTATTCGCAATGGAAATCACATCCAATACATGCAAAACAGCCGAAACTTCGAAACCGAGCAAGCCCATTTGATGCACGGTCATATTTACAATATCCAAAAGAATCCGAGCATTAAAGCCGAATTATATACCCATCCGGTTCTGGAGTTTGGTTATCCCGATATGGCCTATGCCAGCATGGAAAATGGAGATCCCTCTACCCTTACTACCGCCGTTTACAGTTCCTTGATCGATACTCCAGGAATGGGTGTTTTTTACCAAAACCGATATGGGGAATATTCCGACTTCATAAAAATCAAACAAGGCAGTTCGCTGATCAGTTATTTTGGCATCGATCCCAGTGAGCAGCGTTGGGGCGATTATGAGGGCATACAGGCAAAATACAACGAGCCTGGTGTATTTTATGCCGTTGGTTCTTACGGTCGCAACCGACAAATGTCGCCTTTCGTGGCGCGCTTGCGCATCCAAGACCCCATGAATCAAGCGGCGGCTCCAGACGTGCGCATTTTCCCGATTCCCGCAAGCGAGGGCTATTTCGATATAGAATGGAAATCCGACAAAACCGCTACAATAAACGGCAGATTAACCGCCATGCACGGCGGTCGCATATTGCCCAATAGCTCCCTAAGCAATTTTGAACTTCGGGCCGAAGCCGGCACTCACTTATACCGAATCCACACCCGAAACACGGCACCAGGCTTGTATCAATTGCAATTGTTTTCGGGGGAAGATGTCCTGCACACGCGCAACGTAATCATCGAATAAGCCCCTGCGAAAGGCCTGAATTTTCCATTCCTTATTATATAGTAACGACTCCATTTTGAACAAACCTCAAAACCCGCAACCGCTTCCCGAACCCGCACGCATATTATTGATCGACAAACCCTTGGGTTGGACCTCTTTCCAAGCGGTAAAAAAGGTGAAATATGGACTGAAATCGAAAAAAATTGGCCATGCAGGAACTTTAGATCCTTTGGCTACGGGTTTATTGATTTTATGTACCGGAAAGATGACCAAACAAATTGATGGCATTCAGGCGCAAGAGAAAGAATATACGGGCACCATTGTTTTAGGGGCAAGCACCCCGAGTATCGATTTAGAAACAGAAATCGATGTGCGGTATCCTACCGAACACATAACTCCCGATCGCATTTCCGAAGCCGCCAAGGCATTTACCGGCGAAATTACCCAAACACCGCCCCTTTATTCCGCTGTGAAAATCGATGGGAAACGCGCTTATGACATTGCCCGAAAAGGCGGAGAAGCCGAAATAAAATCGCGTCAAGTGCACATTTATGCTTTTGAAATTACCGGAATCCAAATGCCAGAAGTCCATGTGCGAATTGCCTGCAGCAAAGGCACCTATATCCGAAGTTTGGCACGCGATTTCGGTCTGTATTTAGAATCGGGTGCGTATCTTACGAATCTTCGGAGAACTAAAATTGGCGAATATCGCGTGGAGGATGCCTTACATCCCCAAGATTTCGTCCCTGCGCCCCCGCAGGAGACCGCTTAAATTCAAAGCATTTTTTACCTATCTTTGAGGTATGATCCATAGAATCGTACGTTCTACCTTCATTGCAGCGCTTGGACTTTTGTCTTTTGGATGCACTAATTTAAATGCGGGCAAAAGCCATAAAACATTTTCTGAGCAAGTCACCAATCTGATAACGCCAACGGAATCTACCTTAGTGAAAGTAGACGATGGTTTTACCTTAAGCGGCCGCATCAAAAACAGCCCCGGTCACTTACTTGTACTTTGGGAAATGACCCCGCAGCAACTCGTGTTTATCGACAGTGCTCGTACCGATGCATCGGGAAATTTCAAAATCAACGGCAATTCGAAAAACATGATTTTCGCACAATTACAAATGGGTCCCGAAAGCAGCGTTTATTTGGCCTTAGACAATAAATCCAAGTTGGAAATCAACATCAGCTTATTGGGCAAATTTGTAGATTATACCATTGAAGGAAATGAACTTGAGGACAGTAAAAAAATCCGTAAAATCGTCGATGCAAATCGCTCTTTCGCCGAAGAGTTTAACGCCTTAAAGTTAGAGGCAGAGAAAATACCCCAGACCCAAGAAGGCATGTCACAAGCGGCCGTTCTCAACAACCGTTATCAACGTTTGATGCAACAGCGCAACGATTATATGATGAACATGGCCATGAATGAGAAAAAAGGCTTTATTCCTTATTTTATGATCGCCTTTGGCGCTTTGGAAAGTCCTGGATACGACTTATTCAAACATGCCGTTGCTTGCGCGAAAGCCGCAGATCCTACCTCTAAATACACCCAAGACATCGAAAGCAAATTCACCAACGAGGCCTCCCTCATGATTGGCGGGATTGCCCCAGATATCAATTTAAATGGACCCGATGGAAAACCTGTTTCCCTGAAATCCTTAAGAGGAAAAGTGGTTTTGATCGATTTTTGGGCCAGTTGGTGCGGCCCCTGTCGCCGGGAAAATCCCAATGTGGTAAAGATGTATCAAAAATACAAAGACCAAGGTTTTGAAATTTTAGGTGTTTCTTTAGACAACGATGCCAATCGTTGGAAGGGCGCCATTCAAACCGACGGGCTTACATGGTTCCATGGCAGCGATTTAATGGGTTGGAAAAGCAAGCCAGCACAAGTATATCAAGTGCATTCGATTCCCGCTACCTTTCTCATTGACAAAGATGGAAAAATCCTTGCCAAAAGCCTTCGCGGTCCCGAATTGGAAGCCGCAGTTGCCAACGCATTGAAAAACTAAAACTTACTTCTTCGCAATCTAATGACAACAGCTTCTTAACACGACGTTAACATAGAGATTAATAAAGTACTATTAATTTGTAACGCGATGATTAAGAAAGCCAACAAAATTTTAGTTGTAGACGACGAACAGGATATCCTTGAATTAATTCGTCATACCTTAAATAAGGAAGGCTATGAGGTGGATATTGCTGCGAACGGTCAACAAGCCGTTGAAAAGGCAAGGAAACTAAAACCCAACCTGATCTTAATGGACGTAATGATGCCCATTATGGATGGAATGGAAGCGTGTCGCATACTCAAGGAAGATCCTGAAACTTCGGAATTGCCCATTATTTTCCTAACCGCACGCAGCGAAGAGTTTGCCGAATTGGCAGGTTTTGAAGCCGGTGCCGATGATTACATATCCAAACCCATTCGTTCACGCGTGCTTTTGAGCCGCATACGCGCCATTTTACGACGCAATGCCGGGGGAAGTCCCGAGGAAGAAGTAGTAAAAATCGAATTCGACGATTTGATCATCGACCGCGAGCGCTTTGTGGTGAAATACCAAGGAATCTCTTTACAATTTCCACGTAAAGAATTTGAATTACTCTCCTTTTTGGCCTCAAAACCTGGACGTGTTTTCTCCCGTGATGAGATTTTAGAAAGCGTTTGGGGGAATGAGGTATTGGTGGTAGATCGCACAATCGACGTGCACGTTCGTAAAATACGCGAGAAGCTCGACGATCGCTATATCGTTACGGTAAAAGGAGTGGGATATAAATTCGAAGCCTGAATCAGACAAACAAACCCCTAATTACGGATGCCTTCGTGAGGCACTCTTCCAACTCTTCCTGAGGCACACTGTCTATGGTAATGGCACCGCCTACGGCATAGCGCAACACCCCTTCCACATACTCCAAACTGCGAATAACCACGTTCAAATCAAAATCGCCTGCCAACCAATAACCCACACTCCCGCTGTAGAGTTGTCGTTCAAAATTTTCCAGCGCCTCTATGTGTTTCATCACCTCGATTTTGGGGGCACCTGTCATGCTTCCCATAGGAAATAGGGCTTCTAAAATGGCGTTAAAATCTTGCGTTTCGGAAAGTGTAGCACCCACGGTTGAGATCATTTGATGCACATTGGGATAGGTGTAAATGCCGCAAAGTTCATGCACCACCACACTGCCTACTTCACAAACCCGAGACAAATCGTTACGCACCAAATCAACGATCATCACATTCTCTGCGCGGTCTTTTTCGCTATTGCGCAAACTTGCTATTTCTAATTCATCT
>JAULUW010000128.1:0-14059 GCA_032111345.1 Bacteroidia bacterium
TATTGTTGTACTGTTGTTGAGGTTGTACTAATTGTACCAGCACTCTCGGCTATATAAGCGGTTTGATTTGCATCCGAGAGTAAGGTGAGGTTACCGGTTAGAGATATTGTGCCACTGTTGCAGGATACTTTTTCGACAATCTTGATATCGCCATAAATCTCAATAGTGTTGGTACCCGATCCAGTTTTTTGAATTGAGTTTAACTCGATATCTCCTGAACCTGAAAAACGAACTTTTCTAGCTCCCCAACCGAGATTAACCAGATTATGGAAAATTAGGTTCGAATTGCTGTTCGGGATGATATATCCTGTATTATCATTTTGAACAAAATACGTATTACAAGTAAGGTCGTAGCCATTCAAATCTAAATAGGCCTTCGTTGTGCTTGTAGTGATAAAGTTCAGTTGTTTGGCGCTGGTATTTTGGGTCAGCTTGATTGTAATATCTCTTAAGGACAAATTCTTTGGACGTGTGGCATCCATGGGATAAAAGAAATTGGTCAAGTTAAAATTTGTAAAACCATTTATGTAACAACCTCCATCGTTTGCATTGGAGTAACGAAGTTTACTTCCGGAACTCGTGGTATCTACGGTCGAGGGGTATTGCATCTCAAATCCTTCCGTGGTTAATGTATATCCTGAAAAGTCGAGCTCAATACCACCTTGGATTATTAAAAAATAGACAGCACAATTACTGCTTAAGGAAACCGTGAAATTCCCGCTTAAGTGGAATTCATAATTCGTAGAAATGGCGGTTGGAGTGCCGGTTATTGGGTTATCATTAATGTCATAATCTTCGTACTCCCAATTACTAAGGTTGTTGAAATCTTGGGTCCCAGTTTTGCTACCTACCCAATCACATCTGATGGCAGATTCGGTTTCACTTACTCCTAGAAAAGCTAGCAGCAGCATTAAGGAAATTTTCAAAGTTCGCATGTGTTTGATATTTAATTGGATGCAAGATTAGGCATTGCCGAGTTCCATTTGCGTGTTTGAGTCCATTTTGATACTATTCGGTTCAATTTGATACTTATAAGCGAAAATGAGTACGGAAATAGTATGTTTATGTGTGCATCTCTTCAAATGTTGAAATGGTCAAATCTATTCAAGCAACCCTCAGGAATTAGGCTTTTCTTTGTAGTGATGCGTAAAATATTTTGGGTGTTTTCTTTTCTTCTAGCGCTTTTAGGACATCTAAAGGCACAACCGTTCTCGATTTTCCCCCAGAATGGAAAACCTTTTATCGATCGCATTCTATTAAATCAAGATTCTTTGCGAATGCCCAAACTGTATCGGTTTGGAGATTTGAATGGATCATTCTTTGAACGTGCATCTGGTGGCGAAGACAAGCCATTGTTGGCTATTAAATTTGCAAGCGATTCAACGTATTTAGATGAGGGTTCCCTAATTCCCATTTTACTTGCCGATTATTTCGGATCAGACACCGCAAGGAATATTGTTTGGGCTATTTCTAGGGCGGATACTTCATTAAAGTCGTTGCATTGGGTGCAAAATGCCTTGTTGGACAGCGGATGGCGGAACATTGCCTGGGCTGAAGGTTTTAACTCCGCCGATACCTTTGCCTATTTTGTATTATCGGATTATTTGTTGCCGCTTCCCTGCAACCACGAATCGGTTTACCTTATTTATGAAGGCCCTGAAAAGATCACACTAAATATCGATGGGGATGCCGCGTCGGGGTTAACTTTCGAAGAATGCATGGTTTTTATTCAAGAACATCTGGATCATTTGAAGGCATTTCATCGTTCGAATTGTATAAATGAAATACCCCAAATTACGTTGGAAGTAGCGGTCCGCAATGCAGATATCGCTGTTATTAGAGCCTTTATGCATGACATTTCAACGATGGGCCTCCGAATTGAACTGATTTTTCAATGGCAACCTTAGCGGTGCTCCTTTTAATTATAATATCTTTGCCTCGTGCTCTTTAACGCCCTTGAGTTTTGGATCTTTTTACCGGTGGTATGGCTGCTATATTTCCTGCTACCCCAAAAAGTGCGTTGGGTGTTTTTACTCCTTTCTAGTTATTTCTTCTATGGATTTTGGCAATATGAATTTGCCTTATTGATGCTTTTTACCTCGGTATTCGATTGGTATTGTGCCAAAAGGGTGCATGCTTCGGACCAAAAAGGATGGCGGCAATTTTGGATGTGGTCAGCGATATTGAGTGACTTAGCTGTTTTATTCGTCTTTAAATATTTTGATTTCGCTCTAGGGAAAACCCCTTTTGCACAAAGTTTATACCAGCATAATGCCTTTGCATGGATGATCGAATTGGGCAAATATGTAATTCCTGCTGGGATTTCCTTTTATACCTTTCAAAGCATTAGTTATGTAGTAGATGTTTACCGAAAGGAAGAAGAACCTGAACCGAATGTGGTTAAATTTATGCTTTTTGTGTCCTTCTTTCCCCAGCTCGTTGCGGGGCCTATAGAGCGTTTTGGAAAACTACACCGGCAACTTTTTGCCTCGTATCAACCCCAATTGGAGGACATCAAAAACGGAGGGCAGCTCTTGCTCTATGGCTTGTTTTTGAAAGTTGCGGTAGCCGATAATTTGGCTGGCGTTGTAGATTCTTATTACGCAGATCCGAGTGCCTTTGCTTTTACTTCTGCTTGGGTAGCAACGTTTATGTTTACCTTTCAGGTGTATTACGATTTCTTTGGATATTCCCTGATGGCCCAGGGGGCTGCCCTTTTGTTCGGAATTCATTTAATGGACAATTTCAATAAACCTTTCTTGGCTCAAAGTATCCCAGAGTTTTGGCACCGTTGGCATATTTCATTAAGTACTTGGTTTAGAGATTATATTTATATCCCTATCGGGGGAAATAAAGGCGGAACGCCTATCCTGATTTTCGGGGTATTGTTGGTGTTTTTTACAAGCGGTCTTTGGCACGGTGCAAATGCTACAATGATTTATTTTGGTTTGAGTCAAGGAGTATTATACCTCTTCGATCGTTTTATTTTTCGCAAAACTTTTTCGGGAAATTCGATAGGTAAGGGTATTAGACGGCTGAAAACAGCTTTCTTTTTTATGATGACTTTGGTTTTCTTTCGCTCTGTAAACCTAGCCCAGAGTTTCGATATTTTCCGCGATTTGTGGGTTTCGAGAACGTATTGTGAAGCTCCCGCTTTGCATTTGAGTATCGATTTGCAAGTATGGTTGTTTTTGTTTGTAGGTTTAATCTTAGATCATGTAATTATTACCGAGCGCATAGATCGTTGGATAATGCCGTTAAAATGGGTGTACCGCTGGTTTTGGTACTTGTTTTTCTTGACGGCGGTGTTGTTATTTGGCGGTGCCGTCAATCACCCCTTTGTGTATTTTCAATTTTAAATCATGAGTTCACATTCGCATCCTATCACTCGTATTTTTTATTGGTTTTTGCCTAGAATGATGGGCGTATTGTTGTTTTTAGTGCTTTTGAATGAGGTGTACAAAGTTACGCGTTGGGAAAGGGATGTTCAGGAGTTTTCACGGGTGAGAATGCGCATTGATTCTGCGTTTAATTCGGGCGCAGATATTTATTTGGGTGAAAGTTCCAATACCAGTTTCAATCCCTGGACCGATACCTTAAATGAATCTATATCCGATTTCTTGAAACTTTATTTCCCGGAGAAAAAAATTGAAGCGGTAACCCATGAGGGGTATCATCCGGGTTTGTTTAAAGCGATGTTGAATTTATTGCCCAATTTGCCTTCTGATTCCACGAGGACTTTGTGGTTGGGGGTGAACTTGCGGACTTGTGGACCTTCGGCGATTTATTCGGCGAATGAGGCTTCCAACCAGAGAGAGGCCTTGTTTTATTCTCGACGGCCTCCTTTATTAACGCGAATTTTTATGGGCCTGCATTTCTACGATAATAGAAATGAAAAGGAACGCGAACGTTTGAAATTCCAGTGGTGGAGAACCCAAGATTTGAATGTAAGAGAGGGTTTAAAAGCGCCGTTTCCTACTGCTTTGCAATGGATCGATGCCATTGCGCGCAATTACGATACCACATTGAAGGAAGACATCAAGGGCATGATGGGTGCGTATATCAAAGAGTTTGTTTTTGCATTGGATGCGGAGAACGAGCGGGTTCGCGATTTGAAGGAAATTTCAGAAATATGCAAGCAAAAGGGTTGGCGACTGGTTTTTCATATTCTACCTCCCAATCGGTATCATGCCGCTCATTTATTTGCGGAAGGACCTACGAATCAAGTTTCGGGCGTTATGGATTCGATTGGGGTGAATAAGAACAACTTGCGCTACGAGCTTCCCCCGAATCCCTTAACTGCAATTATAGACCACAACTACCAAGTTTTGAGACGCTTGTTTTTTGATTGGGGAGTGGAAGTGGTTGATAATTATGGGTTGCCGGAAGCCTTGGCAGAAAATGCCGCGCATAAAGGCGCTTATTTTACAGACCAATGGTATCCTACCGAACATTATAATTCGGTAATTCGCTTGGCGATAGCGGAGCAATTGGCGTTTCAGGAATTGGAGGGCGATAGTGCGGCGTGGTTGGCACGGAAGCAGCGTGTTCGGAGTCAATTAAGGCAAAACAACTTTCCCAATTGGGACATTATTATGCCTTTATCGGATCCAGAGCATCGGGGATATAGGCGTTGATTGATAGGAATCAAACCTACCAAGTTAGAGAAACGGCAACACTTGCATTAAAAGGCGCACTCGGGAAAACAAATACCTCTTGGGTAAGTTGTCTTTGGTACATATAACCCCACGTGTACCCATTGTTGAGATAGGAATTGTTCCAAAGGTTTTGTACGAGAAGCTTGATTTTTATAGATTTTTTTCCTTGAAAAGCGCGGCTCCATGCCATTTGGAGTTCTGAGAAATCATAGGCGGGAAGCGAGCGAGTTGCATCGCCGGTATTGTCTAAAAACTGTTGACTTACATATTTATGCAAATATTGCAATTCATACCGTTGTTGATTTTTGCGAAATTCGTAACGAATGCCCGCAGATGCCACTATATCTGGAGCATAGGCTATTGGCGCATTTTTGTATATCGTATCAAATACGCTATAATCCGCATAATCGATCCAGCTGGCTGGGGATTCTTGGATTCTATTTTGACTGAAAGCCGCATTTCCTATAAAGCTTAGCGTATGTGTGGTATTATGCCAAATGGGTTGTGTGCCGCTTATTTCTATTCCACGGCGGAAACTTCGGGCTACGTTTTGTCGCAAGGGAGTTCCCACATCATTCAATGCCCCCGTTAATACCAGTTGATTGTAATAATCCAAATAATACCCATTTATATTCCATACGCCCTTATTTTGGAATTGGAATTGATAACCCAGTTCGTAATCAATCAAGCGCTCTGGTTTTGGTATATTTTGGCTTGGATTGTCAACAAAATCACTCCGGGCAGGCTCGCGATGTGCTACAGAAGCAGAGGCTTGTAGGTTAGAAGTTCCGAGTTCGTGTTCTTTAATATACTGTATTCCCACTTTTGGATTGAAGAAAAGGAATTCCCCCAAGAAATCGATATTGAGTAGATCGTTATCGGTTCCTTTTCCGCTATGCCGTACATAACGGATTTGGGCGTCGGCAAAAGCATGGATTCCGCTCTCGGTATCGTATAAGGCCTTTATAAAGGCATTGATATCGGTTTTATTGCCTGAGGATCGGTAATATTCAACGGGCAATTCGGGTTCGTATTGGGGATTCAATTGTAAATTTTTAACATCATTGTTGGCATCTCCTACACCAATAACATTGCCGAAATGTTGGCCTAAATACCGACTTGCTCCGACTCCAGCTTGGAGCTTGAGCGTGTTGCTGTATAAATAATTAAAATGAGAATTTATTCCAATAAGGTGGTTTTGAAGCCATCGGCGTCGGATTAGATTTCCGGAATTCGTTGTGTCTCCGTTAATGCTGCGAAGCGGCAAACCATAATATTCTAAAGCATCTTGAAATCGAAATTGTTCAAAATATCCTTGTCCGAAGGTGTAATATAAGGTACTGTTGAAATTCGAATTAGTGTTGATATTTTTGCTCAAATAGTAGTGCAAATGGTGTTGTTGGTAATGGTCAATTTCGTTCGGATATATATAGTAATTATAGGTTTTGGGATTTGATTGGAAGAGGTTGGCGCTGTCTTGAGCGTTGCGATACATGCCAATATTTCGATTATAGTGGTCGTTCAGGGCTTGACTGTCTTTGCCGCTTGGATTGGACTGGCCGAGGCGGTATTTTTCTATTGGAATTCCCCACCAAGCTTGATAGGTTTTCTGTACTCCGCCGAATGATATGATTTTATAATTCCATTTATTCCATTTTTTTCCGGTGCTGCTTGCAGAGGCCATATAGCCATACATATCGCTTGCACCGCGGTCTATAAATCCATCGGACCCGATATGGCTGAATCTAAAGTCAAATTTCCATTCACGTCCGCCCCAATTTAGTTCAGGTCCCGTATATTTTGCGGTTAATTTTCGTGTGTTAAATGCGCCATAGGAAAGATCTACGGATGCGGAATTGTTTATATTGGATCCGGTTTGAATCATGACGCTTCCGCCAAAAGCTCCGGCACCGTGCACGCTGCTTCCCACACCTCTTTGGATATGAATGTTTTGGGCAGAACTGGCCAAATCAGGCATATTTACCCAAAAGGTACCTTGGCTCTCGGCATCGTTAATGGGTACACCGTTTACACTTATATGCGTTCGGGTGGCGTCGGAACCACGCACACGGATTCCCGTATATCCAACACCGTTACCGGCATCAGATGTGGAAACGATACCCGTTTGGTGTTGCAACAACATAGGGATATCTTGTCCCAAATTGCGTAATTCCAAATCTTTTCCTTTGATTGTCTCGAAATTCGAGTTTGGATTATTGTCACCTATTGTAAAAATGCGGATAATCACATTTTCCATCGTTTCGATTTGAGGATTTTTGTCAGTGGAGTCGATATTTTTATTGGAAGTATTCCTAGAGGTGCGTGCTAAATTCTCCGATTTTTCATTTTTGGGGATTTGTGCACTTAAAGGAGTTCCCCAAAGGATAAACAGTGCGGTAATGGTGCAGATGGTATGTTTCATATCTCGAATTTTTGATACATCCGAGCATGCACGCATATAATGCGATCATTTCCCTTCGCAGGCATTATCCTGAGCAGGTTAGCGGGTTTAATCTCAGCACTCTATTACGAGGCACCCCGAATGTGGCACGAAGGTATTCAAATATTGTTAACTTCGCAAATATGAATTTGGGGGACCTAAATTGGAAGGAGCCAGGCATGCAAAAGCATGTTTGGGTAAATGATTTAGGCTCCTTTAGCTTTTGGATTCAGCGTGATGATTTGATCCATCCCGTTGTTTCTGGCAATAAATCGAGGAAGCTTCAGGGTTGGTTGGCGTATTATCAAGAGCAGCATTTTCAAGGGATTGTCACTTTTGGTGGTGCCTTCAGCAATCATTTGATTGCCACAGCCTCTGTCTGTGGCGATTTAAAGATTCCCTGCTTGGGTTTGGTTCGAGGGGATGAAGGTTTTTCTAATGCGTATTTGAATTATTGCAGGGCTCGGGGAATGGAATTGAAATTCGTAAGTCGTTCTGATTATCGCAATAAAGACCTACTTTCTAGTGCATATCAAAATCATGAAGGTCGTAAAAATTTAATAATACCCGAGGGAGGCAAAGGGGAATTGGGTTTAAAGGGATTCGATGCCTTAGTGGCTAGTTGGGAGTCAGATTTTCCGGACATTGTAGTGCACGCGAGCGCAACGGCGACCACTGCAGCTGGGTTAATATTGGCGCTTCAAAAACGTGGAGCACCTACCAAGGTTTTACCCGTTTTAGTATTGAAAAATGAAGCGGAACAAAAGGATGCTTTAAAGGAATGGGACATTTTCGATGGATTTGAGTTCCTATCCGATTATCATTTTGGGGGATATGCGAAATCCGATTCAAGGCTGCTTGAATTCATTAATGAAGCCCAATCTCGTTTGCAAGTTCCTCTAGAACCGGTGTATTCGGGTAAAGCGTTTTATGCGTTGATCCATGAAGTTCTACCTTTGTATACAGAAAAAAAAGTCTGTTTTTTACATACAGGCGGTTGTTTTGGGAATTCCTAAATGCATTAAAAATAGCCGCAGCTTTCGTTGAATGGAAGCCTTTTGGGTAGGTCCCAATTCACTCTTAATGGAACCCTGGTACCAATCTTACTTGTTTTGATAGGGGTCTACAGAACCTGTAAGATAAAGGCGATGTTTATTCACGCTGCCTTCAAAGAATACATCCACATATTTCTTGAAAAATCCGAAGGTATTTTCGGTTTTATAGGCGGCTTGTATCCAACCTGTTTCTCCGGGTAGAATTTCATTTCTCGAAAAATCGGTAGCCGTGCAACTGCACGCGGCTTCAACCCCTTTAACTTTTATCGGGTGTAGGCTGTAATTGGTGAATTGAAATTTAAAAGATGCAGGTGGACCCGTGGGAACCCCCCCTTCAAAAAAATGGGTAGTTTCATTCCACGCGATGCTATCTAATAATCGAGATAATGAATCTGGCTCGATTGTCGTTTTTAAAGAATTGACCGGTCTTAGTTGTGCGGTATTCAGATTGAGTTGAGCAGGAGTAGGGGCAGAAATAGTATTGTTTTTTAAGCCCGTGTCTTTACGTGCAGTGCTGCATGATTGTAGCGTTACAAAAGAGCAGCATAAAGTAATTACGGCGATGTATTTATGGTTGATCATTGCGGACAATAATTTGTTTGGGTCGGTAAATTTCGGGTTTCTCATTCGGTTTATATTTCGGGCGAATGATTTTAATATTCCCCTGTAAAATAAGTTCAATGCTTCCCTCGTCATAATCGGCAAACACCCGTTTGAAATAAGGTCCAGGAGGGATATTTTTGGTTTTCAAAAAGAGGCGTATGGTATCGGTTGCTCCAGGTTGGATGCCGTTTTCTGGATAATGGTAATCAAAACAAATGCATTCGGTGGCGATTTGTGCAATATTCATAACTTCCGTACCTGTATTTTGAACGGCAAATAGCGCTTCAATAATATCGCCATTATTGGCATTTACGGTTAGGGTATCGGTGCCTTTTACGTGCAGGTTTCCCGTGTTTTTATGCCGTATTTGTGCTTGGCTGGGACTAATGGTTAGTGCACATATGAGAAGTATGCATGTGATAGGTGTAAATTTATACATATATATTCTTTAGAGTGAATTTAGGGTAAAATCGTTGCCCAATGGAAATGTGGTGGACAAAAAAAGGGGCGATTGTTTCGCCCCTATGAATTTGTTATCTGATGATTATGGGGGAAATAGGCTTTTCAGGTTCTTTTACCACATTTCCTGTAATGGTTAACGTGATATCTCCTGCGTTGCTATTTACGAAAATATTCTTGTTGAAGGTACCAGGTCTTCCTGCGGAGTTGTATTCTGCGCGGATACTCGCGGTATCCCCAGGCATGATTGCGGTGGTAGGATATTTTGGAGTCGTGCATCCGCAACTTGCTTTTACGCGTGTTAATTGGAGGGCCTCGGTGCCGTTATTTACAAACTGAAAATCGTAAGTCGCGATTTGTCCTTCAATGATATTGCCGAAATTGTGTGCTAATTTTCCGAAAGAAATACCGGCATTGCTTTTTTCTTCAACGGGCGTTGTGGTAGCACCAATTGCGGTATTTTGCGCTTTTGCAAACGTAAAAAAGCAGATGGATGCAGCAATGAGTGTGGTTTTTTTCATAGGGAGATTACTTTAATTCGGGTTTGGTACTCTTGTTGGTATCTGTGGTTACGGTACCGCTGATAGTTAGGTCGGTAACGTCGCCATTATCGAAAGTAACTTTTACGGATTTTTGAAAATAACCAGGACGGCCTTCTGTACCGTAGCTTGCTTTTACTTCTCCAACTTCACCAGGCATGATTGGTGTTTTTGTCCAACTTGGAGTGGTGCATCCACAACTGGGTCTGGCGCCTGTGATTACAACGGGTGCTTTACTGGTATTGGTGAATTTAAATACAACATCCGCTGCAGGACCCATTTCTAGGTTTCCGAAATCGTGTGATTTGATTTCCCATTTGATCGCGGGTGCAGGTTGTTTGTCGGTTTTCTCAACAACTGAAGCTTCTTTTTGAGCCATGCTGCTTCCAACGAAGGCTAAGGCAAGTGCGGCTAAGGTTAAAATTTTTTTCATAATTATTCTAATTGCAAATGTTTTTATCTTTTATACAAGTATTGTACCAAATTAGACGTTTTGTAAGACTAAATCGTTGCTGCTTCGTTGTATTTTCTTTTTTTTAAGACGAAAGGTTTATTAGAGTTTACGTTTAACTTCTTCTTGAACATAAACTTCGAGGTAATCACCCTCCATGATGTCGTTAAATTTATCTAGTTGTAATCCACATTCATAGCCACGCGCAACTTCTCTTACATCGTCCTTGAAGCGTTTTAATGAGCCTAATTTCCCGTCGTGTTTCACTACACCGTCTCTAATTACGCGAACCTTGCTGTTGCGTTCGATTTTTCCATCGGTAACATAACAACCGGCAATGGTACCGACTTTGGTGATTTTAAAGATTTCACGAATTTCAACTTGACCGATGATTTTTTCAATGATATCCGGACTCAACATACCTTCCATGGCCTTCTTGATTTCTTCAATGGCTTGGTAAATGATGCTGTAATGGCGGATATCGATTTCTTCGCTTTCTGCCAATTGTTTGGCTTTTAATGAAGGCCGCACTTGGAATCCAATAATGATTGCATCCGATGCGGAGGCTAATAGTACATCGCTTTCGGTAATTTGACCTACACCGCTGTGGATAACGTTTACCGCAATTTCGTCGGTAGAAAGTTTCATCATGGCATCGTTTAAAGCTTCTACAGAACCGTCTACGTCTGCTTTAATGATAATATTGAGCTCTTTAAAGTTACCTACAGCCAATCGACGTCCAATTTCATCAAGAGTAATGTGACGCTTGGTACGGATACCTTGCTCACGCACCAATTGAAGACGTTTATTGGCTAAAGATTTGGCTTCGTCTTCGTTCTCCATTACTGCGAACAAATCGCCTGAAGTTGGAGCATCTGAAAATCCAAGAATCTTAACGGGTGTTGCTGGTGGTGCTTCATCGATGCGGGTTCCTCTTTCGTTGAACATGGCACGAACTTTTGCATATTGCGAACCTGCTACCATGTGATCACCCACACGGAGCGTTCCATTTTGAATAAGTAACGTACATACGATACCGCGTCCTTTTTCTTGCGTGGCTTCGATAACCGTTCCTTTAGCACGACGATCTGGGTTGGCTTTAAGATCCATCAATTCGGCTTCCAATAATACTTTTTCTAGAAGTTCATCGATGTTTAATCCTTTTTTGGCACTGATTTCTTGACTTTGGAATTTTCCTCCCCAATCTTCAACCAGAATATTCATTTGGGCCAATTCTTCACGAATTTTATCGGAGTTGGCACCGTCTTTATCCATTTTATTGAATGCAAAAACCATAGGTACCCCAGCCGCTTGAGCGTGGGCAATTGCTTCTTTGGTTTGAGGCATCACAGAATCGTCTGCGGCAATTACGATAATGGCTAAATCGGTTACTTTCGCACCACGTGCACGCATCGCGGTAAACGCTTCGTGTCCGGGTGTATCTAGGAAGGTAATTTTCTTTCCCCCTTTTAAAGTAACTTCATACGCGCCAATATGTTGGGTAATACCCCCGGCTTCTCCCGCAATAACGTTCTCGTTACGAATATAATCGAGCAGGGAGGTCTTTCCGTGGTCAACGTGACCCATTACCGTAACAATTGGAGCACGTGACTTTAAGTCATCAATAGAATCAACTTCATCGTCTGCTGCTTCAATGGTAGATTCTGCATCTACGAAGGTAACGTCGTAGTTATAGTCGCTTGCTACCAATTGAATTGTTTCGGCATCCAATCTTTGGTTAATGGAGACCATGATACCAAGAGCAAAACACTTCGAAATTACCGCTGTAACCGGAACGCTCATTAAACTAGCAAGTTCGTTGGCAGTTAAAAATTCGGTAACTTTTAGGATTTTGCTTTCTTCGTCTTTACGGCGTCTTTCTTCTTCAAAGCGGCGATTGCGTTCTTCACGGTCTTCGTACCGTTTTTTACCTTTATTGTTATTTCTACGGCCTGCATTACCCATTCTATTCATGGTATTGCGGACGTTGGATTTAACGGCATTTGGATTTACAGGACCTTTATTAGCGGCGGGTTTATTCGCGCTGGTATTGGCATCTTTGGTGTCTTTATTGCGATTATCGCGGTTGATAGTATCTTGAACCGCAACTTTCACGTCAACGCCTTTTTCTTTGCGTTTGCGCTTTTTGCGAATTTCCTGCATATCCTTGCGCGCTTCTTTTGCAAGTGAACTGTTGCCTTCTTTAGCGGATGGGAGGTTGATTTTGCCTAATACTTTTGGACCAGAAAGAATTTCTTTCTTAGTTTCAAGATATTCGGGCTCAACGGTTGGTTCAGGTTCTTTGGCGATTTTCGCTTTATTTTGATCGGCGATTTCGTTATTTATTCTCTGTGAAGATGTTTTGGCTTTTACCCGTGGAACTTCTTGTTTGATTTCCTCTGTAGGCGCTTCTGAAACAGGAGCTGGTTCAATTTCCTTTTCAGGTGATTTGACCTCTGCAACTGGAATCTCGACAGGTTTTATTTCTATGGGTTTAACCGGTACAACGTCTTCAACCTTTTTTATTTCTGAAACGACAGGAGTTTCCACTTTTGGCGTGGGTACTTCTATTTTTTCTGTAGGAACTACTTCAGTAGTTTTTTTCTTCTTGGGTTCAAGGTCAATTTTACCTATGACTTTAAATCCAGAATTAAACTTTTCTGTTTCTCTTGGAACTTCCGCTACAGGTTCAACAACGGGTGCCTTTTCAACAATTGGAGCAGGTTTGGGTGGTTCTGGAACCACAATTTCTGGAGCTGCAGGCGTTGATAGTTGGGGGGTTGGGTTCGTTCTGATCGGCTTTTGGCTCTTCAGTTTATCGGCCTCCTCCTTCATTGCCTTATCGGCAGAAAATTCTTTCAGGCATTCCTTGTATTGTTCCTCTGTGATTTTAGAGGTGGGACGCGCGTCTACTTCATGTCCTTTTTCTTGAAGGAATTCTGCTATTGCCGACGTGCTTCGGTTTAATTCACTTGCTACTTTTGCTAAACGGTATACCGCCATAATTTAATTCAAATTTAAAATTAACCTTCTGATATCCCAAGAAATCGGGAGGATTGTGTTAAAATCCCCCCACAGGCCTTGTGATTTCGCCTGTTTTAGAGTAAAACTCTGATTATTCTTCGTCAAATTCTTTGCGCAAAATACGGTGTACTTGCGAAATTGTTTCTTCTTCTAAGTCTGTACGGGTAAGCAAATCTGCTACGGTTGTGCGGAGCACATCTTTTGCAGTATCTAAACCAACGCGTTTAAATTCGGTGATGATCCATTCATCGATTTCATCCAAGAATTCTTCCAAATCTACGTCGTCTTCTACTACAGCATTTACGCGATATACTTCGATTTGGTATCCGGTAAGCTTGCTGGCCAATTTAATATTATGACCGCTTCTACCAATAGCCAATGAAACTTGATCGCTTTCTAGGAATACATTGGCGGTGGTACCTTCGATATCCATTTTACTAACTACAGCGGGTTGAATGGCGCGTTGAATGAACAATGCATCGTTGGTGGTGTAATTGATTACGTCGATATTTTCATTGCGCAGTTCGCGAACGATGCCATGAATACGGGCTCCTTTAACACCGACACAGGCACCAACAGGATCGATACGGTCGTCGTAGCTTTCTACCGCTACTTTTGCACGTTCTCCTGGTTCGCGCACGATTTTCTTAACGGTAATTAAACCATCTAGAATTTCAGGCACTTCCAATTCAAAAAGTCGTTCGAGGAATTCTGGAGAGGTACGCGATAAGATAATTTTTGGAGATCCTTTATCCATTTCTACTGCGTGAATAACGGCACGCAAGGCATCTCCTTTTTTGTACATATCGCGCGGAATCATTTGCTCTTTT
>JAULUW010000129.1:0-16487 GCA_032111345.1 Bacteroidia bacterium
TGGCCGCTGATATCAAACATTTGATGTCTGAATTAAAGCACGAACGCATTTGTTTAATTGGTCATTCCATGGGAGGTAAAACCGCCATGACATTTGCCGATACCTACCCCGATTGTATATCCCAATTGATCGTAGTAGACATTGCGCCCAAGGCCTATAAAGCCAGCCATTTAGATTTTATCAGGGCCTTTAAAGAAATTCCATTTGATAGAATTGCCAATCGGAAAGATGCCGATTTGGCATTTTCTGAATACGCGAGCAATCTTGCAATTCGCCAGTTTTTGCTGAAAAATATTGAAAGCAAACCCGAGGGGGGATATCAGCTGAAAATCAATATTGAAGCTATTGAAAATCAATATGAAGAAATCATTGGAGGGCTCACATTTAAGCACATACATAATCTTCCTACTACTTTTATAGCAGGTGGAAATAGTTCCTATATTACCGACTCTGATCGCGCGTATATTTTACAATATTTTCCTCAAGCCCAATTTATAAGCATCCCCAATGCAGGTCATTGGGTGCATGCGGAACAACCCCAAGCCTTTTTAGACGCAATAAAAGGATGTTTGATTAAGGCAAATTAAGTAACTTTGGCTCCGTGCAGCTCCTAAAACGCAATCTCTTCATAATAACGCTCCTGTTTCTATCAGGTGCTCCTTTATCCGCACAACTTTCAGAAGGACCCACCAACTCTCAAGAAAAAAGATGGTTCTTTTTGCATGCCGGTTTGGGCTATTTCAAAACAGGCGGAGATTGGGCCCAAAGATATCCCACGCATCTTAGTGTGCCCTTGGCCATTGAATATTCGCACCGCAGTAATTGGTCCCTTGGCGCCGATTTTTCCTTCTTCCTAGGTTCTAACGTTAACGAAGAGGGACTATATGGAAACATGACCAACGACTCCGGCGTACTTATCGATATGAATGGATTTCCTGCGGTTATACGCACCTACCAAAGAGGCTATTCTACCCGGGTATTTGCGCTGAAAAATTGGATCCTTGCCCGCAGCAGAAATAGCCGACTTTTACTGCAAACGGGTGGTGGTATTGGATATTATACCCATTATACGAAATTCACTTTCGACATCGACCAATTGCCCCAAATCGATGGGAATTTCCAAGGAGGCTACAACCGACACACCCAAGGCACCCAATTATTTGAACAAATCCGCTTGCAGTATATTAATAACGATGCCATCTCCTTTACTTTAGGATTTGAAGCAGGGCAAGGTCAAGGATCTCGCCTACACCCCTACGATTTTGCCACCCAAAAATCCAATTCAGGAACGGTTACCGATACCTACTGGGGGGGTAATTTTAGTATCATGATTCCTATTAATTACCGCGATCGCATTACCGAAGTCGATTATTATATGGAATAAAATTCATGCGATTTGCCTATCAAGCTCTGCTACTTCTGAGCCAATTTCTGTTGGGAGTTTTGCATGTTTTCCTTCCGGGGGAAGTTAAACTCAAGCGCATGCTTGTTGGCAGACGCAGCAGTTTAGCACGCCTCAATCAACTTCCCAAGAAAAAGAAAAAACGCATTTGGGCACATGCCGCGTCCCTAGGGGAATTCCAGATGCTCCTGCCCCTACTCCAAAAATTAGAAACAGATTATCAGGCAGAAATTCATGTTAGTTTCTTTTCCCCTTCCGGGTTTGAAAATGCAGAAAATCCGAATAATTGGGGATTCTATTACATGCAACACGACTCCCGAAGCCGCGCATTTCAATTCCTGAATTTATTAGAGCCTGATTTAGCAATTTTCGCAAAATACGAGTTTTGGCTTTCCCATTTATTTGCGTTAAACACGAAAAAAATTCCCTTTTTATACTGGAATCTCTTGTTACGAGAGGACCATTTCCTTCAAAAATTCTGGGCCGGAGCATGGCGAAAAGAACTGAATTGTGCCCTGGTTCTTTGCTGTCAAAACTTGAAAACCCAAAGGATCATCCAACAAATTCTTCCCAAAACTCCAAATATCCACACGGGGGATATTCGTTTTCTACAAACCAAAGAATTACGCGCTCAAGCAAGTATTTTTAACGAGCAGGAAACTACCCTTTGGAACCAAAAAAAGAACATTGTATGGGGAAGCTCATGGGAAGAAGAATTAGAGGTGCTGCTTCGGGTTTTACCCCTGCAAACCACAGATTACCGATTTATTCTTGCGCCGCATGATGTAAGTGAAAAAAACTTAGTAGCGATTGAAGCCCGAATTCCCCATAAAACCCAGCGACTTTCCCTTTGGCTGAAAGCGCCAAAAGAAGATGCGATAGTAATTGTAGACGGTATCGGAAAATTGCGATTCATTTATCGTTATGCAAGTCTCGCGGTTATTGGTGGTGGTTTTAAAAATGCCCTCCACAACATAATTGAACCTTTATCGAACGGGGTACCGGTTCTTTTTGGCTCGAACCACAAAAAATTCCCAGAAGCCCAAGAGGCCGTAGACTGCAAAGCAGCATTGCATGCTCCAAATCCAAAGGAACTATCCGATATCCTGGCTTTCTTATTATTTCACCGAGGAAATTTGCAGATGCTTGCCTTTCACCAAAAAAACGCAAAGGCGTATTTCGATCAAAATACGCCAAATATGGAGAAAGTTTTGCCATTTTGCGCCCAAGCGCTGACAAATTGACACCGTTAAAGCGCATTTTTGTCACTTTAATCCCCAATTTCAGGAACAATTTTCCCAAATATGGGCGTGGCACGGATTTCGATAGTGTTGGAGTACCAACAAAATAAAAAGTACAAAAAACAATATGTCAGTTAACATCAAACCATTGGCCGACCGCGTTCTGATAGAACCGGTTGCTGCAGAGCACACTACTGCTTCAGGCATTATTATTCCAGACACCGCAAAAGAAAAACCACAACGCGGTAAAGTAATCGCGGCAGGTACAGGCAAACCTGATGAGCCCATGACCGTTGCCGTTGGAGATACCGTATTATATGGTAAATATGCCGGTACTGAAATCAGTGTTGAAGGCAGAGATTATCTTATTATGAGAGAGTCTGATATTTTGGCTATCGTTTAATTAGAAAAAGAAAATAGTTATGGCAAAGAAAATAGATTTCAATTTAAGCGCTCGCGACGGTCTAAAACGCGGTGTAGACGCATTGGCAAATGCAGTAAAAGTAACTTTAGGTCCAAAAGGTCGTAATGTAGTTATCGATAAGAAATTCGGTGCTCCACACGTAACCAAAGATGGTGTTACTGTTGCAAAAGAAATCGAATTGGCAGATCCCGTTGAAAACATGGGAGCCCAAATGTTAAAGGAAGTTGCAAGCAAAACGGCTGATATCGCGGGTGATGGTACTACAACTGCTACCGTTTTAGCGCAAGCCATTGTAACTGCGGGTTTGAAAAACGTAGCTGCGGGTGCAAATCCAATGGATTTGAAACGTGGTATCGATAAAGCAGTTAAAGCCGCCGTTGTTAAATTAAACGACCTTGCACATCCTGTTGGAGATGATAACAGCAAAATCGAACAAGTAGCTACCATTTCTGCGAACAGCGATGAAACAATCGGAAAACTTATCGCAGAAGCCATGCAACGTGTAGGTAAAGATGGTGTTATTACCGTTGAGGAAGCAAAAGGTACCGAAACTACCGTTGATGTGGTAGAAGGTATGCAATTCGACCGTGGTTATTTGAGTTCTTACTTCGTAACCAATACCGACAAAATGGAAGCCGATCTTGAGAACGCATTCATTTTAATATACGATAAGAAAATCAGCACCATGAAAGACTTAATTCCTGTTTTGGAAAAAGTAGTTCAAACAGGAAAGCCTTTGTTGATCATTGCTGAAGATATCGAAGGAGAAGCTTTGGCTACCCTAGTGGTAAACAGAATCCGTGGATCTCTCAAAATTGCTGCGGTTAAAGCCCCAGGATTTGGAGACCGCAGAAAAGAAATGTTACAGGATATCGCGATTTTAACCGGTGGAACCGTGATCTCTGAAGAGCAAGGTCGTAAATTAGACGATGCTACTTTAGAAGATTTGGGAACTGCAGAAAAAATCACCATCAATAAAGACAACACGACCATCATAAACGGTGCAGGTCAGAAAGAACTTATTGAGGCCCGCGTTAACCAAATTAAAGTACAAATCGAGAATACCACTTCCGATTACGATCGCGAAAAACTACAAGAGCGTTTGGCGAAATTGGCTGGTGGTGTGGCCGTTCTGTATATTGGAGCTGCTACTGAGGTAGAAATGAAAGAAAAGAAAGACCGTGTAGACGATGCGCTTCACGCAACTCGTGCAGCAGTTGAAGAAGGTATCGTACCAGGCGGTGGCGTTAGTTTCATCCGTGCGATCAGCGCATTAGATGGATTAACGGGCATCAATGATGACGAAACCACAGGTATCGCAATCGTTCGCCGTGCACTTGAAGAGCCTTTGCGTCAAATCGTTGCGAATGCAGGTGGAGAAGGCAGCATTGTAGTTCAAAAAGTAATGGAAGGAAGCGCCGATTTCGGTTACAACGCACGCACTGAGGTTTACGAAAACCTAATTGCAGCAGGTGTTATCGATCCTAAGAAAGTATCTCGTGTAGCCCTAGAAAATGCCGCGTCAATAGGCGGAATGATTCTAACTACCGAATGCGTAATTAGCGATATTAAAGAACCTGAAACGGGTCATTCTCATGGTGGAATGGACGGAATGGGCGGAATGGGCGGAATGATGTAATTCCCAAACTATAGTTTTTGTTAGAAAGGGGCTGCTTTTGCAGCCCTTTTTGTTTTTTTAGGCCCCTGAAAAAAGACGTATCTTTGCACCATGGCGCGCATATTAGCAATCGATTACGGTGAAAAGCGATTTGGTTTGGCCCAAACCGATCCGCTTAATATGTTTGCCCAGCCCATAACTACAATTCATTCCAATGAATTCGAGACATGGATCAACACCTATCTCCTTTCAGAAACCTTAAGTGCAATCGTGGTAGGAATGCCCAAACGCCTTTCAGGGGAAGACACTCATAGCACCCAAAGAGTGCGAGATTTCATTCACTGGCTACAAACCAAATTTCCAAACGTTCCCGTTCATACCATAGACGAACGCTACAGCAGCAAGGAAGCCCAACAACAAATTTTCCAAATGGGTAAAACCAAAATCCAGCGTCGCGAAAAAGGACTAATCGATACGGTAGCGGCAACGCTAATTTTACAAACCTATTTAACTCAAATTCATCCATGATATTTCCAATATATGCTTACGGTCAGCCTGTATTACGCAAAAAGGCTACCGAAATCGATGCGCAATATCCCGAACTCGATAAATTGATTGACTCTATGTTTGATACCATGTATGATAGCAATGGTATCGGACTTGCAGCCCCGCAAATTGGCTTATCCATTCGCCTTTTTATTGTAGACGGTTCTGAAATTGACGATATCAACCCTCCAGGATTTAAAGAAGTTTTTATCAATCCGACTATTGAAGATGAATTTGGTACAGAATGGGATTTTGAGGAAGGTTGTTTAAGCATTCCCGATGTTCGAGCCCATGTTAAACGAAAAGGAGAACTGCGTATCCGTTATTACGACCTTAACTGGAACGAACAAGTAAAAACTTTTAACGGAATGGCCGCTCGGATCATCCAACATGAATACGATCATATTGAAGGTATTCTTTTTACCGATCGTATTGGTCCCTTGAAACGAAATCTATTGAAACGTCGTTTAGAAAGTATTTCAAAGGGTCGTGTAAACGTGGATTATAAAATGAAATTCCCTAAGAAATAAAACGATGAAGCTGTTTTGGCATATTGTGCGGCCGGTTAATTTATTCCTCACGGTACTAACCCAACTTCTCTTTTATGTATCCGCGTCTAGAATTAATTCGGGATTATCATTTTTCGATATAGAAAACATACGAATTCCAGAAGCGCTTACAGCTACCCTTGCTTCCGTATTCCTTGCCGCTGGGGGCTATGTTGTTAATGATATTTTTGACAAAGAATCTGACCGCATTAATAAACCCAAGCAGCAAATTGCCCACAGCCAAATAAATGCAAAAACACTCTATACCTACTATATTATTCTTAGCGCTATAGGCCTTATTTTCGGTTTTATCACCGGTTTGGGCATGGGAATACTCTGTATTGCAATTGGTGTGTTGCTTTATTTTTATTCAAGCGACTTTAAAGGCGAATTTTTAATGGGAAATTTACTCGTTTCCCTGCTCGCCGGCATGGTAGTTTACATTGCCTCTAGAGGTGTTTTTGAAGTGTCTAAAGCTTATTTTGCTGAATTTGCCAGTATCGCCTTCTTCATTACTTTTTCCCGAGAACTGATCAAAGACTTGCAAGATCAAGAGGGTGATAAGTCCCAAGGATATCAAACATTTGCGCTAAGCATGGGTGCCAAATATACCAAAATGTTGGCGTCGATCCTACTCATCATAGCTGTTTCCATTCTGGGATTGATTTATTACCACGGAAAAGAACCCCTATTTGGAATTTTAGCCGCAGCAATCGCATTGCCATATAGCTTTATTATTCTCAATACCCTAAAAAATGCGCAAAGTCCAGAAGCATACGGAAAAGTATCTCAATACCTTAAACAACTTATGTTTTTAGGCTTGTTAACCTGTTTAGTTTGCTGATTTTCCTGCTTCCCAAGCAGCAGCAACTTCTTCTAGGGCTTCATACCACTTCTCTCCCATTTTTCGTGTAAGTGCCTCTTTTAAAAATACATAAACCGGCACATTTAAGGCACTCCCCGCAGCACAAGCATCGCTACAAATATCCCATTCGCTGTAATTCATGGCTACATAAGAACCATATTTCTTAGCGCGAATCGGATATAAGTGACAGCTCATCGGTTTTTTGTAATCGATTGCTCCGGCTGCATGTGCTTGTTCTATGGCACATTTTGTAGTTCCATTTTCCGTAAAAGTTACAAAAATACAAGCCCCTTCATCGTGACATTCGGTAACCAATTCTCCTTCGGGATCGCGTGTATAAAATCCTTTTTCGGCCAACAAAGCGATAGATTCAGACCGCATAAAGGGCAATATACCCTCTAATCGATCTGTTATGGTTTGCAATTCGCTATGTAATAATGGCGCACCCGCATCTCCTTCCACACAACATGCACCTTTGCATTTATCAAGTTGACAAACAAATTTTCGTTCTAAAATTTGTTCAGAGAGTATTACGTCTTCTACTATTATCATTTATTGACTATTTAATTAGGAGCTTTTTATTTTACCACAAGTTCATGAAACAGTGCAAAACAGGGCTTCTTTTATGTAATTGAAAGGCCTAAAATGCTATTCATCTATGAAATTTGGCACATTTACCGATTGAAACTTACAAGGCTTTGGGTGCAACGCCATTTCACCAAACTCTATAGGTTCGGATATTTACATTTGTTTCAAATACGCTTCGGGACCTAAATCCTCCAATTTTTCAGCTTTGCCTAAAACTTCATTTTCCATATTCCATTTATAGGCTTTTACGCTTTCTGCGATGCTTTTATTGGCTGTGCCAAGAATCTGCGCCGCCAAAATACCCGCATTTTTTGCACCGTTAATGGCCACCGTTGCAACTGGAACTCCAGGAGGCATTTGAACAATGGAATACAAACTGTCTAAACCATTCATGGTGCTGGTTTTTACAGGTACACCAATTACAGGCAAATGGGTAAATGAAGCCACCATACCGGGTAAATGTGCCGCGCCCCCTGCACCTGCAACGATCACTTTTATCCCCCTTGAATCAGCATTTTTGGCATACTGCATCAAACGATCAGGAGTGCGATGTGCTGAAACCACCGTGGTTTCACAGGCAATACCTAATGAATTCAAAACCTTTACCGCTTCATTCATTACCGGCAAATCGCTGTCGCTGCCCATTATTATACCAATTTCTATCATTTCGTTTCCATTGTGTTTAATTTCCCCCGAAAGGCTAAAAAAGAACCCAAAATAAACCACATATAAATCCCAAAAAGTGCAGCCGAACCTAATACAGGTAGCAGCAAAATCGATACCCCTACAAAAATCCAACGCCACATATCTAAGCCATCCGTTTTATTGAATTTCAAGGATAACATGGGATAGTCGGAAATCATGAAAAAGCCAGCCGTTAATGGCAAATACAGCCATAAATATACGTGATTAAAAAGGCTTTCGGGAAATTGGACCAAAGGCCACATCGCAGGTTGCAAATCTGTAGCAGATTGTGCTATATCTTTTCCTATTAACGCAAAAGAGGCAAGTGCAAGTCCTGTTAAAGGAGTTGGAACCCCGGTAAAATACGTAGAACCTCCTGAAGAAATATTGAAACGCGCCAAACGATAGGCAGCCGCAAGTGGAATAAGCATCCAAATATAAGAATTGATACAAAAGCCTGTTGGCGGACAATAACCTTTCGTTTCCATCCATGTTTTCCAAATCAACCCCGGAACCACGCCAAACGAAACCAAGTCTGCTAAAGAATCCAACTCCTGTCCGAGCGGGCCTTCTTGACCTAATAAACGCGCCACCATTCCATCAAAGAAATCCAAAACGGCTGCAAGAACGATCAGGTAAAAAGCCAAATAACCCGTGCTAGGATCAAGTGCCAAAGGAATTGCGAGTAAGCCACAGGCCAAGTTCGCAAGGGTAATCGCATTGGCAATAGGAATCGATTTCAACATGAATACAAAGGTACTTCTAAATTAGTTCGAAAAAAACAAACACAGATGTGCACTCACACTCCAAGCATCCAACCCACTATTTAAATCCAGATTTTGATACACTTGATTGCTACCTGTATACAACCAAGCCCCGTTGCCAATATTTTGAAATGTATTTGCTTGTATCCCAAATCCGCTGTTGTTGTTATACCTATAATATATGCTCAAATTCAAACCCGCATTCCAAGATTGATTGTGAATTTGCAAATTATTGATTTCACCCACTTGAACGGCACGCTCCACCGCCTGAAAATAGGTATAACCCAAACGAGAGGTTCCTATTCTACCCATTACATTGAGACTAAAAGGTCCCTTTTCAAAATGCAAGCCTGTAGACAAATCAATACCCCATAAGCGCTGATTTAAACTTCCTAGTGAATCGGAATAAACGGCATTGCTCTCTTGTTCGGTTTTTAAGAATCCATAATAGCCGGAAAGCCCAAAAACAAATGGACCATAATTCAGGTTAACATGGTGTTGCAATGCCAAGTAAGGCTTCGGAGAAAAATCAACCGAATTGAAATTGAAATGGTCTTTTAAACCTACATTTTGCAATTGCAAATAGGACAATCCATAGTAGCCCAAAGTCCAACTTAATGGCCATGCAGTTAAACTATTCGATGTATTTAAATCCTCAGTTGGCAATTCAGAACTTAGAGCTGCATTGTTTGCATTATTTACTAAAATGAAGCGGTATTTTTTTCGCAATTCTTGCAAATCTGAATCCACCCCATTAAGGTCATACAAAATAATACCTTGCAAAAACGGCCTCGTCAAAACCTTTATCTCCTTTTGAATAACTGCTTGTTGCTCTATATTCGCTGCTGTAATATCCGGATTTTGATCACGATAAAAATACCCTACTGTAATTAGAGAATCGACACTTTTGAAGTAATAGGCCGCCAAACGATTTACCACACTTTCATAACTATACCAACCGCAATCTACATCCGATGGGGTTTCTGATATATGGCAACGGCCAAATTGACCGAAAAATTTGCCCCCTTTATGCGCATCCAAAGCCTTTACAAATCTTTGGTACATTACTGTTTCTCGCCAATGAAATCGGGAGGCGGACTCTTCGTCTTTATTCCATTTATTCGCTTCTTTAACTCCTTCCAGCGCTGCTGCAAACGAAATAAGCTCCATAGAATCTAAAAAATCTACATAATACATCCAATTGCGCTCGATATTCGCCACACATTCTATGTAATCAAAGCGCGAAAACTCAATCCTATCATCGCGAACATCTCTTTGAAAACCTTCAGATTCGTTTAAATTCTTAACGCTCTCCTCATAATTCAAAAGTCGATTGGAAAACTTTCGATTGGCCTGTGATACAATCGCCATGGCATCTGCAGCAATACTATCGGGCAAAGGCATGCTTTTTGAGCGCATTTTATTTCTAAGAACTTCCGCCAATCTTTCAAAAGACAAATCGTAGAAGCGCTCGGCATCCACTCCATGCACCAAGATCCGATCCCCAGAATCTAAAGATTGATTCCAACGTTTTAAATTCTCAAAAAGATTCATGTATTTCGGGGAAGAAACCCCTTTGAGGGCATCGCGAGCATGGGTATCGGCATATCGAATATATCGATTCAAATAATGGGCTCTTGCAGGGCTCAATTCTAACACATAATGCCGATAACCTGCATATTTATGCAATCGATTCATGAACCCATATTCCATCAGAGAATTAAAATCCACCTCACGATGGTTTTCTCCCCCCATAAAAACTCGCACTTTTTTAGCTTGGTTGGCAATAATTTGCCAAGTAGCATCCGGTTCCGTTTTGGAGTCAAAATCCATTTTTAGAGGAAACGCCTTTGGCGCATTGCTTTGTGAGAACGCCGTTCCAACCCAACACAAAACCATAGCCATAAACGTGATTTTAGTTCTCATCTCCCTCGAAAATTAAAATGCCCAAACCAATACTATAATGCAATCCCGTTCCTGATAACCGGTCTTTACTGTTGATATAACCTGTGTCGTTTTTCCATCTGGAATCTGATAAATCCCAGCGATATCCCAAATGTGCTTTGAGATAAACGGGTCCAAAATTCAGCATGACTTGGCCAATCGCACCCAAATTTTGCCCAATATTTCGAATCGTTTGCGCGCGATACTGGGGATTCCCAATAAATTGAGGTGCAAGCGGCAAAGTAAGACGGTAGCGTTCATATTGATAATCAACTCCCAAAAACAAGTGGACCCAAGATTGATTAAGTATGGGGAAACTGCTCGATAAGCTAAAATTGGAATAGGCAAAATGCGGAACGGAGTTCCAATTTAACCACTGATTCTGGCCCATCCATTGAAAGGTAATATTCGCGGCATCTGGATTTACAATACTCAGCTCTATCCCCATGGAACGCACATCTTTGATTTCTTCAAGATTCAATTCACGGAAGGTTGCATTGATTAAGGACGGATCTATATGATGCCGAGCGGCCACGGCCCCTACATAGACCCTTGTGAAATCATTGCTAGTTTCAGCGGCATAGTCCTCAACACTTTCCGTTTGTTCTGAATTCGCATCGGAATCGATAAAATTATAATCCGATAAGGACCAGCGGTCAACGAAGCCCTTGAAGAAATTTACTTCAATCCGGTTTTCTACGGTCCATAAAGTTTGAGAATCTACAAAATGAACCGACTTTAAATCCCATTCGGGAAGGTTCATGCCGATAATATCTCTAGCCGAAAATTCGTCCTTCAAATTCGCAGATTCCTGTGATTCCTCTTCTATTAACCATAACACGGAAGGTTTTTCATAGTACACTACATCCTTCAATTGCATTAAAATGCGTTGATAATGTTTGGATATATCTCTGTTTTCGGCATACTTCGCCTGGTTCATCGCACAAAACTTTCTGACATAACGCCATTCATTCTGAAGACCATATTCCACGCTTAAGGAATCAAAGAGCTCTAGAGAATCCAAGCAATAAAGCATGGTTTCACGTGAATTAAAAGAGGCTTCAAAACTTATGGCCATGTCGGATTCAGTGTCAGACCTTTCTTGTTCAATAATCAGTTCTCGATGTCGCACAAATGAACGAATTGCTTTGAGCGCTATAGGTGCACGGTCATTGGGAACTCGCGCAAAGAGTTCCTGCATGATAAAAAGCACATATTCACGATATTCGTTGTTACTTACAATGCCTATTGCAGGGTCTGTGCTTACAAATGATACGCTATGCAATCGGGCTTTTTCTTTAGGAGACATTGCCAATAAACGAGCTGCAATGCACGATTGAAATACCCCAAAGCCCGTAACCTCTGAAATATAATTATTTACTAAAGTGGATTGATAGGCACCCGTATCTTGAAGCATTTTATTCAAGATATACGTTTGAATACTCGGAATATCAATCGCGATATGTGAATTGACTAACTGCGTATCCTGCGAAAGGTGATCTAATAATAACAAGCTTTTAAATAAAGAGTTATTGCCTTTATCGTGATAAATTCCGAAGGAATCTAAATGATTTACAAGCACTTTTACTTCTTGGCTGATTGCAGCTTTCAGAAACAGGAAACACCCTAAAAAGAGCGCGATATGTCGGCGAGGTAAATGCAATATAACAGAGTGAAATTAGGCCAGATTGAGAACTTGTTCTTTGATTTGTTCGAGTTTTTCCTTCATGCGTACTGCGCATTCTTGCATTGGAAAGTAATTACTTTTCACTCCTAAGGTGTTCATTTCACGGCCCATTTCTTGGGCAATAAAATTCAATTTCCTACCCTTAGGTTCTTCTTTCAAAGTGCGGATGAAGAAATCCAAATGTTGCGATAAACGTTGTTTTTCTTCGGCAATATCCCACTTATCCAAATACATGAGTATTTCTTGCTCCAAACGATTTTCATCTACATTGTGTTCTTTAACATGCTCAAACACGTTTCCATAAATTCGCTCGCGCAAGGCTTCTCTGCGATTGCCTTCTTGATGTTCAATGAGCAAAACATCGTCTGAAATAGACGCTATCAACTGCTTCAATTTTGCAGCGGTGGCTGCACCTTCGATACATCTAAACGCATCTAATTGTTTCGCCGCTTCTAAAGTTACCTGGACTACCTCATTTTTAAAATCATCACTAATTTCGCGATCGGATACACCCATTATATCAGGTACTTTTAACACCTCCCGCATCGGATCTTCCAATTCAAGTCCCAAACTTCCGCTCAGTTGTTTCAACGCCGCTAAATACTCCTTCGCTAAGTCGGTATTTACCGTTATATGCGAAGAAGAATCAATCATTTTAATGCTGTATGTAACACTCAGTGTACCTCTCTCTAAAAAATCAGATAAGACCCTTCTAATTTTAGAATCCAATTCATTTAAATATTTAGGCAGGCGAATATCCGCCTCGAAATACCGACCATTTAAGGCCTTGATTTCACATGTAATCGTCCACTTTTCATTCTCTGACTGGGCCCTTCCGAAACCCGTCATGCTTTTTACCGTCATAGCCACTAAAGGCGAAAATACACATTTTTAACGCACAAACATGAAAGCCTATCGCTTTTGGAGCGAAACACAACGATTCCAATATAAAATATCCTAATTTTGAAGTCCTTTGTTTAGATGCTAATATGCAAGTTCACGCAATTTTAAGACTCCTTTTATTAAATACAGCCGCAATACTCATGCATGGCTGTGGCAACAATGAAACCACTCCACAAAGCAAAATTTCGGAAGAAACACCAACCACTGTTGTTTTGAAAAGCAATGCGTTTTCGGAGGATTCTGCTTATGCATTCATAAAAAAACAAGTAGACTTTGGATACAGAATCCCAGGAACTGCAGACCATAAAATCTGTGCCGATTGGCTATTCCATAAACTTCGAGAATATTGCGATACTGCCTATTATCAAAAAGGCAAAACCAGTACGCATACAGGGAATGAAATTCCGGTATATAACCTCATCGGCAGTATCAACCCCAAAGCCACCAAGCGCATGTTATTTGGGGCTCATTGGGATTCTCGGCCCATGGCCGATCAAGATCAAACACGCAGCACAATGCCCATTCTTGGCGCCAATGATGGGGCAAGCGGTGTTGGAATATTGCTAGAAATTGCTCGGATCATTGACACCCTGCCGGCGGAAATGGGTTTGGACATAATTTTCTTTGATGCTGAAGATTTAGGAATTTCCGACATCGAAAATTCCTTCTGTTTAGGTAGTCAATATTGGGCTCGAACCCCACATATCCCCAATTATAAAGCACGGATGGGCGTACTTTTGGATATGGTGGGTGATGAAAATGCCGAATTCTTATGGGAAGCCAATTCGAACCAATGGGGGAATTTCTTGCTTGCACATATCTGGACAATTGCGCAAGAATTGGGGTATCAGAAATATTTCAAAACACAAACTACAGGTATGGTTATCGATGACCATGTATATGTTTACAAGGGATTAGGAATTCCCATGATCGATATCATTGATTATAACCTTCAAAGAGGTTTCCCCGACCATTGGCATACCCATAACGACAATATGGATAATATCCACAAACCGACCCTCAAAGCTGTAGGACATACGCTAGAAAACACCTTAAGAAATCCTCCCCCTAGTTTGTTCTATTAATTCCCTACCTGCGCAACATGAATTTAGATATTTTAGCCATAGCCGCTCATCCCGATGATGTAGAACTCGCTTGTTCCGGTACCCTTATCAAGGAAATTAAAAACGGCAAAAAAGTCGGCATTCTAGACTTAACCCTCGGTGAATTAGGAAGCAGAGGAAACGCCGAAATTAGAACCTTAGAAGCTCAAGAAAGTCAAAAAATAATGGGTTTAAACGTGAGGCATCAATTGAACTTGCGCGATGGCTTTTTTGAAAACACAGAAAATGAACTTTATCAGATTATCGAACAAATACGATTTTTCAGACCCCAAGTAATCCTTGCCAATGCCCCTTCAGACAGACATCCCGATCATGGAAGGGCTTCTGAACTGGTACGAAGGGCTAGCTTTTTATCTGGATTGGTAAAAATTGAAACCCAATATTTAGGTGAACCACAAAAAGCGTTTAGACCCCAATCTGTATTTTTTTACATCCAAGATCGAAATATCCAACCCGATTTCATCGTTGATATTAGTGAGGAATACGAGCAAAAACAAGCCTGTGTTGCTGCATTTAAAAGTCAATTTTATCAAGCCAATAGCAATAATAATGAACCTGAAACCCCAATAAGTAGCGAGGCTTTTTGGAAATTCCTAGAAGCAAGAGCGCGTGATTTTGGTCGGAGTATTGGTACAGAATTTGGAGAAGGTTTCATTTGCGAAAAAGGAGTTGTAGGAGTTGACCGCCTCAGCGATTTATATTAAAAATAAACCATGAACATTTTGAAAAATATCCAAAAAATCGCCCTCCTAATTTGGATGATTTTGGGTATTTTCAAGGTTTCCGCTCAGGTTGGCGAAAATCCATTTGAGGAAAAAATAAGCCGTTTGATGAAACAGAAACCCATTCGGCTTTCCGAACATCCCCAAGCGGAAGACCCTTTAGTCTTGTATTTTCCTATGTATTTCTCCAGTTCCCAATTCCTACCTGAAACGAAATTCGAACTTCCCAAAGACCAGGAAATACTGAGTGTACATTTGGTATATACCCGATATAGACAAGTAGACACTTTTGATCAGCCCTTATTAAACGAAAAACGCTTTTTGCATTTATCTCAAAAGTTTCCCGATTTATTTAAAAATGAAAACATTGAATGGCGCATTTTCGAACAAACTAAAGGTAAAACCGAAGAAGAAGCGCGAATCATGTACCATGGATTTGTTATATTTCTAAAAGAAAAACCCAAAATGGAATCCAACCGATCTGAGATGACCATAATCGACGATCTGTTAATGGGAATTAAAGATACCTTAATAGAGGTCCCCGAACAATACAGCTACCGCATCCGAAAAAAGTATGTGGAAACCGGCCGTTATTTGCCTAATAGAGAAGATAAAATCAAGAAAGGAATACGCTATAACAGTTCTGGAATTTGGTTCAGGGAACCCGAAATGAAATTGGTCTCAGATAGTGTAAAACGCAAGAAAAATCGGGCATACAAAACCTATAAAGGGGTATATACGGGCGCCAATACGAGTTCTTACAACTTGGATGTTTACAATCAATTGCGTAATAAAACCTTTAACAAAAGGTGGGGATTTGTAATTGATGTAACCGGTAGCATGGCCCCCTATACCGGACAGGTTTTAGCCCTGTTAAAAACAAGGCCTGAATTAGCCACCGAGGAACATTTCAGCTTTTTTAATGATGGTAACGGAGCCCCTGAAATTCTTAAACGCATCGGAAATTCCGGTGGGGTTTATACTGTTAAATCCAACCATTTTGATTCGATTTATCAAACCATGGAACGAGCTATGCGCGCGGGCAGCGGTGGCGACTTGCCAGAAAATAATATCGAAGCGATACTACGAACACTAAAACAATGGCCCGGAACCGATTCTATATTGATGGTAGCCGATGCGCACGCTCCTGTAAAAGACTTGAAAATAATTGGCTTCGTGAATAAACCCGTTCTTATCGTTTTGTGCGGAGATATTAGCAATTTAATCCCTTTAGATTATGTGCAAATTGCCAAACAAACTTTTGGGGGCATCCTTACCAATGAAGGAGAGATCCGCAATTTACATCTGTTAAAAATGGGGCAAACACTCGAATTGGGGAACTCCGATTATCAATTAACTATGAAAGGTTTAGAAAGGCGTTAAATTCTTTAGAAATAATTGCGCTTAAACCTGATATACATCACATT
>JAULUW010000130.1:0-3341 GCA_032111345.1 Bacteroidia bacterium
GTAACGAACGGCAGATTTGTAATGCGCCAGTGGCCAAAACACATTAACATTCAAATCATTGGTGCGAAGAACTTGCGTTACCTCATCGTCGGCCCGGTCACTCTCTGATAATTTCAAATAGACTTGCCACAAATTGCGAGTCTTACAATGCGCCCCGAGAGCTAAGAAGGACTGTTCATACTTCTCCTCAAATTGGGTTAGAGTTAACGTTTTATTACCCGTTTCTATTTCTGTAGCCCCATACCTCCAATAAATTTGCTGATACATCTCCTCGATCGAGGAATCCGCATTGAATTTTGGCCGCTCATCACGCGCAACCAAGTTAATGAAGTCCGTACTGTAAATTTCGATTTGACGGTATTGTGCTGACTGAAAACCGCTTGCAGGCAATAGAGACATTCTAAACTTTAAGAACTCTTCGCGATCCATCCCATCAACCATGATAGAAAAACTCTTAATTAATGCTTCAAAATATCGATTGATACGAGTAACGCGATCGATGAATATTCTCTTGGTCGGTTGTTCCAATTCGCCAAGTGCGCTAAATTCTTGCAGCGCCAATTTAAAATAAAGTTCCGTGATCTGATGATAAACAATAAAGACCACCTCATCTGGAAATTTGGTTTTGGGTTTTTGGAGGCTCAAGAGGGTGTCTAATTCAATGTAATCCCAATACGTGGTTACATCTGCATACAATAAGCCATCTAAATAAGAAAGTAAATCCTGACCAATGGCTTTATATTTTGCATTGAGTAATTCTAGCCGGTCATGAAGTTCTTGTGATATTTCCATTTTACGCGTTTGTTCGGGTACTAATTTAATTGAATATGAGCTGCTCGCAAAGGTTGTCCAAAGATTTCACTGGCATGTGCGTTGAAATACTCTTTGCTTTCTGTGGTATAGCAAACAAGGCTACCCCCACGTGTTAGCCGTTTTTCGATATCTGGATGTCTATTTAAATAATCCTTGAGTTTTTCTGCCACTAGGGGGCCTTGTGCGAGCACCCGAACTCCAGGAGGCACCAAGGAATCTATATAATCCTTTAGTATTGGATAATGGGTACACGCTAATACAATGACGTCAATGTTTCTGTTTTGGTCAAAAAGCCGTTTAACATCAGAAGCAATGATTAACTTTCCCGCGGCTGAATCGTAGGCTTGTTCTTCAATCAATGGAACCCAGAGTGGGCATGCTTGCTGAATCACCAAAGTACTTGGACTCAATTTCGCCAATTCAATCACATAAGAATTAGAGTTAACGGTGCCCTCTGTTCCTAAAATACCCACCACACCGGTGTGTGATAGCAGACCGATTTCCTCGGTACTCGGACGAATTACACCAAGTACACGTTTTGATGGGGCGATTTTAGGGAGGTCCATTTGTTGAATGGTTCGCAAGGCTTTCGCAGAGGCGGTATTACATGCCAAAATAACCAATTCACATCCTTGGTCAAACAAATACTTGACCCCCTCTAGGGTATACTCATAAATTAGGTCAAAGGATTTATTTCCATAAGGTGCCCGGGCATTATCTCCCAAATATATATAATCATACATTGGAAATGTATCTACAAATTCCCGCAAAATGGTTAGCCCACCGAAACCAGAATCGAACACACCAATTTTACCGTGTTTTTCCACAAAATAAAGGTACAAAAAAAGGGGCATAAGCCCCTTTCGGATTATTAATGAATCTTACTTCTTCATTGCTTCTGCATCTAACCTTGCTAGTTCAGCTTTCACTTCAACCGTAATGTCTATTCCGGTTTTGGAGTAAAGCAACTTAGATACATCAAGTACATAGTTTACTTTCTTTCGATCTGCCACGATTTCAACGGCTTTCTGTAGGCGATCTAAAATGGGCTGATTATACTCGTTTGCCAAGGTTTGGAGTTGCTGTTGTAATAAAGATTGTGTTTGTTGGTATCGTTGCTCCAATCCCATGATTTTCTCTTGTTCAATCTTTAACATGGTTGGCGTTAAATCGCCCTTGATTCCATCTAAACGGACATAGGCGTCGTTGATTTGCTTTTCTAATACAGAAAGTTCTGCAACACCATCGTCCTGAAATTTCTTCAAATCAGACTCTGCTTTTAAATAAGACGGTAAGGAATCTAAGAGGCTTTGTGAATTCACATGAGCAATCTTCATTTGAGCGTTTAAGGAAACGGTCATTAAGACGGTAGCAATGGCTAATACAATTTGTTTCATATTTACGTGTTTAATTTATTCTTTGGTTATGCCCATTTCTTCTAATACAGTATTGCTTATATCTGCCTCTTTATCGGCATAGATTAAGTTGCTTTGATTGGCCTTATCAAAAACAAAGGTATACCCTTCTGATTTGGCCACTTTTTTCATGGCCGTGTAAATTCGGTCTTGAATCGGCTTAATTAACTCTTGCCGTTTCAAGAAATAATCACCATTCAATCCAAAGCGCTGTGTTTGTAATTCCAAGGTTTCTTTTTCGAGTTTTTCTATTTCTGATTTACGCTTTGCTTTTTCTTCAGCTGGCAATAAAATCTCTTCTTTGTTAAAGGATTCCTTTTGCGATTTTATTACATTAAATCGGTCTTCAATGTCTTTTGTCCAGGTCTCGGCGAGTTTATCAAGTTTTGCTTTTGATTCCGAATATTCTGGAATGCTACTTAACATATAATCAGAGTCGATAAACGCAAAAGATTGTGCATTCAAACTTGAAAGAAACCCAAACAGAAAAACTAAGAGTAAATAGGATGATTTCATTTTTATTTTTTGACCTCCAACGGCGAAATTACAACATTATTATTAATTTATTACAATTCACCAAGGTTCATGCCAATCGTGAAACTTAACTTAGGATAGAACCCTTTGTTCGTTATTGATGCGTCGGATGGACCATTATATCCGGAAGACCAAGAGTCTAATTTATCAAATCCAAGACCATAATCAAGGCCTAACATTCCGAACATTGGAAGAAAAACCCGGAGTCCAACACCCGCCGCGCGTTTTACATTAAATGGATTGAACTTCTTTAGGTCCGGATAGGTGTTTCCTGCCTCTAAAAAGCCTGTAACATAAAATGTGGCTTGTGGATTTAATGAAATGGGATACCGCAATTCAAGGGTGTATTTAGCAATGATTGGATCTGAGCCCGCAGAGGAGATTGCCTGGTCTTCATAGCCCCGAAGTGCAATTATCTCTCTTCCTCCCAGCTGATTCACACCCGTGAGCCCACTTCCTCCCATGGTAAACCGATCAAACGGTGTAACTCCCTTTGCCGCCGTATATGCGCCGATGTAGCCAAAACCAAAACGTGGCATTAGAACTAGCTTTCGGTTCGCAGTAAGGGGCAAGTACCAC
>JAULUW010000131.1:0-9759 GCA_032111345.1 Bacteroidia bacterium
TTCCAGTTTCTAACAAACCAAGAAATAATTGAACGGGTTCAATCTTCTATTGGGAATCCCATAGGTAAATCGGCGGCCGATATATCTCTTACCCAATTGGAACAAGCTTTAAATAAGAATCCGGAAATCTCCAGTAGCACCGCTTATGTTGCTTTCAATGGCAGCTTACATGTAAAAATAACAGAGCGCCAACCCATAGCACTTTTGGTTAATATAAATGGGGACCGCTGTTATTTAGATTCCAGTATGCGGATGATTCCCTATCACCGGAATTCACTCGCACCGGTAATCGTATTAAATGGGAAAATCAACCAAAAAATCGTTACGGGAAAAAAACTCAGTAAAAAATGGCATAAAAAATTACAGGGATTACTCATTTATATCCATGAAAATTCATTTTGGAATAATCTCTTTGAACAATGTTATGTAGATAAGTTAGAGCGCATATTGTTGTATCCCAACATTGGAAAGCATAGCATTGTTATGAGTAATGCCGACAATGTAGATGAAAAACTCGAAAACCTACGTCTTTTCTACGAGAAAGGGCTCAACCATGTAGGATGGAACACCTATCAAACTATAGACATATCATACAGAAATCAGATAGTAACCAAACCCCATGTTTCCAATACTGAACACAATTAAAAATACACTGTCCAAAAAGCACAACACACCGACACCATCATGAAAGGAGAGAAGAATAATATTATCGTAGGTCTCGATATCGGAACAACAAAAATTTGCGTTATCGTTGGCCAATTGGCTGAAAATGGCAAAATCAACATACTTGGAATAGGAAAATCTTCAAGTCAAGGGGGTGTTTCTAGAGGTATGGTGGCTAATGTGAGCAAAGTCGTGTTAGCCATACACGAAGCGGTTGCGCAAGCTGAAAAAGCAAGTCACGTAAAAATAAACACGGCCTATGTGGGCATAGCGGGTCATCATATTAAAAGTTTACAACACCGTGGCACCCTAAACCGACATAACGGCGACGATGAAATCAAAAAAGAGGAGCTGTTGCGTTTAGAACAAGAAATGGAAAACTTGGTATTACAGCCGGGATTGGACATCCTGCATGTAATTCCACAAGATTATACCATTGACGGAGAAGAAGGCATTCGCGACCCAGAAGGACGGATAGGAGTACGCGTAGAATGCAATTACCATATAATTACAGGAGAAACCTCACGTGCAAAAATCATTGGCAAAGCAGTAAAGAATGCCGAATTAGAAGTGGCCGACTTAATTGTAGAACCGGTAGCCTCTGCCACGGCGGTGTTATCCCAAGATGAAATGGAGGCCGGTGTAGTATTGGTAGATATTGGTGGTGGAACAACAGATATTTGTATCTTCGAAAGTGGTTTTATTTCACATACGGCCATTATCCCAATTGGCGGAGATCGAATCACGACCGATTTACAAGAGGCATTTGGAATTCTCAAGGCGCAAGCCGAAGAAGTCAAGGTACTCTACGGAAGTTGTTTCCCAACGGAACAAATGAAAAATGAAGTTGTGGTTATCCCCGGATTGCCAGGCCGCGAACCTAAGGAAATCAGCGTTTACGCCATATCTCAAGTAATCAGAGCCCGAATGGAAGACATTATCCACAAAGTTGAATATGAAATTTCCGTATCTGGGGTAGATAACACCCTAAACGGAGGAATCGTATTGACTGGTGGGGGATCTAGCCTGAAAGAAGTTAAATCCTTATTTAGCTACGAAACAGGATTCGATGTGCATATAGGTACACCCGGCCAGCATTTAGGCAGAGGTCAGGTAGATGAGGTCCGTAAACCTTTGTACGCCACTGCCATCGGATTGGTTATGAAGGGAATTGAAATAGAACATACCTATGGAAGTCAGTATGCCCCTAATAGATTGATGGATTCCGAAACAAATACCCAAAGTCCCAAAGCGGAAGAAGTGGTTGTTGAGGAAGAACAAATCCCATCTAAACCCCGTAAAGGACCTACTTGGAAAAGCACCTATAATATGTCAATGTTTTCTGATTTGCTCAGACAATGGTTCAGCGACGAAGAAGATATCGATTTTAAAAATTAATAAAAACAAACACAATGGATATGGAATTTCAACCAGAAGTTACGTTAGATAAAATTATCAAGGTAATTGGTGTTGGCGGTGGCGGAAACAACGCCGTTAACTATATGTACAAACAAGGCATTGAGGGCGTAGATTTCTACGTTTGCAATACCGATATTCAAGCTTTAAGACATAGCCCCGTTCCCAACAAACTGCAATTGGGAGCCAACCTCACCTCCGGCTTAGGTGCAGGATCTTCTGCCTTACGCGGCGAAGAAGCAGCCATAGAAAGTGAAAAAGCCATTGAAAATATGCTTTCCGATGGAACTCGGATGGTATTCATTACAGCGGGTTTTGGTGGTGGAACAGGAACAGGCGCCGCTCCGGTTATTGCGGGAATTGCTAAAAAATTGAACATCCTTACCGTCGGTATCGTAACCATGCCCTTCAGCGATGAAGGTCAGGAACGACAAAGACAGGCAACGGAGGGTATAGAGCGGATACGACCTCACGTAGATGCCCTTATTACCGTTTCAAACGACCGTATCGTAGATATGTTTGGAGACCTAACCTTCTTAGAAGCCTTTGCTCAAGCCGATAATATCTTGTGCACTGCCGCTAAAGGTATCGCAGAAATTATCTTTAAAACGGGTCATTTGAATGTAGATTTCAAAGATGTTGAAACCGCCATGACTAATAGCGGCCGCGCATTAATGGGTACGGGTCGTGCGGGCGGAGAAAACCGCGCCAAAGATGCGGTTTCTACTGCCATTAAAAGTCCCTTACTCGACAATACGAAGATTACGGGGTCTAAGCACATTCTAATCAACATTACCTACGGAAGCAAAGCGCCAACCCTAAGCGAAACCCGAACCATCATGCACTTCCTACAAGAAGAAGCTGGGCATTCTGCAACCGTTAAAATGGGTATCACGTTAGATGAAAGCCTAAAAGAAGAAATAGCGGTAACCGTAATAGCAACCGGATTTGAATCGAATGAAATTACTGAAATGCCCTTATTCGAAACCGAACACCGAGAAACTTTCGTAGCAAGTTTGCCCAAAGTCAATCTTGATGACGATATCATTATTGAAGATATCAATAGTTCCCCAAAAACACCAGATATAACCCCTAGTCCGGAAAACGATACCGAAATTGATATTGCAAGTATTTATAAAGGATTTGCTGCGGATGAAGCGGAAATGGAATTGCCTTTGATTCATAAAGCAATCCCTAATGAACCCATTAGAATTCATGTGCAACAACCCAAAGACCCCGTTCCAGAAACCGATATTTATAAGACCCCTGGGGGGAAAAAGAATCCAATTATAGATTGGCATAGTAAACAAGAAAACGACATGAACATCCCTGCATATAAACGCAGAAATATTCAACTCGCTAACGCCCCCTCTAGTCAAACCAGCCAAGTTGAAAAACTGAATTTATCGCAGCGTAACGATGCTCAAAACGAACCCACATTTCAGTTCACACCGAACAAAATGTTGCATGACAATGTAGATTAAATTTCCTAGTGTATGTGTTTGTTAAAACCCTCAGTGAAAACTGGGGGTTTTTATTTGGTTTCCGCCAATACCTTTTTATAAAGGGACGCATACGATTGGGCAACTATCGATTCATCATAATATTCTTCTGCCCTTTTTCGTGCATTGAAGCTGAGTTCAGCATATTTGGAAGTGGCCAAACTTAACTCTAATACCCCCTTAGCCATGGACCGCCAATCTCCTTTGGCGAAGGTATAGCCTGAAACGCCATCTTCAATCAATTCGGGTATTCCGCCTATTTGATAACCCATTGCAGGCAAGCCAGAAGCCAGCGCTTCCATTACTGTGGTGGGCAAGTTATCTTCAAGCGAGGTAGTGATATACAAATCAGCAGCCGCAAATAATTCCTTGATCTTTTGAGAATCTGAAACATAGCCTGCAATATGCGCAGCAACTTTAATGGGTATTTCTTTTTTTGTAGGTCCAATAATTATTGCTTGTACCGGCTTCCCTTCTAATTCATTCATCAATGCAATAAAATCCTTAAAACCTTTGGCTTCATTATCCAAATTCGCGGCTGAAAACAAAACCGTAAAAAACGCGGTATTGAGCTTTAGTACTTTTCGGATTTCTGTTTTTTCCGCGCTCTTCAATACCTTAAAATCCTGGGTCCTAATAGGATTCGGAATACATTCAAACGGGGTGTTTGGGTCTAAAACGGGGCTGGAACGGGCTATTTGTCTTAACCAATTACTTGGTGAAACCCAGTATATGGATTTATTTTTGAAGAGTTTTATTTTTTGAACTAATTTATAGGAAGAAAGATCGTTGTGTTCGGGTATCCCCAAATAGGGACACTCCCCACAACCCTTTTCAAGACGATTACATCCCCATAAATAAAAACATCCTCCTGTAAATGGCCATAAATCATGACAAGTCCAAACTATGGGTTTCCCTAAAAGAATTAATTTTTCGAGACTTTCAAAGGAAAGAAACCCTTTCAAAACCCAATGAATATGGATAATATCGGCCTGTTGAATTAAGGGATGCTCATGAATTTCAATTCCTATTCGTGCATGATTAAACTGAAAACGTATCGCAGCCTCTTTTTCATATTTTAGAAAATCAAATTTATCTAAAGCATGATTTGCGAGAGCTCTGGCTTTTCTAAAAACATTATGCGTCCAAACATAGGTATTGGAATCCGCCAATGACGGAGCTGCGTCAAAAATAAAATGGGTGGAAGCCACTGACGTATAAGCATTCAAAGCGTAATTTAAACGTTGGGCAACAATCGAAGCCCCACCTTTATCCGACGCATTTAAATGTACAACCCGCATTTCTTTAGGCTTCTTTAGGGATCAATTTCAATTTCCGAACCAATATCCAGGAGAGGAAAAAGGTAATCAACATCAAAATTCCCCCAGAAAAATAGGGCAAATGGTAATTCTGTGCATATAAAAACCCACTTGCTAAGGGCCCTATGGTACGCGCTAAAGAACCTAAACTTTGCAAAATCCCCAACATTTTGCCTTGCGCATCTTTAGGAGCGTACAAGGAAACCAAACTGTTTATCGAAGGCATTAGGAGGCCATTGCCAATGGCTAAGAAAAATATAGCCAAGATTTGCACCGGATAAAACCATTCTACAGAGGGTAAGGGAATTATGGTTAAGCCTAAACCTGCTATGGGACAGCCCCAAAGGAGCATGCGATTCAACCCCACTTTCTTTTGGAAGTAGCCTATGAGTCCGCCTTGAACGATGGCAGAAAAAATCCCAATGACACCAAAAATATTGCCTATAGCTTTTGGACTAAGTGCGTAATGCTCTTTCCAAAGGACGGCTGCATTGATTTGCATCATGCTGAATGCGGAAATATAAATGAAATTGATTAACAATAATTCTCCTATAATATCGATGTTCCAGGCTTGGATCATCCCTTTAAAGGTATCTTTGGGTTTGCGTTTCACGCCACCCATTTGGGTATTACTCTCGGGTAAGAGTGCGAAAGCAAGAATGAAATTAAGCACACATAATAATGCAGTAAAAACACCCACGTACACCATTCCCCCATAGGTGGAATTCGTTCCTGCGGAGTACAACCAGCCTCCAAGTGGCGGACCAAAAACGAAACCAAGTCCAAATGCAGCGCCAATGATACCCATTTTCTGTGCCCGATCTTTGGCATCGGTTATATCTGCAATATACGCTTGGGCAGCGCTGATATTGGCGCTACCAAAACCAGAAACCACTCGAGCAAGCAAAAGAATCCAAAACGAACCCGCGAACCCGAAAAGCATATATCCCACTGCATTTACTAAAATAGACCCTAAAATGATAGGTCTCCTACCAATTCGATCTGAAAGAGCTCCAAACAAAGGGGCAAAAACAAATTGGATAATTGAAAATACGGCTGCCACTAAACCCACGGCAATATCCGGATTAAGTCCGCTTGACGTGGCAGAAGCCATCGTTTTCGCTAAGTTAGGCAATATGGGAATTACGATTCCAAACCCTAGTAAATCGATAAAGATGGTAAGAAATAGTATGGCTATGCGTTTATCTTTCATGCCTGAATTTTTGAAAATGCCCAAGATTGCGATAGGGGAATATAAAGATTCTCACGAGCCTCCTCGAGTGTTGCAACCAAGGGATTCAACACCAAGGTATGCATGTCGATCTGTTTTTCTTTAAAGGCCAATTTTGCATCTTCTAAATTAAAAACATGGGCGGTGTTACAAAATGGCTGCCAAATACGGAGTCTTTGCAAAAAATCTATTGGGAAATTCGCTAACAATTTGAATACTTTATCGATGCTACAACCACTGGGAGGGGTAATAGATTCATCAACGGCTACGATTAAAAAGGAGTCGTGAATAATCGTGTATGCAGCGCTTAAATCAGCCCCATGGGCTTGCCAATCTGCCACAAAAGCATCCATTTTCGAACTCAAATCTTGCAGGTGTAGTGGACTTAAAACCTGAGCAGCACCAAAGCACCACACGCGGCTATTCCCAGGCATTTGAGGCATCATCATTTTACGTGTTGATTTACCAATTCGGCAATATCCATTACGGCTACCTCATTCTCTTTTTCAAAATGCTTCGTCCCATCGCGCATCATTGTCATACAAAAAGGACAATTTACGGCGATAATATCGGGGTTGCCTTGTAAGGCTTCCTCCGCACGTTCTACATTTACCTCTTTGGTTCCATTTTCTGCTTCCTTGAACATTTGAGCCCCTCCTGCCCCGCAACACAAACCATTGGTTCGGCAGCGTTTCATTTCTTGCAAATCGGCATCCAATTTTTCAATAACCATTCTAGGGGCTTCGTAAATTCCATTTGCACGGCCTAAATAGCAGCTGTCGTGATATTTAATTTTCTTCCCAACAAAAGGCCCCCCTTCTACGGCCAAGCGACCTTGTTCTATTAATTCATTGATAAATTGGGTATGATGAACAACATCATAGTTTCCACCTAGTGAAGGATATTCATTTTTAAGTGTGTTGAAACAATGCGGGCAAGCCGTCACTATTTTCTTAATGGCATACCCATTGAGCACTTCAATATTTTGCATGGCTTGCATTTGAAATAGAAATTCATTTCCAGCTCGTTTAGCGGGATCTCCGGTGCAGCCTTCCTCCGCACCGAGGATGGCGAATTCGACATTTGCTTTTTGTAGAATTTCTGAAAAAGCCCTACTCACGCGTTGCGCTCGTTCGTCATAACTCCCGGCGCAACCTACCCAAAAAAGGATCTCAGGTGTTTTACCTTCTTGAATAAACGATTGAATTTCTTTTACTGCCTGCATCTAGGCGCAATTTCGCTATTTTTTTTTCGATTTCCACAAAGAATACGGCATTTACTTTTTGCAAATTTCGCAATATCGAAATACGGAGAAGGCTTAGATTACATGTACCGGTTCTATTCCACACGATTTATGGGCCATATTGCGCACTTACCGCTCGTTAACGGCTAAAATGACACTATGAATTTCTCGTTTATTTTGGGAAATAAAAAAAGGCCTCCGTTGCTGAAGGCCTCTGAAATTAGCTTGACTGCATTGTTAATACCCTACACCGCCCATACTGGTAATTTCCTTAAAAGGCATAATCAAAATAGGCATAGTAGACAGTTCACACACTTTTTGGAAAGCACTGGTTTTAAAAACGCCATCGGAATTACTCACTGCACTTATCCAACAAGGTTTCATAGATTCAGAACGATCAATTACTGTTTTGGCACATTCTTTAGATGGCACTTCTTCTATAGTAGTTTTAATCTTTCGTTCTTCCATGTAGGCTTGACCTTGTAGGCTGTAGGCATGAACATAACGGATATCTTCTTTATCCGAGATACTGCTTACCCCTAATACATGCACTTTATTGCGAATAATTTGTGCCCATTCCGAAACTCGGTAAAACTTTTGGCGGGTTTCCGACTGACCGTCTAAAGGCATAATGATAACGTTTGGCGGTGACCAAGTGGTTTTGGCATTTAAATACAACAATGCACTTTTAAAGGCTTCCACCGTTGCGGACATTCCACCGCCTAACAAACCCGACTTGACACAAGCGGCACCTACAACGACCATATTACAATCTTGTTCATCTGCCACCCGCGCTAAGGTTTTCCAAAAAGACCCTTCCGCACGAAGGTATTCGAGATCTTTAAAATGGGTTCTTTTGAACTGCGCTTGGTACTCCGAAAGGTTTGTTCCCGAAGTTAAATCAATGGAATCCGAAGTTTGCACATAGGTCAAACTCAAGTTAGATTTCTTACTCAAGTACACCGCTGCGTTTAACGTGTGTTCCGCATTCACATTTTTGTCAATGCTAAATAAAATCCGTGTAGTTTTTTTATCCATAGGCATTTAGGTTGTTTATTCAAATAACGTTTAATTTAATTGAAAAAACAACCATTAAAAAAGACTTAACAAACTGAAAATATGCATGTTCATCATACATTCTATCAAACGAATACATTATACTTCAAAATACAATAAATGGCTCTAAAGCCATCTTTCCAACCAATTTTTTTTCCTTCATCGAAGGTTCTTCCGTAGTAACTAATTCCCACCTCATAAATCCGCACACCCTTAACCCGGGAAATTTTTGCGGTAACTTCGGGTTCAAAGCCAAATCTCTTTTCCTTTAAAGTTAGGGATTGCAACATTTCGGTTCGAAACATTTTATAACATGTTTCCATATCTGTTAGATTGAGATTGGTGAACATGTTAGATAAAAACGTTAAAAACTGATTGCCGATGCTGTGCCAGAAAAATAAAATCCTATGGGCATTCCCCCCTATAAAACGGCTGCCGTACACCACATCGGCTACTCCGTCTACAAAGGGTTTCAACAATATATTATATTCTTGAGGGTCGTATTCCAAATCTGCATCTTGAATAACGGTAATGGAACCATTAGCCGCTTTAATGCCCGTGTGCAAGGCGGCCCCTTTTCCCTGATTCTTTTCATGGCGATTCAGGTTAATCTGCATTTGGGGATTTTTCTCTTTATATGCCAATATCGCCTCGTAAGTTCCATCTTTCGAACAATCATCCACTATGATTATTTCTTTTGAATATCCTCCAATTAGGCGAACTTCATCAATCTTGTCGAGAATGAAATGTATCGTCTTTGCCTCGTTATATGCTGGAATTACAATTGACAATATTGACATCGGTTCAAAATTAGTTGAAAGTTTGGTTATTTTGTCAATTCTGAGATTAACAAAGTGTCACATCTACACCTTATAAATTGCAAAATGCCCATTAAATGGAAAATTAGACGATATTTTACTTTTCTGTGCGCGTTATTGTTTTTGAACCGAACCAAAGTATTAATTGAATTTTGTATTTATCGAACATCGAGTCGGGGTGAATTTTTAGAGCTTGGGTTTCACCTCCATCAATCCAGGAACAAAGTACCATTTACCCGTTTTAATTTCTTTGCACCTGAAGCGGCTGCGTAATTTCGGCCCGCGTTCAAATTCACGTTCCTCGATATAAAAATGCGCCCCTTCGGGAATGTTTTCTACCCACATTTTTAATTCGGTTTGAACATCGTATTGTTTTAAGGTTCGCACCAATTCAGGACTTGTGCAACTGCTTGCTGCAGGATTACGGATATAATTGCCAACGGCGGTTAATACATCCGCGGGCAAAAATTCCTTCGTTAAAATAGGTTGAGCAACTTCTTTAAATTCCGAT
>JAULUW010000132.1:0-2144 GCA_032111345.1 Bacteroidia bacterium
CGGATAATTCGGTTTTCTACCCCAATTTGTAGCCTTTCGCGATCGAAATTTTTGAAATCAATCGCATTTCCAAACATGTTGATCTTTGTTAAATATTGCAAATAGCCCTTCCAATCTTGAATTACTTGCAGTTGGGTGTTTTTTTTAGGTGTAAACGAATTATTAACAGTATTGTTGAGAGTTTCTATGAATTGGGCGGTCCAGGATAATAGCTCTTTAGGGTTGTTTTGCCTTTGTAATTCCTGCCACTTGCGTTTGAGGGATTCAATGTGATACCACTCTGTTAAGCCAACAGGGTGAAAATCTTCCATCCAAACCGTCCATTTAGATTCGGGCATGGCTTGCAATTCTGGAATATGTGTCCTTAACTGGGTTTGGGCATGCTGCAATAACGTGTCGATTTCGATCCAATCCAATTCAACACCCTGGAATAGAGTATAAGTAGGATTATCGGATTCTGTTTTATTGCTCGATGTTAAATCAATGGACCATACTACAGGTGATAAAGGAATCAAATCCAAGTTGATTTCCAATTTTGGAAAATTCGAATTGTGTGGATTTCGCAGGAATGCCGCAATTTCAATCCCATAATGCACCAATTTTTGTATCGATTTTTCTAAGGCTTCTGGATTTTCTCGAACATACAACCAAACGAAAGCATCATTTAAAAGGATACTGATATTGAGATTCAAAATCCTCAAAAAATGCGCCCTTTCTTGGGATGGTACCAACCATTCAGCGCTATTTGGAATTGTTTTTTGCAATTCCGTAATGGCCGCAGATGCGTTTATTAATGCGTGCATCTCTGAGCGCGATTTTCTATCCGTAGATAATCGCGGTAATGCTACTAAGATTGCAAGCAACTTGCTTAAGTGTAGCAATCCATTCTGCCATTGTTCTAGAAAAAACGTTAGAGATTGTTCCGATTTTGGGCTGTTAAGCATTGTCGGCAGCTGCGCAAATGGAGTTTGCGTAAACCAAATATGCAAATAATCTTGTACCGATTGGTGAAGGATTTCATTGGGGTTTTGCTCTTGAAGGCGTGTTGTTTGTTGCGTGTTTTGCCATTCTTGCCAGGCCTCTGCGGTTTCAGGTTCCCATGTACTTGGATGCCCTAAAAGATCTCGGTATATTTCTAAAGCATTTATCTGACTCAGGGAGCTTGTTAAGGTATTCAGAACCTCTGGATTTGGGATTGTGCTATTAGAGGTTTGATATTCGGAAGTTTCTTGATCAAGATGAGATTCTGATGGTACTTCCTTTTCGGAAGCAAATTTTTTAGGGATTAAATTTTGTGACTGAAACTCAGACTCTTCGAGTGTTTCGGTTATTGTAGCCTTAATTCCTGCACTTGCCCTGGGAGTATTATTGTCACTGGGAAGGGTATAAAGTTGTAATTGAATCCAAGAATCAAAATGAGCTTTTAAGTTTGTATAGGCTATGAGCAATAAGAAAGCAGAACGCTGGGGTGTTTTTGGGGAACTGTTTTGAATAAAAAACTTGAAATCCATTATGTTTTTCCACACTTTTTCTAAAGAGGCGGACTGAGACCCCGTTAATGGAAGTGCTAAAAAAGCTTCTAAGGATGGCGATTGTAATAGTGGTACTAAGGGGTGGTCTTTAAGATTCAGGGGTATCAATGCGACCAAACGATCTTGTAGATCTTTCCAATATTCCTTGAATAAGATCCAAAAAGCATTGTTAGAAATATCTAAACCTTCATGCCTTTTTTGTAATTCCCATTCTGCAAGCAATTCCTTAGGTAGTTCAATTTCCAAAAAAGAAAGAAGCCCGGTATCGTTTAAGTGGGATTTTGGAAGCGTAGGTAAAGATTGAGACACGCGTTTTATTTGGTTTAATGCAACACGGAAATCATCAGGATTCATCCATCGCAGTCCATGATTTAGAAACCAGTTTGCAAAGGGGAGGTGCGTGGGTTGTACCCAGTTTTCAAGTCGTTTAATCCATTCTTTGTAAAGGGTCTGTAGTTGCCTCACTTCAATAAATGAAGCGCTGCTTTTTAAGATGGGCCACGTATTAATTTCATTTAACCAGAATGCATCTTGTGTAAATTCGAAAACGGACGTTGTTCCTTTTTCATGTGAATTTGAATCGGTTGATTGGGGAAGATTGCTACCCTCTGG
>JAULUW010000133.1:0-12855 GCA_032111345.1 Bacteroidia bacterium
CCGTCTTCAAAATATCTACCACGCATAGGCTTGAAGTTGGCTAACATACATCCTTTAGAATTACGGGCATAAGGACCACCCCATGGAAAACGGTTTCCAATACGACCACCACGAGCGGCATATTCCCATTCATATTCTGTTGGAAGACGGAAATCTTCGGTATTCGGCAAACCAATGCGATTCCAGTAGCTTTCTTTCAAATGGGTTCTCCAATGACAGAATGCACGGGCTTGGGCCCAGTTTACACCTACAACTGGATAGTCATCATAGCGAGGGTGCCAAAAATATTGACGAGCCATTGGTTCGTTATACGAGTATGTGAAATCTCTTATCCAGCACAGGGTATCGGGATAAACCAATACATCCTCGTCTACTAAGAAACGCTCGCGATTCATTGCATTATATTTATCACGGTCGATATTCGCTGCCAAGGCCAAATCTTGCCATTGGTAATGATATTTCAATTTACGGGTATCGATTTGACGTTTGAAACGGAATCTCTCTGCACCTTGATAATCCATACGTCTGTATAAGATTTCATCGAAGTTATCGCCGTTTTTACTGCGATATTTTTTATCCAATGGCTCATCATAATTGATATATTTAATTGGATTTCCTTCGTTATCAAAGGCATTAGGATCGTATTCCAAGTCGTCTGGATCATCCACACGAGAGGTAAACAATGCAACACCTGCCTCTGGCGGAACGGGTTTCTTTGCTAATTCCAAATGAACACCCCCACCTGTTTCCTCGTCAAGAATTGCACGAGCAATAGAATCTATTACATGGTGCACGAATTGGCGGTATTCGTTGTTGGTAATCTCGGTTTCGTCCATCCAGAATCCAGTAACCGTCATTTGTTTATTCGGTTCTAGATATGACTGGAATACATCTTGTGTACCCTGACCTGTGTGAAAAGTCCCTGTTCGCACATAGACCATTCCAGGAGGTTGTGGATGTAACCAAGGGCTTCTGCCTTGAACACCGATTAAGTCACCGGTATCGCTAGGACAACCAGCAAAAAATACGGCAACGGTAGCCATTGCAAATAAGCGCAATGCCCTGTTAGACGTAAAGCTGTTTGGCATTTTCAATGCTCCTTTCTTTGCGATGAAATCCATCAATTGGTTTCTCATTATAATTTTTATTTCGTTTCTAGTGTTGGTTCTTGTGAAGTTGCAAAAATATGGAAAGAACTCAATTTTCCAATATTTTCCTAAAATCACTGTTTAATTAACGTATTTAATAAATGTTTATTGTATGTGGATAAGGTTTTTTCAATTAATCTTTCAAAGGATCTCTAACCATCCAACGAGGGTGTCTGTAAATACGAGGCGGTCTATCAGGCAAACTGAAATTGAAACAATAGTTCACTTGCAGTTCGTGCGTACCATAACTCGTTCTACGTACATTAGAAAGGGTAATATCGTAAGAGTATCCCACACGTATCGTTTGTTGTTGACCTGCACCGGTACCGGGTATGGGAGGGTAATAACCCAACATAATACTGAGTGCATCTACTCCTGCGACATAAGAGCGCAAATTCAAACCCGCTGCATACAATTCGTTATAGGTAACCATACCTTGTAAATCTAATTCAGGTTTCACGAAACCTCCATTTTCTCCCATAGCTGATTTTAACAGAAATGCAGGTTCCAAACGCAAAGAAGGATTTCCTAAAAACTGTTCCATTCTAACACCTCCCGTCATATAAATGTTTGGTGTAGAAGACATTTTTACAATTCCACTGCCTCCTGTTGCATATTGGAATTCAGAAGGTAACATATTGGTTACACTTAAACCCGCCCAAATACCATCCATTACATTTGGGTTCATGTAATACAGACCGGTTCCCATATTGATTTTTGTATCACCCGTTAATCCAGTAGGGATATTCGGGTCATTCGGATCGTGATAACGCAGTTTTGATCCATCTAGTTGTCGGGTAAGTGAAGTCACTTCTACTCCTAAACGAATACTCGATCCGTCTGATAATGTGTAAGCACCTGCCAAACCTCCTCTGAAATAGGTGCTGCTCTCATAACCTAGTTGATCGGATATAAAAGAAGCATACGCACCACCCACATTTACTTTTTCTTCTTTGATTTTTAATTTAATGGGTGCAGAAAATCCTACGCCTGTGGTGCGTGGGTTAACCCCTCGAATGGCATCGCCGGTTGCGGGAAAGCCGTTGCCTTGTGTTCCAATTAAAGGCGACTCATCCATATACCCCACCCACTGCTGATGGTTTATTGCATTCAAACAAAAATTATCTGAAGCCCCAGCATACGCGGGATTGTAGAGTAATTTGTTATATGTAAAATGCGTGTAGGAAGGATCCTGCTGTGCTTGTAAATGGAGCACAGAAAGCCCAAAAAACACCCATGCTACACATACCTTTCTAGTCGCCAATGATGGTTTCATACTTTTCAATTGAGAACAAATATGCTGCAATTATCCAATAATCGCAAATAAATTTACATTGGTCGATTCCTTTTGTATCCTAAATATGCCTATTCAGCAATACCTTTTCACAACCCATTCAACAATAAAAATAATTCAATCATTTGAATATCATAGTTTTGAAATTTAGAATGCTTCAAAATACACCATCAAAATCAACTTGAATTTAATTTTGGTGGATAACCTGATTAAAATCGTGGATAGTGTCTAGTAAATAATCCACCATATTTGTATACACATTTAAAACCAAGAGACATGCCCCACATATTAGTTATCGACGACGAAGCCCCTATTCGAGAAACCCTCAAAGAAATATTAGAGTATGAGAATTTCGAAGTAACCTTAGCTGAAAATGGGGAAAAGGGATGGCAATACATTCAAAAAAATGATTTCGATGTTGTTTTGTGCGATGTAAAAATGCCTGGTATCGATGGTGTTGAATTGCTTGAAAGGGTTCAAGCCTTGAAACCACAAATTCCAATGGTCATGATTTCTGGACATGGCAACGTTGAAATGGCCATCGACAGCACAAGAAAGGGTGCGTTTGACTTCATCACTAAGCCACCCGATTTGAATAGATTGCTTATTACCTTACGCAATGCCATCGATCGGAGTAATTTAGTGGTTGAAACCACACATTTAAAACGCAAAGTTGCGAAAACCTTTGATATTATTGGGGAAACACCTGCAATTACCAAAATAAAGGATACCATTGAGAAAGTAGCGCCCACAGAAGCCCGTGTGTTAATCACTGGTGAAAACGGTACAGGTAAAGAACTCGTAGCCCGTTGGCTCCATGAACGCAGTACCCGTGCCAACCAACCCTTAATTGAAGTCAACTGCGCATCTATCCCTACGGAATTGATAGAAAGCGAATTATTCGGTCATGAAAAGGGGAGTTTTACATCCGCCATTAAACAGCGCATTGGCAAATTCGAGCAAGCTCACGGTGGAACTCTTTTTTTAGATGAAATTGGTGATATGAGTATGGCGGCACAGGCTAAAGTATTGAGAGCCATTCAGGAGGGGCGTATTTCTCGCGTTGGAGGAGATAAAGAGATTAAAGTAGATGTGCGTATTGTAGCAGCTACCAATAAAAATCTTCTCGAGGAAATCGAACAAGGACGTTTCAGGATGGATTTATACCACCGACTTTCTGTTATTCTCATCCATGTGCCTACGTTGAACGAACGGGTCGACGATATTCCACTTATCGCCAATAAGTTTCTCGATGAAATTTGTGCCGAGAATGGCTTCCCACGTAAAGATTTTACTTTCGATGGCTATCAAGCATTGAAGGATGTTCATTGGACGGGAAATATTCGCGAATTGCGCAACGTTATTGAAAGATTGGTCATATTATCGGGTAAGGAAATTACCGGCGATGATGTATACATGTACAGCAATCCGGCACAAAGGGGGTCCGATCCTTTTGGTGTGGTCGATGATTATCAAACCCTACAAGAATTTAGAGATTGGGCGGAAAAAGTATTTATCGAAAGAAAATTAATTCAAAACGCTTGGAATGTGGCCAAAACCGCAACAGAGATTGATATCCAACGCAGTCATCTCTATAATAAAATCGACAAATACAGTTTAAAGCGCCGCTAATCATGGACTTTAAAACCCAGCGGGGCATTGACATTTCGCAGGCGATTTTCTGGTTAAACGCCAATGAAATTGTTGGAATTCCTACTGAAACGGTATACGGACTTGCTGGAAATGGTTTAAATGAACAGGCCATTACTCGCATTTTTCAAGCAAAAAATAGGCCCTTCTTTGATCCTCTCATACTGCATTTTCCGAATATCGCAGCAATAGAATCCTGCGTATTGGAATTTCCAGAGGACGCGAAAAAACTGGCCGAACATTTTTGGCCAGGACCGCTTACGTTAGTGCTCCCAAAATCTGATTCCGTTCCCTTTTTATTAACTTCGGGAAGTGATTCGGTGGCGGTACGCATTCCCAATCATCCCTTAAGCTTGCAATTGTTGGAAGCCCTTCCCTATCCCCTTGCGGCACCCTCTGCAAATCCGTTTACCTATGTAAGTCCTACAAGTGCCCAACACGTAATGGATCAATTAGCTGGAAAAATCCCCTATGTATTAGATGGGGGACCCTCCTCGGTGGGAATCGAATCAACCATTGTTTCCTTCGAGAATGCAATACCCCGTGTATTGCGATTGGGGGGCATTTCTTTGGAAGCTTTACGCGATATTTTGCCCAGTATTGCGGTGCAGATTCAACATGCTCCAAATACCTCTATGGCTCCCGGTCAAATGGCGCATCATTATGCCCCTAGATGTGCATTGTATCCTATAGATAGTGATGAATTTCGCAAAGATAGATCGCCAAAAAATTTGCTAAAATTTCAAAATCAAGATCCCATCGCGCCAGAAGACACGTTATTCGATTTATCGCCTGATGGCAATATGTCGGAGGCTGCGGCGCAACTCTTCACCGTATTGCGCAAATTCGACGAAATGCAATTGAAACGCGTGTACTTCGACTGGCTCCCGGATCGGGATTTAGGCAGAGCTATAAACGACCGATTATCGAGGGCGCAAAAAAAATCAACTGATTAATTGGTCCTCGGCTTCTTCCTCCAAAAATTCTAAGGTATTATCCAAAACCAACCAGAAGGCTTCATTGGCTTCCGCGAGACTGGTCATCGGATGCGTGACCCCAAAGGTATGTCCTTGGTTTTCCACTTGGATGATGATGGCATGATTACAAGCCTCTGCCAATTTATGCGCATTATCAATGGAAACCGATTCGTCTTTGGTTCCATGAATAATCAAAGCCGGTTTTTCCATTTTGTGAGCCGCATTCAGGATGTTATACGCTGTTTTATTCTTTTGGAGTTCCTCATAAATCATCCATTTCAGGGGCATCTTTTGCTGAGTTCTCGCATTTTCTATATAGGCAATGCCCTCTTCTTGCCAGGTTTTTAAATCCAAATTTCTAAAAAGATCATGGTAATTTGAGATCCCTGCCCATGAAACAATTTTTCGAACATATTGGGGAAACAGCGAACTAAAAATCCAAACATTACCTCCTCCCCGACTGTGTCCGATCCAATCCAACTTTTCTGGATGCAATTGATAGGCCTCTGTGGCTTCTTCTTGAATCCAACGGGCTAAGGATTCCATATCTCGAAGTTCTTGTCCAATAGTATTCTCTGCAAACAGATCTAAATCGTCAAAATCGCGTTTATCGACCCCATTATGCGAATAATTAAAACAAATTAGGGCTCTGTTTTCGGTTACTAAAAAATCGTGAATATGAGGGATGAAGCCCCAATCTTTAAAACCTTTGAAACCGTGACAAAAGATGCTAACGCTAAGCTTCTCGGAGCCTGGCATTTCTGGCAAAAACAAATCGACGGCCATGTTATGACCGTCGATTGTTTGAATCTGTGTATGAATGATTCGATTCAAGTGGTGCCCAGGACCGGAGTCGAACCGGTACGGGTTTAAGCCCACTGGTGTTTGAGACCAGCGCGTCTACCAATTCCGCCACCTGGGCTTCCTTTTAAAGGAATGCAAAAATAATACTTTCCTCGTAAAAATCAATTTCTTTTTGAAATTATCTTGGATTTATTTTCTGGCCCATTCCACAATTTCAAGGTTTTTAACGCTACCTGATTGAATTTCAAAACGCAAGGCTGTTCGCATGTTATGAAATCCATGGAGCCCTATGGCGCCTGGATTCATGTGAAGCCATCCATTTTGAGGGTCGTTTTGAACCAATAAAATATGTGAATGTCCACAAATGAATATTTTTGGCCGGTATTTACGGGCTTCCTGAACGATTCTTTGAGAATATTTTCCGGGTTTGCCCGCAATATGGGTCATAAAAACACGGACTCCCTCTCTCTCGAAACATTGAATTTCAGGATACCATGCGCGGACATCGGTACCATCTACGTTTCCATAAACACCCATAATTGGTTTGTTACACTTCCTAATTTCATTGTGTAAATCTAAATTTAACCAATCCCCTGCATGCCATACTTCGTCGGACCAATGTACATGTTTCAAAATCCCATCATCGGTATGTGCATGATTATCGCTAAGGAGTAAAATCTTCATGACTTAAATTATTTAAGAAACTTGAATTCAAAAAAAACGTGTATAGGAAATAACGCATGTATGAGGAGTTCCTTCAATTAACGGTTGCATTTGGAGCATGACTTTTAAAGTACTTTTTATTGGGGAAATTTAACAGTAAAAAAACAATGATTAAAGGATAAAGGGGTAATAAATACCGAGCCGTTCCAACTGCACCTACCCCAAACGCGTACGCAAATAGGCTTAACAAAAGCAAAACCTCCAATGCGCTCCAAGCGCGTTTTTGGCTCATTTTCAGAATGAGTATCCACCCAAATAGCGCAAATTTCAACAAGCCCATAGTCGCAAATATCCCAATATACGCCCATTCATAAACGGGCCTTGTTCCCGATATATTGCCATCATTTACGCCTAAAAATCCCTTACGCGATGGCCATTTAAAAAAGACCATGGCATCGTATCTTCCCGGATCTACAGCCATTTGAATCATTCCCTTAAAATGCAACAACGCATAGTGTAGCGGGTAATCGCGGAGGGTTTCCGCAGATTTTTTTCGGAGAAATTCCCCTTTTTTTGGATCTAAATTGGAAATTTTATTTAAAATTTGAGCTTCTTCGTGGTACAAAGAATCGGTGTATTCCATGCCTTTGACTTTTTGAAGGATTAATACCCGATTGTATTCATAAAAATTCGTCGTTCCCACAGAAGATATATGGAAAATCCCCCAAACCAACTTATGGAAACGTGCCACAGAAAACAACGCAATAATGGGGAAAACCAGGCTTAGCGTTTTCCATCTGAACTGCGGATTCACGGTGTTTTTTATCCAACTAAACCCAAACCACCCCCCATTTGGTGGTCCTGCTTTTCTATACATTTTATAAAGATAAAACGACAAAGGGAGTCCTAAAACGATAAAAATAGGCTTAAAAAGCAGCAACAAGGCTAATACCAAATTGGATTTAAAAAGTTGTTGGGAAATCAGAAGCCAAATCCAAGAAATCAATAAGTATTGAACCAAGATTTCGGGCATTGGCAGCGCTGAATAAAAGAATTGAAGCGGAAAAGTGATCCATAAAACCCAAAAGAGTGATTGGGAAACGTTGCGATTAAAGACAGATAGCATTTTCAGGCATACGAATGGACTTAAAATTGCTGCAAATCCTTGAATCAGAAGCGTTCCGAATCCACCGAAAAAAAATAAAAGGAAGGGATATCCAGGGGTTCGGCGGCTCACAAACATCCAACGATCTCCGGACATGGGATCGATTTTAAGCGATTCAAAATGAAAATAATAGTTAATTGAGGCCCAGTATTCTTGCGTATCAACGAGTGACCTAGGATCCCACCCTTGCGCAAAAATTGCGGCAATTATGCAAGCCAAATACAACCAAGACAGGGGATGTTTATAGGTTTTGATTAACGTAACATCCATTTTAAAACGATTGAAAATATGGCAGTGAACAGAAAAACTGTGAATTTCACCTCGAAAATCTTCGTTTTATACCCTAAAATGCATAACACCAAAATAAAGAGGGGCATTAAAACATGTTTGATTTCGAGTGGAAATCGGTAGGTAAACGGATTTATATTATTTAATACGGGGTGTTTGGCATCGAGACAAAACCGAATGTGTTTGTAAATTGGGGTAACGTACACAAATGCGTGTTCGCCTTTTCTTACTCGATAGTAGGTAGCTTCATCTACTTCTACCAGTAACACCTTTTCTTCGGAATTTTCAATAGTAGAATCCTCAACCAAAAGGGTGTACTGAAGATCTTTATTAATTTTGAACTCTTCCGAAAGACTTAGTTGTTTATGATTGTTGGTGATGGTATAAACGCGCACAAGGGGCGGTAAAACTTCATCAAAAATATAAACTAAAACATTAATTAGTAGCAATATATAAAACAGGTTGACAAACCGGATAATTTTCGTTTCCATAACCGGTTTGTCAAACAGCCTTTATACTTCCGTATTAATATCCCATTGTTCGAGATATTCCGCTACTCTTTTAACAAACATGCCACCTAAAGCGCCATCCACAACCCTATGGTCATAACTATGAGAGAGTATCATTTTCTGGCGAATAGCAATTACATCTCCATGTTCGGTTTCTAGAACAGCTGGTTTTTTGGTAATGGTACCTACCGCCATAATGGCTACTTGAGGTTGATTGATAACGGGTGTTCCTGCAATATTACCAAAGGATCCCACATTGGTTAACGTGTAGGTACCGCCTTGAATATCGTCGGGTGCTAATTTATTAATACGGGCTCTTGCAGCAAAATCATTCACCGCACGGGTTAATCCCAATAAATTCATAGAATCGGCATTCTTAATTACGGGCACTATTAGGTTGCCATTGCTTTGAGCTACGGCCATACCAATATTGATATTGCGTTTTTTGATGATTTTATCACCATCAACGGAAACGTTAATCATTGGATAATCCTTAATGGCTTTTGCTATTGCCCAAAGGAAAATGGGTGTAAAGGTTAGGTTTTCCCCTTCGCGTTTTTTGAAACCGTCTTTAACTTTATTTCTCCAATTCACCATATTGGTTACGTCTGCTTCTACAAAAGAGGTAACATGGGGACTGGTTTGCATGCTCATTACCATGTGATCGGCAATCATTTTTCTCACGCGATCCATTTGAATGATTTCGTCTCCTGGATTAAGATTGATTGCTGGGGCATGCGCAAGGCCTTTGTTCGGGGTTAATTCTTGTTTAACCACTGCAGCGGGAGCTGCAACTGGGGTTGTTGGAGCAGCACTTCTATTTTCGAGATAGTTTAGAATATCGGCTTTGGTAACGCGACCTTCCATTCCTGTTCCTTCAATACGCTCCAACTCTTGGGATGTTACCCCTTCCTTAGACGCAATATTCATAACTAAGGGAGAATAGAATCGATTGGAATCGCTAGGTTTTGCAACAGCAATATTTTGATTGATTACTTCTTGAACTTGGTTTTCAATTTTTTCAACTGCGGCCGCTACTTCAACGGGGGTATTTTGTATTACGGGTGCAGCAACAGATGCGGATGCGGAATCAGATTCAGAATCCATCATTGCTATGGCCTCTCCCACTTTTACGACGTCTCCGTCTTGAAATAATTGTTGGGTTAATACACCGTCTGCGGGACTCGGGATTTCATTATCTACCTTATCGGTAGCAATTTCCACGATAGGTTCATCTTTTTCAATTTTGTCACCCACATTTTTAAGCCAACGGATTACGGTTGCTTCGTTAATGCTTTCGCCCATTTTTGGAACGAGAATCGGATTTTCTGCCATAATAAGATTTTACAAATTTCGCAATTTTATTGCGTGCGAACAAATATATCCTACGATTCCTCTTTATTCGTCATCCCAATACGTGACATAATATCCAATATATCGCTCTGTTTCTCATTATCTTGCTGCTCTGAAAAGGCATAATGTAAGTTTCTGAGGATACGCCGAAATATTTCTAATGAATCACAGGGTTGATAAAAAGAAGCTTGCGGATTAACTTTAATAACCTTTAAGAACGCATCTACACTTTCTTTTGTAAATATTTGTCCTTTAGAAAATGCATTTACGTAAAAATTAACCTTTTCCACATTCCCAACAAATAGTTGCTCGCGATCATAGGTGCCATTTTCATTTACGGGGGATTTTAACTTGCAATATGCCAACACAAAATGCTGTGGAAGATTCACCCCAAAAAGAGGCAAACCTAAATCGTGGGCTACCGACATATAGAGTATAGAAAGAGAGATGGGATTGCCAAACTTCGTTTCCATAACTCGGGTTATAATGGAATTATCTGGGTTGTGATAATTTTCGTTATTCCCTTTGAATCCATAGGTTTCAAAAAACACATGATTCAATATTTGGATTTGATCTAAGGGATTTTTCACCCCACCCATTTTAACCCATGCATCGATTTTTAATTGATTCAACTGCGCCCGAATCATGCTCAATTTCAGGCCCGGATATTGAACCCTACTGGCCAATACCCAAGCTTCTAAAGCCGTGGACTGGCTTCCTTTAGAAAGCCAAAAATCCACATCCTGAAGAAGCTCCGCTTTTTGGTACCTCTTGATTATTTCTTCAATTCGTTCGTTTAAATGTGGGTAGGTATTCTCCAACCAAATTTCTTCCAATTCTGGAATAAATACAGCGCCTTCATGAATTAATTTAGACTCTACGATTCCAAGTACTTCTGGATCGGTATCGTCTAATAATTGCACTAAAGCGTGTATGGTTTTGCTATTGGTCAAAGCGAATTATTTCTTAGTGGTACTGGTTTTTTTAGTGCTGGCTTTCTTTGGACTTGCTTTTTTCGCAGGGGTTTTAGCCGTAGCTTTTGATGTTGCGGTAGTTTTTTTTGCTCCGGTGGCTTTTTTAGCCGCCGTTTTTTTATCTCCTACATTGGCTTCTTTGGCGATGGCTTCGATCATGTCGATAGTCAAATCATTATAATCCACATCTTTTGGGATTTTAAGATTTTCCTTTCCGTATTTGATAAATGCCCCATATCGGCCTTTTTGTACGGTTACATCCTCTCTGCCCTCAAAAGTTTTGAGCATTTTTTGACGATCGTCTTCGCGTTTTTTCTCTATTAATTCAATCGCTCTGGGCAATGTAAGGGTAAATGGATCTTCTGCTTTTGGAATGCTCACAAAAAGGGAAGCGTGTTTTACATAAGGTCCAAATCTACCTGAATTTACCTGAACGGCTTTATCTTCATAGTTCCCTAAATTAACGGGGTAACTTGGCGATTTTTCGAATTCCGTAAGAAGGACTTCAATTTTTTGTTGATCTAAATCTAAAAGTTCAGATTCATCTTTTACGTTGATGTATTTTTCGCCGAATTTGATATAGGCACCAAATCTACCTACTCCAACTTGTACTTTTTGATCTTTAAACTGAAACCCATTATTAAAAATGGCAAGAAGTTGAATGGCTTCAGCCAGTGTAACCGTTTCCAATCGTTGAATTTTCAACAAACTCGCATATACAGGGGTTTCCGTTTCATCTCGAGCCCCCAATTGCACCATCGGCCCGTATTGGCCCATACGAACTAAGATGGTAAGACCGCTCACAGGGTCTTTCCCCAAAATACGCTCTCCGCTTACGCGACCGCCGTTTTGAATGGTATCTGCTACTGAAATTTTAAAAGGCTTATAAAACTCAGAAAGCATAAGCTGCCAACTTTGAAGTCCTTTGGCAATTTCGTCAAATTTACCCTCAACTTGTGCGGTAAAACCGTAATCCATGATGTCGGTAAAATGTTCTGAAAGAAAATCGGTAACCAACATTCCGATATCGCTTGGGAATAGTTTATTTTTCTCAGCACCAAAATTTTCGGTTTCAAATCGGTTGGTTAGGGAGTCTGATTTTAGGGTTATTACAGGTATTTTACGTTGTTGCGCGGGTCTGCTTTCTTGTAATATATACCCTCTATTTTTAATGGTTTGAATGGTTGGCGCATAAGTTGACGGTCTGCCAATGCCCAATTCTTCCAGTTTTTTCACCAAAGATGCCTCGGTATATCTAGGAGCGTGCTTGGCGAATTTTTGTGTAGCCGTAATGTTTTGATATTTCAGCTTTTCATTTAATTCAACCGCAGGCAACATGTCTTCCTGTTCTTCATCAGACTCGTCATCCGTTCCTTCTAGGTACACTTTTAGGAATCCTTCAAATTTAATTACTTCCCCAGAGGCTTTGAAAACGTCTTTCGTTTGTTGGTTAAGAATATCTAAGGTCGTTTTTTCTAAACGTGCCTTAGACATTTGGGATGCAATAGAACGTTTCCAAATCAAATCATACAAACGTTGTTCTTCAGGCGTTGCCCCAGCGGTATGTTTGTCGAAATAGGTTGGACGAATGGCTTCGTGGGCTTCTTGAGCATTTTCACTTTTTGTAGCGAAATTTTTCGGTTCAGAAAAGGCGTCTCCGTATGCGGATAAAATTTCTTGTTTGGCGCCCTCAATAGCGGTTTTACTCAAATTAGTAGAATCCGTTCTCATATACGTGATATGTCCGTTTTCGTACAATTTTTGAGCTACTCGCATCGTACGACTAACATCGAAACCCAACTTACGAGAGGCTTCTTGTTGCAAGGTAGAGGTTGTAAACGGAGCTGAGGGGCTTCTAAAGGTTGGTTTTACTTCAATATTTCCTACATGAAATTGTGCTCCGATAAGCGTATTCAAGAAATCGGTTGCTTTTTCCTGATCTTTAAATCGCTGTGGTAATTCTGCTTTAATGATTTTACCATTTTCCTTTTCAAAAATCGCAACCACCTTAAAATCACTTTTTTCGATAA
>JAULUW010000134.1:0-5785 GCA_032111345.1 Bacteroidia bacterium
TAGTAGCGGGAAAAGAGCCCCCTCCATGAGCAAAGGCGACACGAAGCTTAGGAAGGCGTTCAAAGATTCCCCCGAAAATCATACTGGTTATAGCCAAGGACGTTTCTGCAGGCATTCCAACGAGCCACGGCAACCAATATTTGGGCATTTTTTTCTTTGCACTGTACCACCAAGGGTGCACGAAGAGTGCCATATCCAAATCTTGCATGGCTTCGAAAATGGGGAATAAAGCCGGTTCGTTTAGGTTCCATTCGTTTATATGGGAACCGATTTGGATGCCCTTAAGTCCGATTTCCTTGCACCGTTTTAACTCTTGAATGGCAAGATCGGTATGTTGCATGGGCAAAGTGCCGAGTCCTACAAAGCGTTTCGGATAACGCACGCAAATTTCCGCGATGTGATCGTTTAAGAATTTTGAAATTTCCAGCGTATGTTTGGCGTCTGCCCAATAGCTGAACATCACCGGGATTGTGCTCAAAACTTGAACATCTACATGCACATGATCGCATTCTTTCATGCGTTGTTCGGCATCCCAACAATTGTTTTCAATTTCCCTAAAGAATTCCCCATCCATCATCATTCTTGCGCAGCAAGGTTTATGATGTTCTAAGGAAACAAATTCGCCATATCCGAATTTTTCCTTCCATTTGGGAAGATTTTCAGGAATAATATGGGTGTGAATATCGATACTTAAAATGTCGGGGTGCTGGGAATTCATGGAGCAAAAATAGGCAATGAAAAAAAAAGGAATATAATATTTTGTACACGGTTGCAAATCGAGAAAAAATGCGTTGTTTCGTTGTGTGAGTGAAACGCGTAATATAGACGTATGGTCTGCCACCAGTATGGTTATTGCCAACATGATTGGTACAGGAGTTTTTACCAGTTTGGGATTTCAACTATTCGATACACATTCAGGTTTTGCCTTGTTGATGATTTGGGTAGCGGGCGGTTTTATTGCGCTCACTGGAGCTTTTTGCTATGCAGAAATTGCGGGAAGATTGTCTAAAGACGGCGGTGAATTTCACTTTTTATCGGAAATTTTCCATCCCGCTTTGGGTTATATGGCAGGATTTGTAAGCACGACTGTAGGGTTTGCAGCTCCTGTTGCAGGCGCCGCACTTGCACTAGGGGCCTATTTGCAGGGAGTAATTCCGGCCATAAGTGGTCCTTTAGTGGGTGTAATTGTGATCCTTGCCTTGAGTATTTTACACGGAAAAAGTTTGAATATAGGTCTTCTCTTTCAGCGCATTTCTACTTTAGCGAAAGTGCTACTGATGTTGGTGTTTATTATTTCCGGTTGGTATTTGGGAAATAAAACACAGTTGAATTTCAGCCCGAATACCGATGCGCTGAATGAAATATTTGGTGATTTTTGGTTTAAAGCGAGCTTCTCGGTTAGTTTGGTTTGGGTATCATTTGCCTATAGCGGTTGGAATGCAGCGGCTTACATAGCGGGAAGTATAAAAGATCCAAGTAAGAATCTCAGTAAATCCATTTTAATAGGAACAGTAGTCGTAATGGTACTCTATTCCGCCCTAAATTGGGTGTTTTTAAGCAGCACTCCAATTGATGTAATGCGCGGAAAGAAGGAAGTAGGGTTGATTGCGGCACAACATATTTGGGGATCAGATTGGGGTCGTTTGATGGGTGGCGTAATCAGTATTTTACTCGTTTCTACCATCAGCTCCATGATTTTTACCGGTCCTAGGGTTTTAAAAACCATGTTGGAAAAAGTGCCGCAACTGCGATTTTTTGCGGCTTTAAATTCCCAAAATATTCCAGCACGGGCAATTTGGCTTCAAGCCTTGGTGAGTATTGTATTGCTTCATATTATGGATTTTGAGTCGCTCATTTATTATGTGGCGTTCACACTTTCCTTATTTACTTGGTTAACGGTTTTGGGTCTTTTTATTTTAAGATTCCGTGAAGGTCCTCCTCAGGGCTATAAAGCTTGGGGATATCCCTTAACGCCTTTGATATTTTTAATAATGACGGCCAGTGTATGTGTGTTCTTTGTGCAATCTAAGCCCTTTGAAAGCTTAATGGGCTTTGGTACGGGCTTGTTGGGACTCGTATTTTGGTTTATGAGTAAGTCTAAAACGAGTATTTAGTACTTTTGCAGCATGGAATTATCTGAATTGATCGAGAATGTGGAGCGCGCAATCCGAAATATGGGTTTATCGGAGGAAGAATCTATGGCCGATGAAAACGGTCAATGGATCCTTCTGAAGAATGAAATGCCCGTTTACATAGACGTATGGCAAGATCAGGAATCAACGCCTTGGAATTATTTTGTTTTCAAAGAAGACCCCAGGGTTTTTCAGATAACCATCCCCTTTACTTATGCGCCTACCTTGAAAAGAAATGAATTTTTACAAGAATTGTTGATTGTCAATTTGAACTTGATGTATGGGAAATTTTCCTACAATGAAAAGGACAATGCCTGCGTATTGAGTTATCGCGTTTCTGGAAGTTCTTTTCAAGCAGATTGTTTGGGCTTGGTGATCGACGCATTGGCGTATTATTCGGAAATGGCCTATCACGTTTTGAAAGATGAATTCGGTTTGAAACGCATTCACGCTAAATAAATACAAACAACATGAAATACCTGTATATTTTATTGGCCATTACCGGCCTAAGTGCTTGTGGAAGCAAAGCAATGGATTCTAAAGAGCAGTTGAAAGCAACGTATGACCTTGCTTTAGAAGCGCAAGATCGCGAAACCGTGATTTCAACCTTGACCCATTGGGTGGCGCAAGATTCAACCGTTGAATCCTGGGTTTTAGATACCTTGGCCTATTATCACTACCTCTACAAAGTCATCCCAGGAATGGTACGCAGTTCAAAAACACCCATGTTTTATACCAACAAGGGCTTGCTTAAAAACCCGAATAGTTTATTCCTGAGAGATATCAAAGCCAAATTATTGTTAGAAGAAGGCAAGGATACGGCTGCATTTGAAATGTTTGAAGTAATGTGGAAAGAAACGCAGGACCCAACCTATTTTTGGGATTTAACGTGGATTCAAATTGCAAGAGGTAGAATGGCAGAAGCCGATTCTATGATTACTCAAGCCCTGTCTGATAAGAATCTCAAAGATAAAAAAGTAGCCATGGAGCATTTTCAAGCTCAAATAACAGAGAGAGTGGCTACTGAAGCCGCATTTTTATTCCTAAAATATCAACTAGCTGTGGCAAATCGCAATATCATGCAAGGGGCAGAATACTTGCAAAAAGCGTTGGAAATTGAACCCGGCTTTTATGCCGCAAGACGCAGTATTATGGATTTGCAGCGTATGAGCGCAGCTTCCCGTCAATAAAACAATGCGTTTGCATCGTAAGTGCCGACGATCATTTTATGATCGCTCGGCACTTTTTTTATGCTCTCGTATTTCAAACATTTCAAGGGGTCTGAATACAATTGGTAGTCGATTCGAAAGCTTGGGAATGGTCCTTTATAAGTGGTTTCAATTCCCCTTCCGCGAGAGGTAAAGGCATCGTTGAGATCTTCAGACAATTCGTAGTAGGTATAACTCACCGGCACGTCATTGAAATCACCAATTACAAATTTGGGAAGTTTACATGCCGCAATTTCTTCTTTCAGATTTACCACTTGAGGGGCCCTTTTTTCATAGGCGATCCGGATTCGATTGATAATGCCCTCGGTTTTGGATTTATCGAAGCTTTTGTCTGTATTTACCTCTTCAATGGCTTGATAATCTTTCTTATTGAAGCGTATTGATTGCAGGTGGATATTAAAAAAGCGGATGCTGCGCTCGGATTTTGGATTTTGTGGATCCGGAATGCCGATATCGGCATACATAGACATGTTACCCGTAGGATTGGAAAAATATACTTTGTCCCAGTTTTTAATTCGGTACTTGGAAAACACACACATTCCATAATTGCCCTTCTTTTGTAGGGGATAGCACGCATAATAAGGCAGTTCCAATGCGCGACTTAATTGTTTTCCTAATTGGGTTAATGATCCGTTTGAGTTTCTTGCTTCTTGAAGCAAAATCACATCTGCATTTTGCGCTTTTAGGATGCCAATGATGCTATCGAGATCTGAAACTTGCCTGGTGTAACCAAAGTGATTCGCGTTGTAGGATACTACGGTTAAGGGGTGCGATACGGTGTCTTTTGAGGGTAAATTCCATTGCACGTATAACTGGGCAGGTTGAACGTGAAATAGCAAAGCAAAAAGCGGGATCAAGGTCTTCAATTTGAATTGAATGGCCCAATAGATAAGTAAAACGATATTCAGCAAGTACCAAACTGGGAAAGCCATGCCTATAAGTGCAAGGGTACTGGAATAAACCGGAGAAAGTGCAGGAGATTGGCCCGCAACAAAGAGTAAAAATGCCAATACCAAGGTAATGGGGAAAAGGGCAAGATTTAAAATTCTAAGTATCCACTTCACGACTTCTTATTGCTCGCTTTGAATAAGGTTTCTTTTTCTTTTTGACTTAGGGAATCGTAACCACCGGCACTAATTTTATCAAGAATTCGATCTATTTCTTCTTGGCTTGGGTTGTTTGGGTTATTGATATTTACAGAGGCACTGCGGCTGGGTTTTTTTGATTTCTGGGGGAAATTTATTTTGGGGAAGTTCCACATACCCTTTAACTCGGTGATATAAAGTAATCCAAATAAATACCCACCAAAATGAGCTTGGTATCCGCCGGCATTGGTAGGTCCGAACATTCCGATTACATCAAAAAACACTTTGATTAAAACAATCCAACGAATTTCCACTTCAATGGCTCCAAAAAGAAATACTCTATAATGGGGTACAAAAATGGCTGTAGCCGCTAAAATTGCTGCGATACCTGCAGATGCCCCCACCAAGGGATAGGGCTGTTGGAGATATACACTAAACGCATAAAAAACAAAAACGCCCAAGATTCCACCGCCAAAAAACAAGTAATAAATGTGCTTCTTGCCGATGAGGTCTTCCAGTATAATGCCCACGAAGTAAAGCCATAACATATTTCCTAAAATATGAAACAGGCCATCGTGTACGAAAATGCTGGTAATGATGCTATAGAAGGAGGCGTAAAGAGGTTTTGTTGGATTAAAACTGAGGAAAAAATAGAATGCATCACCGAAGGGTAGCAATCGAATTACAAACAATGCAAGGAATACAATTACATTGGCCCAAATTAGGTTTACTACCGCCCGATTTAAAGGGTCAAAGGGTTTGCTGTTTAGCTTGAATAGGGGTCGGTTGGTTATCATTTTACGAAATAGCGTTGCCACACTTTAACGAATATAAATCCGAATAATGCGCCACCAATATGTGCAAAGTGAGCGATATTATCAGATTCTAAATCGATAATTCCGAGCAATACATCTAATCCAACGATAATCGGCACCAAATATTTTGCTTTGATAGGATAAGGAAGGAATAAAAAGATCATACTTTCATTGGGATAAAGCAGGGCAAACGCCGTCATAACGCCGTAAAGGGCACCGCTAGCACCGAGCATGGGCGGGTAGGGTACGAACTCTTGTCCCATCGCTATATTGGGGAATAAATACCCTGTTTGCTCAAATATCCAATAGGCCATCCATGCAAAATGCAACAATACAGCACCTAAACCGCTTACAAAGAAAAGTTTCAGAAACAAAGGGGTTCCCAAACGATATTCTACAACCATACCAAAGGAAAAAAGTGCAATTCCGTTAAAAAGGATATGTCCGAATCCACCGTGGCAAAAAATATGTGTGACCAATTGCCAAAGTCGAAAATTTTCAGAATCAGGATAGAAAAGATACCA
>JAULUW010000135.1:0-7514 GCA_032111345.1 Bacteroidia bacterium
CAGCGAAGCGTCTAACCAGGCCGAAGGCCGTCTAACCAGGCCGAAGGCCGTCTAACCAGCGAAGCGTCCCACCAGGCCGAAGGCCGTCCAACCAGCGAAGCGTCCCACCAGGCCGAAGGCCGTCTAACCAGCGAAGCGTCCAACCAGGCCGAAGGCCGTCTACAATGCCGTCACTCCACCAACATCAAATGCCCCTCTCCAAACCGCACCTCTACCCAGCCATCCTCTGCCACCCGATTCGAACTGCTCGTCCTATGCGGAAGCTCCAACGTTTCATCCTGTAAATTCCAAACTAAATTTTTGGTGGAAACTCCCTCACACCGACCACAAGGCAATAAGGAAATATTCGTTCCTTTGGGATACCACTTTTTGAATTCCTTAGGAAGAAAAAATGCCCGCGAATAATCGTCTATAAACGTAATATTCAAACGATCGTTCCAAGCCGCAGCCGTAAATATATTATTGAAGTAATGATCCATCCGACCGCCACCGGCCCATACCACGTGCACCGAATGAAATTTCTTCGTCGCCAAATAATCAAAAGCCTTCTGCATATCCGTAAAATCCTGATCCGGTGTGTGCACCCGCTCGATGCCCAAGGCCTGCGCGCGTTCCGTTAAGGCTTCCCCCGAATCAAAATCCCCCAACCATACATCTACCTTAATATTCCAATCCAAAACCCGCGACAAGGCCCCGTCTAAAACCAAGACAAAAGGACTCCATTCCAATAATTCCTCCATCAAAGCAATCGAACACGCCTCGCCGTCGGCAATCAATAATGCCGCCTCCTGATTATCGCGAATGATATGATGCGAACTCACCTTGCAAAAATGCAGCTTTTATTGGTTTTACCTCTTTATTTAACACCGAATTCCCCTTTTTTATGGGATATTTTATAGCATCCCTCCATTTTATGCAGGTAAGCGTAAAAAAGGAACGAATTTTGTAAGATTTTTTACGTTAAATAATTATGCAAGCACATTTACTCTGGGCCGATGATGAAATCGACCTGCTCAAACCCCATATTTTGTTCCTCGAAGGAAAAGGCTATCGCGTCAGTACCGTAAACAACGGTCGCGATGCCATCGATACCGTGCGAGTAACGGATGTGGACTTGGTTTTTCTAGATGAAAACATGCCCGGAATTTCCGGCATCGATGCGCTGGCCGAAATCAAACAAATCAAACCCAATCTTCCCGTTATCATGATCACCAAAAACGAGGAAGAACATATTATGGAAGAAGCCATCGGCTCCAAAATTGCCGATTACCTCATCAAACCCGTAAATCCCAATCAAATCCTGCTTTCCCTCAAAAAGAATCTCGACGAACAACGTTTCATCAATCAAAAAACCACCCAGGGCTATCAGCGCGAATTCATGCAAATTGGCATGAGTGTTTCCGATAAACTAAGCTTTCAAGAATGGACCGATGTGTATAAGAAATTGGTGTATTGGGAAATGCAACTCGATGAAACTTCCGAAGAGGGCATGAAGGAAGTGTTGGAAACCCAAAAAGCCGATGCCAATCGCGCTTTTTGCAAATTTGTATCCCAAAATTATTTGCCTTTTACGCAAAACGATAAAGCGGGCGCACTCCTAAGCCACAATCTCTTCCGAACCGCCGTAAATCCCCTCCTCGATGCCGAAGAGCCTGTTTATATGATTCTGCTCGATAATTTGCGCTTCGATCAATGGAGAGCCATTTCTGAAACCCTCAATACTGTGCTCAGAACCGATTCTGAGGACTTGTACATGAGTATTTTGCCCACTACCACACAGTATGCCCGAAATGCGATTTTCAGCGGCATGATGCCTCTGGATATCGAAAAAACCTTCCCAGACAAATGGTCTAACGACGAAGACGAAGGGGCAAAAAACCAATATGAAAAGGAATTCCTAGAAGAACAGTTGAAGCGCTTGCGCCGCGATATCAAATTCAGTTATCACAAAATTACCCGTTTAGACCATGCCAAAACCTTAGTCGACAATGTCAATAACATGCGTCAAAACCAATTGAATGTTATAGTTTACAATTTCGTAGATGCCTTTTCTCATGCCCGTACCGATGTCAACATCGTGCGCGAGTTAGCCGATGACGAGGCGGCATACCGCAATGTTACTGCCACATGGTTCAAACATTCGCCCTTGTGGGAGGCCATTCAGCGCATCGCGGAAAAACCCTGCAAAATCGTCATCACTACCGACCACGGCAGCGTTCGCGTGAAGGACCCCATTAAGGTGGTTGGCGATAAAAACGTAAATACCAATTTGCGCTATAAACAAGGCAAAAGCTTGACCTATAACCCCAAAGAAGTGTACGAAGTGAAAAAGCCGCATGAAATCAAATTGCCTTTGCAACACCTCAGCAGCTCTTTCATTTTCGCCAAAGAAAACGACTTTTTCGCCTATCCCAACAACTACAATTACTACGCAAAATACTACAAACATACCTTCCAACACGGCGGAATCAGCATGGAAGAAATGCTTTGTCCCATCATCGTTTTATCTCCCAAACGCGGCAATTAAACCATGAAAGATTGGGAAACGGCGCTGCCCTTAACCGAACTCGAAACGGCCGCTTCTTACCTTAAAGAAGCGGTTGCATCGGGTATACGCATCTTTATTTTCTCGGGGGAAGTGGGTTCTGGCAAAACCAGCCTGATTAAAATCACGGCTAAAATGCTCGGCGTTAACACCCCCGTGCAATCGCCCACTTTTGGAATCCTTCATGCGTATTCCAGCGATTTTGGACCGATCCAACACAGCGATTGGTACCGAATCAAAGAACCCCAAGAGTTGATCGAAATGGGCCTACACGAAGCCTTAGAAACGGATATTTGGATGATCGAATGGCCTGAAATCGGAATGGAGTTGTTAAAGGAATATGCATTCGTTTATGTTCATATAGAATCGCCAATCGACCAACCTCAAGCTAGTTACCGAAATTATAAAATTATACGCCACAAGGAAGGATGATTATTATTTGATAAATCTTATTGTAATTAGAAATATGAGAATTTTTGTCTCGTTAAATCAGAAAAAATTCAAAATATAATTTTTTAAATTAGACAAAATGAATTCGGACCAAACAAAATATACTGCCTTAATAAATACAATTGGTGAACTTTTAAAAAATGGAAGAGAGCAAGTTGCTAAGTCTGTAAACACCCTTTTAGTAAAGACGTATTGGTTGATTGGTAGACATATTGTCGAATTTGAGCAAAAAGGAAATGAGAAAGCAGAATATGGATCTTTTCTATTCGAGCAACTATCCAAAGACCTAACAAAACTCTATGGGAAAGGCTTTAGCAGGTCTAACTTGCTATATATGAGAAAATTGTATTTGAATTTCCCAAAAAGTGAGACACTGTCTAACGTATTAAGTTGGAGCCATTATTTTGAAATATTACGCTCAGACAACGAGCTTGAAATTAATTTCTATACAAAACAAACAGAAAAAGAAAATTGGAGCGTCAGAGAGCTTAAGCGACAAATGAAAAGTATGCTTTTTCATCGTTTAGCTTTAAGTAAGGATAAAGAGGATATTTTGAAACTTTCGGAACAAGGTCAAGAAATTCAAAAAGCAGAGGATATTTTGAAAGACCCATATGTAATGGAGTTCTTGAATTTTCCAGAAAATTATCAATTTTTAGAAAGCGAGTTAGAAGAAAAACTTATTTCTAATCTTTAACAATTTTTATTAGAACTTGGGACGGGGTTCACTTTTGAAAAACGTCAATACCGAATTTCCATTAGTGGGAAACACTTTTTCGTTGACTTGGTATTTTATCACAGAATATTAAAATGTTTTATACTCATTGATCTAAAACGCGGTGAAGTCACACATCAGGATGTTGGTCAAATGAATTTATATCTCAACTATTTTAAGAAAGAAGTAGGTACAGAAGGAGACAACGAACCCATTGGAATAGTTTTAGGCGCTGAGAAAGATCATGTTTTAGTTGAATATGCTACCGAGGGAATTAGCAACCAACTTTTTATCAGCAAATACCAGCTTTACCTTCCTAATAAAACACAGCTTGAAAGTGAACTAAACAAACTTTTAGAAGATTAATAAAAGGAATGTAATTCCTAAATTGAGAGTATTCTGTGGGTAAAATGCGAGATCCAAATGGGATTTTAATTTCCCTAAGAACAACCGTACAGTGTACTTCAACAAAATGGCTGCCTCTTTTGGAAGCAGCCATTAAATTTTACTTTGTATTAATTCTGATACGCCTCTATCGGCAAGCAAGAACATACCAAATTGCGATCTCCATAGGTGTTGTTGACACGGGAAACCGTTGGCCAGAACTTCGACATTCTCAAACTGGCAAGCGGATATGCTGCTTTCTCACGAGAATAGGCGAAAGACCAAGAATCGCTGGCAATCTCTTCCATGGTATGAGGTGCATTTTTCAATACATTGATCTCTGCATCGTAAACGCCTTCCTCGATTTCACGGATTTCCTCGCGAATAGCCAATAAGGCATCGCAATAACGATCTAATTCTTCTTTGCCCTCACTTTCAGTAGGTTCCAACATCAGCGTACCGGCTACAGGGAAACTCAATGTTGGAGCATGGAAACCATAATCCATCAAACGTTTCGCTATATCTTCAGCTTCTACATGCGCACTGGTTTTGAATCCACGGGTATCCAAAATCATTTCATGCGCTGCGCGGCCGTTTTCACCGGTGTACAATACGGGATACTCTTTTTCCAAACGGGCTTTCATGTAGTTGGCATTCAAAATAGCTACTTTGGTAGCATTCGTCAAGCCTTCTCCACCCATCATTTTGATATAGGCATAGGATATCAACAAGATACTGGCAGAACCCCATGGAGCAGCACTTACTGCGCTCATTCCTAGATCACCCGAAGTAGCACTAACTACGTGATTCGGCAAATAAGGAGCCAAATGTGCGGCTACACCGATCGGACCCATACCTGGACCTCCACCCCCGTGAGGGATACAGAAGGTTTTATGCAAGTTCAAGTGACATACGTCGGCACCAATCAATCCTGGGCTGGTCAATCCAACCTGCGCATTCATGTTTGCACCATCCATATACACCTGACCACCAAAATCGTGAATTATCTGGGTAATTTCTTTAATCGCACTTTCAAAAACCCCATGCGTACTTGGATAGGTTACCATCAATACGGCCAAACGGTCTTTGTATTGTTCTGCCTTTGCTTTCAAATCGGCAACGTCGATATTTCCGCGTTCATCGCAAGCAGTTACAACCACTTCCATACCCGCCATTACCGCACTCGCCGGATTGGTTCCGTGGGCGCTGGATGGAATAAGAGCAATATTGCGGTGGCTTTCGCCGCGATCTTTGAAGTATTCACGAATTACCATCAAACCAGCGTATTCGCCTTGAGCCCCAGAATTGGGTTGCATGCTCATCTTAGCAAAACCTGTGATTTCACTCAAGTCGCGATCCAATTCTTCGATGATCTCCATATAGCCCTGCGCTTGACTTACTGGGGCAAATGGATGCAAGGAGTTGAACTCAGGCCAAGTAACGGGAATCATTTCCGTGGTCGCATTCAATTTCATGGTACAGGATCCCAAAGGAATCATGCTGTGACATAAACTCAAATCTTTCGCTTCTAAGCGTTTGATATAACGCAACATTTCGTGCTCAATGTGATACGAATTGAACACCGGATGGGTCATGAAATTTGATTCACGCTGCGCCCAAGCATCCCAAGAAAGTTGAAAATCCGACTCTAATTGCGCCGCTATTTCTGCCTTTTTTGCCGCTTGTGCAAATACGTTTAAGATTTCATTGATTTCGGCTTCGGTCGTTGCTTCGTGTAGGGAAATTCCCACATGCCCGTTTTCAAAATATCTGAAATTCAGATGTGCATGCTCGGCGGAAGCTTTCAAAGAAGCGATATCGGATATTCCACCGATATATAGGGTATCAAAAAACTGCTCGCTTTTTACGTCATAACCCAAGTTTTGCAAACCGTTCTTCAAGGCACGTGCTTGTCCGTGTATCCGACCTGCAATGCGCTTAAGTCCATCAGGACCGTGGTAAACGGCATACATGCTCGCCATGATGCTCAAAAGCACTTGCGCGGTACAAATATTACTGGTGGCATTTTGGCGTTTGATATGTTGCTCACGGGTTTGCAAAGCCATACGCAACGCACGTTGTTCGCGACGGTCTAAAGAAACACCGATAATTCTTCCGGGTACTTGGCGTTTGTATTCATCTTTGGTAGCGAAGAAAGCTGCGTGTGGACCTCCAAATCCCAAGGGAACACCAAAACGCTGGGTATTACCAATTACACAATCTGCGCCAAATTCACCTGGAGGGGTTAATAACGTAAGGGCCATTAAATCAGACGCGAAACAAGTCTTCACTTCAGCAGCCTGACACATTTTCACAAATTCGCGATAATCGCAAATTTCCCCTTTGTTATTGGGGTATTGCACGAATGCTCCGAAGAATTCGGCATTGGCTTGGAAAGTTTTATAATCTCCCACCACGATTTCCACACCGATAGGTTCGGCACGGGTGTACAAAACATCTAAGGTTTGTGGGAATACTTCTTGATCTACAAAAAACTTCGATGCGGTGCTTTTTCTGGGAAGAAGTCCTTTAAACATGCCCATGGCTTCAGCAGCTGCAGTGCCTTCGTCTAACAAACTGGCATTGGCAATTTCCATTCCGGTTAAGTCCAAAACCATGGTTTGAAAATTCAACAAAGCTTCTAAACGACCTTGAGCAATTTCGGCCTGGTAGGGTGTATATTGGGTATACCACCCTGGATTCTCCATGATATTTCTCAAAATCACATTCGGAGTGATGGTATTGTAATACCCCATTCCGATGTATTGTTTGAATATTTTATTTTGAGCAGCGGTTTCTTTGAGTTTCGCAAGAAACTGAGCTTCGCTCATTGGCTCACCCGTTTGCAAACCTTGCTGCATTCGAATGTTTGGCGGCACCGTTTGGTCGATTAATTCATCGAGGCTATTTACTCCAATAACCTGTAACATGGCCTTTTGTTCCTCAGGGGATGGGCCATTATGGCGCTCTTCAAAAGGTTTAAAATAACGGGCGTTAAAATTATTCATACGATACCACAAATTTAACGGAATCCACTGATTTATTTGTTGCAATTACACGTAAAATATCTCGGTACTTTTTGAGCAATTTATGTGTGTCACATTTTGCTCAATTTGTCGCGACACAACGCATCGCCACCACCAACCAATACACACCTATCCCCAAGTCCTTTCCCTAAAACCCTAAACCCCAAGACCTTCAAAACCCCAAGACCCCCAAATCTAATAAACCCATTAAACCTTTTAAACCTTTTAAAGCCTACCCCCCAAAACCTTCAAAACCCAATATACCTTTTAAAGCCTACACCCCAACCTTCAAAACCCAATATACCTTTTAAAGACTTACCCCCCAAAACCTTCAAAACCCCAAGACCCCCAAATCTAATAAACCCATTAAACCTTTTAAACCTTTTAAAACTGT
>JAULUW010000136.1:0-3249 GCA_032111345.1 Bacteroidia bacterium
TCTTTTCATGACACACGGTGCCATTTATTTACTCTTAAAAACTGAAGGACGCTTATACGCCCGAATTTCCGTAAGTTTACGAAGGTCGATTGTTTTTTTTCTATTAAGTTTTGCATTGACTTCGGCCTATGCCTTGGTATTTCTTCCGCATCTTACCCAAGTATTTAAAGACCAACCCCTGTGGTTCTTTGTTCCTTTGTTCGCAATTTTAAGCATGGCCAATTTGCCCCGACTGGCTATAAAGCATAAGTACCGGGAGGCCTTTGCATTCTCCTCGATTTCCATAGCCTTGCTGTTCATGATCGTAGCCATTAATTTATATCCCAACTTGCTTATTTCGAGCATGGATCCGAAATACCATATTGATATTTACAGGGCTGCGGCATCCGAAAAATCTTTAGGAATTATGATATTGATGGCTGCCATGGGTACACCCCTGGTTTTAAGTTATACCTTAATTATTTATTACACGTTTAGGGGAAAGGTAAAAATAGACGAAAGCAGTTATTAAAACTCAATGGGAAGGCGTATTTTTGGGGCCTATCATGTTTTCGAGAATACCCTTGAACCTCTATGGTTCATTGAAAACCCTCCTAATTACCCTCTATATTATGGGGCACTTCGTAGGGGTGGCTCTCCCCCTTTCCGCCCAATACACCTTTATTGCTCCCGGCTATGTGCATCCCAAAGGGGATACCGGAACCCTATCTTTGGTATTGTCTGAGCCCGCACCGGTATCTAATAAGCTCATCCTTCCTCCGAAGGAAACTTGGAACGGGCCCTATCGATTTGAAAGCAAGCAAGAACGTCGGGTTCCTACTTTAAAAAACGAAAATTACATCGAAACGGGGTATTTCATCAAAGGGCAGGAAAGCGGCGATTGGAATTATGCGGCATTGAGTTCGGAAGTTGAGATCGATAAATTAGTTGGCAGCAGTTTGCAGTATCGGGTGCAAACCGAATTGGAATCTCTTAAGGGAAACTGGCGCAAAGGCGTGCGCAATGGCAACTGGGTTTATGAGCGGATTCAAAATCCAGTAGAAAACAAAGTGGTTTTAGAGCGTTTGGAATTTCAATTTGAAAACGGCTGGCTGAATGGACCTTTGAATTATGCGAATTATGCAAATAATATTCAAATAAACGGTCGGATCCAAGAAGGCATGATGGTTGGAGATTGGACTTTTCGCTATGGGGATACCCTTTTGGAAAACCGTTTGTATGAAAAAGGCGTTTTAATTTCCCTCGAAAAAATCAGCAAAAGCGATACGATAAACGCGATATTTCCTTTGAGTTCACGTTGTTTAGACGCTTTGAAATCCAGAGTTAAAACCGGCGATTTAACGCATTATCCGATGAGTTTAACTTTCAGCGACGGTTACCCACAACAATCCGAATGGATCGCGCATCAAGAACATTCCGGAGGGTATTTGTCTCAAGTGGAAGGCCTAATTTCTCGATTTTTACCCGAGTGGAGACAAATGGCGGGATTGAGTTTTGGCACCAACCGCTGCATTTATCCTTTGAACGCGCAAGAAGAAACCGACTTATCGACCTGGTTAGAGCGCTCACAGGAATGGCTATTGCGGGTGCAGGAATTGCAAGATACTTTAGAGAATATAGCGCTATATCCGCAACAAACGGCCTATTGCAAAGAGGTGAGTCAATGGATTGCGCAGCAAAAATCCAAGCATGCTTATACGCAAAAATGGCGTGAAATCATGGAAAGTGGCCGTTTGGTTTATTACAATCGCAACGGTCTGCTCTTAGAATTTGCCCAAAAACTCTTGAATACCGATACCCTGCAAACCGCGAAGGGCATTAGGGTCCTTAATTACACTCAGGATGGAATAAATTTAAACGCCTATTTGGTGCGCAATACCGAATCGCGCCTCCAACAGGCAAAGACCTGGCTCGACAGCAGTTTGGCCATTCAAAAACGCTATGAGCTTTCGCGTTTCATGCTACAATTGAGTCAAAATATCCAGAGCACCCACGATTCTTTGATACGCACATGCGTGGTCGACACCTTGCCTTATGGACCCTTTTACGGTTACCTTCGAGATTTCTCCATTCGCTTCTTGGGGGAAGCCTTTGAACGGCGTTATCAAAACTTCTTAAGTGAGTCTGAAATACAGATAGAACAATCTTTGGGAGACAGTCTGCTGTCTGATTTGAAGCGTTTAGATCAGTTGCGGTATAGAAGTTTGCAATTAGAAAAATTATGGAGGGCCATTGATACCTTTTACACGGAAAAAAGCATAGATGCTTTTACGTTTGAGCGATTAAAAATCAGAACAAAAAAACGTTTATACGAACAATTTCAATTCTACACCTACGAAGAAATTGCCTTAAATGAAAATGCTTCACTTCAAGATCGTTTGGAGTCTACTATGCGATTACGCCGCTTGTTTCAATCGTTTTTATACCTGCGCGATAAATCTACCGCCCCATTGGAGCGCAAATTAGCAAGAGCTAAAACGCATAAAGAAAGGAGGTTCATATGGGAACTTATAAACTAAAAAAGATTGCCTCAAATTTTTTCTTGATGCTGGTATTAATGGGATCCCCTCATTGGGGTGGCGCCCAATCTGTAAATCCTGAAAAATCTTTTGATCATTCGAGTGGACTTTGGTTAGGCACATACACAAAGTATAAACTTAACGATAAATGGTTCTATTATGGTGAATATCATTACCGCAGGCGCAATCAGTTCATTAAAGATATGGCGCAGATTTATTTGCGTTTTGGGGCCACGTATCGCCATAGCGATGAATTTGAAATTACGGGGGGCATTGTTACGCCTATTTATTGGGCCAATAACCAAAATGCGCCCAATATTGACAAGGTGGTCATGCAATATCGTTTTTGGGAACAATTTTTATTTGTGCAACATTTAGAGCGTTCGAAAATTTACCACCAATTGCGATTTGAGCAACGATGGGCCCGGCAATATGCCATTGGTTCTCCTTTTGAACTAACCCACCGATTCCGGTATAAATTCGCCACCTATATCCCGTTAAATAACCACCATTTAGTTCCGGGCACTTATTTTGCTTCGCTGTACGATGAGATTTTTATTCAAGCAGGCAAGAGTATTACCTATAATCATTTTGAAGACAACCGCTTGTTTGTGGGTTTGGGCTATGTGCTGAATGAAAACATACAGTTGCAAGCCGGTTATATGTGGACATTTCGACATAATGGAGGTCCAACCCGTTACGAACACCGGCATATTCCTAGGGTAAGTTT